>DATKPK010000090.1:0-6223 GCA_035524095.1 Binataceae bacterium (SeqCode) | reverse complement strand
AGTTTCGCGGCGCTGCTTTAGACGGTCACCGAGTTTTTGCGCGAGCGGCAGCAAATCCTGCATGTTGAAATCCTCCGTGCGACAGGGAATCTAGCTGAGGTCGGGAACGGCCACAAACGCTTCGAGCGGAGTCGAGTTGGGATTAAGAGAAACTTGTCGAAGTCTCGAAGCGATGACTTGAAGCCAAGGCTTGTCGAAATTACCGGGCCCGTTGGTATGACTCAGAACGAGTCGACGCCTACCTCACGCGGCTACGGCGTTGTAGAGTCTAGCGGATAGTGCCGAGCTGGCGCAGCAAGGGCATGATTTCGCGCTCGAAGCGCAGGGTGTCCTCGTAGTAGGAAAGAAATACCATCAGGAGGCCGTCCATACCGGAACGGTACAATCGGTCGATGCCCTCGGCGACCTGATCGCGTGTACCAAAGATCGGCAATCCACCCCCACCAAGCGTAAACATTTCAAGCGTAAACTGATCGAAAGAGCCACTTTGCGGAATCAGGCCGCGCGCCCAATTTTCAGCGGCTTCACGATCCATTTGTTCGAGGATCCGGCGGCGCTCGTCGAGCGCCTCCCGCTCCGTCTCGCGCCAGACAATGAATGGGTAACAGCAACATCGAACGCTGCGGCCGTGACGCGCGGCGCGTCCTCGAAAATCGGCAGTCACGCTAGCAGTGGCCTCCAGCGATGGCGGAGCGATAAAGGCCCAGTCGCACATCTGTGCCACGAGCTCACGCGCCTCCTCCGACACTCCCGCATTAGCAATCGGTGGATGTGGTATCTGGGTCGGCTGCGGCATTACCCATCCGCCGTTGATCTGGTACCACTTCGATTGATGGTTGAAGGTGCCAGGTTCGCAGGTCCATAGGCCTTTAATAATTTCGATGTAAGCGGCTGTGCGTTGGTACCGTTCGGAGTGCGGCAGGACCTGGATTCCCATCATGCCGAACTCGCGTTCGCTCCACCCGCTGACCACATTGAGGCCCCATCGCCCTTTGCCAATATGGTCGAGCGTCGCGCCCATCTTGGCTGCGACCAGTGGATGGAAGATGGGCACGTGCACCGTAGAGAAGACTTTGATGCGGTCAGTTGTCGCGAGCAATGCGCCAGCCCAAGTCATGGTTTCGAGAGAAGTGCCGAGATAGTCGGTCGGGCCGCCGTATCCCTTCCACTTGGCGACAGGAAAGAGGAAATCAAAGCCGGCTGCTTCGGCGGCATGAGCGATTTGAGCGTTTGCCTCGTAAGTCCAGTCGTCAGGGACAGGTTTATAGGTGCTGATGGAGTAGGCGTTGCTGCAATTGGGCATGAACAGGCCGAGACTCAAGGGTCCGCGCTGTTCCTGATTGCAGATGGTGTCTGATGTTCCTGGCACGGCTTGATCCCTCATCACGCTTCCTCCTGAGCCGAGGGTTTAAGAAAGCTTCAGGTCTGGGAAAGGGCAGGACGCTCGGCAGATCTCAGTGGAGGTTGTCCGGGTTGCGTACCGCAACTATATTCCTTTTGATAGTTGCGCACGCCGTAGGACGAATCTAGTTGGCCGAATAAGAGCGGCCTCGTGTAATTTGGGCGATGATATTTATTCGGGTTACAATCCCATTTCGGCCAGGATGGGGGGCCATTCGTCGCGCCATGGCGCCGCCGCCTCGAATGCAGCGGAAGCTCGGAGGACAGCCGCGTCGTCCAAATGCCGCCCAATGATCTGCAAGCCAATCGGCAGGCCATCCGCAGTCCAGCCAGCGGGCACGGTAGCAGCCGGTTGGCCCGTCAAGTTGAGCGGGAAGGTAAAGGCGAGAAATTCGGCGGGACGAACGTAGCGGCCATCGATTTTCTCAGGCCCTTGCGTGTGAATCGCGAACGGCGGGACGGCGAGCGTTGGCGTCAGCAGCAGATCATAGCGCGCCATGAACTTTGCCATCGTACGAACGAGTTCCTTGCGCTTCATGTTGGCATCAGTGAAATCTTCGGCAGTCCAAGGAATGTTGAGAGCGTCCAGCAGATGGCTTGACATCGGAAACTTGCGCGCCATCTCGCGCATCCCGCGCAGATCGCTCTCGGCCATCATGATCGCAAAGAAGGCACCAAAGGGATTGCTCCATCCGGGATTTGCCTCTTCGACAACACATCCGAGGTCGCGCTCAAATAATCTTGCCGCTTCCCCGGCAACGCGCCGCACCTCGGGGTCCACCGGCGCATAGCCCCAATCGGGACTGAAAGCTATCCGTAAGCCGCGCAGATCGCCGCCTGAACATTCCGTCCATTCAAAATCCGCTCGTGGCAGACTATGACGATCACGCATATCGGGACCGGCAGCGACGGACATCAACAAGGCAGCGTCTTCCACGGTTCGCGTGATCGGCCCGATGTGCTCGAGCGATTCCCATCCTGACACTCCCGGGTAACGTTCGTCACGACATCCTGGATAGAGCGGGATTCGGCCCATCGAGGGCTTGAATCCATAGAGGCCGCAAAAGGAGGCGGGTATTCTCACCGAACCGCCGCCGTCACTGCCCGTTGCTAAAGGACCGATGCCGGTTGCGACTGCCGCGGCTGCGCCAGCGCTCGATCCTCCGGTAGTGAGCGCAAGATTCCATGGATTGCGAGTGGTTTCAAAGACTGGGTTATGGCCTGTCGGGCTGTAGCCGAATTCGGGAACGTTGGTCTTGCCGATCATGATCGCGCCCGCATTGCGGAGGCGCTCGACAACGATATCGTCTTCGGCCGGAATGAAGTCCTTATAGGCAAGCGAGCCCGAGGCGGTACGCACGCCTTTGGTCAGAATCAAATCCTTGTGGCTTATCGGCACTCCCGCAAGTGGGCCTATTGGCTCGCCACGCATGATTGCCTTCTCGACGCGCTTGGCCTCCGCGCGTGCGAGATCAGGGGTCGGCGTGCAGAAGGCGTGGAGACTCGGCTCCAACCTCTCCATTCGCGCCAGCACAGCCTCAATCACTTCAACGGATGACAAGGCCTTAGATTTCAGATGGACGGCCAGCGTGACCGCGTTCATTCGGCAGATTTCATTCTGTGTACTCATCAGAGGAATCGCGGTTGCGTGGCGTTCAAATGATCCCGCGGGAGCGAAGGTCGGCGATCGTCGCGGCGTCATAACCGAGGGCGGTCAGGACGGCGTCCGTGTGCTCGCCTTTCTCAGGGGCCGTAGTGCGAAGAACCCATGGCGTGCGGCTGAGATCTACGGCCTGTCCGACCAACTCCTGACGGCCATGTTCGGGCGTGTCTATCGCGCGGGCGATACCGAGATGACGTACTTGAGGATCCGCGAAAACCTGATCGATGTTGTAGATCGGGCCGCAGGGCACGCCGGCGGCATTCAAGCGATCAATCCATTCGGCGGAGGTGCGGGTGCGAGTGATTTCCTCAATGGCGGCGTTGAGACGGTCGCGATTGCGGAGGCGTTCACGGCCATTGGCGTATTCAGGATTGGTGGCGAGATGTTCGGCGTCAAGCGTCTTGCAAAGCCGGGCGAAGAGATCGGCGCCGGAGGCCGCGATATTGATATGACCGTCAGCAGTGGCGAAGACGCCGGTCGGAATCGAAGTCGGATGATTGTTGCCGGCCTGCTCGGGGACTTCATGAGCGAGGAGCCAGCGCGCGGCCTGAAAATCGAGCATCGCGATTTGAGCGCCGAGTAGCGACGACTGGACCCACTGCCCTTCACCGGATTGCTCGCGTTCGAGCAGGGCGACGAGGATACCCATCGCGCAGAAGATACCGGCAGTGAGGTCTGCGATCGCGATACCGGCCCGGACGGGACCCTGACCGGGGAGGCCAGTGATGGACATCAGGCCGCCCACGCCCTGCGCAATCTGGTCGAGACCGGGGCGGTTGGCGTAGGGGCCGTCCTGGCCGAAGCCGGAGATGCTCGCATAGACGAGTCGGTGGTTAAGCGCGCGCAGGCTCGCGTAGTCGATACCAAGGCGATGCTTGACGTCAGGGCGGTAGTTTTCGACGAGGACATCGGCGGTGGTGGCGAGGCGTTTGAGGATTTCGACACCCTCAGGAGTTTTGAGGTCGAGGGTCATGCTGCGTTTGTTGCGATGGAGATTCTGGAAATCGAAACCGTTGCGCGAGCCGACCTCAAGGCTGGAATCGGTCGATTCGACCTTGAGCACGTCGGCGCCCCAATCGGCGAGTTGACGGACGGCAGTGGGGCCGGAGCGGGCGCGGGTCAGATCGATAACCTTGAAACGAGCGAGCGGTAGCGGGTTCATCTTCGCCCCTCGGAATCGTTAGCGGGAGGCCGCTTTCATCCCATCGAGGATGTTGTACTGGCCGGCGAAATCTTCGAGATCGACCTCGGTGGTCTCCAGGATGCTTGCGGTCTGGCGCCAATGGCCGATGATGATCAGTAATTCGATGATTTCGCCGGGACTGAGATGGCGCTTGAGGCTGTCGAGGGTAGCGCGACTGCCCTTGACATTGGTGTTGACCTCGTCGGTGAGCTGCATGACGAGGCGCTCCAAGTCGTTGAAACATGTCGCGGTGGGCCAGTTTTCGATAGCGGCGATTTGCTCGTCAGTGACCCCGACGTGTTTCGCGGCTGGCACATGCTGGGTCCATTCGTAGACGGAATGGCAATCTTTAGCAGTGCGCAGAATCGCGATTTCGCGCAGGCGCGGATCAAGCTTGATTTGCGTGAAGAGAGCATTGCTGAGGCGGTTGCGAGCGGCGAAAATGCCTTGGGCGTTCGCCGTCATTCGCTGGACGTTCAGGACCACGGGCCGGCTGCTGAGCATCTTGCGGACTTCGGGCGTGGCGTCGTTATCATCGAGATAGGGCAAGAGAGCCATTAGCGATTCTCCTGGACGGGGACAGAGAGTTTACTTGGCCGGTTCACAGACACATTTTCTGGGACGCAAATTCGCATGAGCACGGGTTGGCGGGCGAACCCTATCTCTGGCAAGCGGATGTAGGTGGGAGGGATTTTGCGCCACGGGTTTGGGAGCTGTCAAATCGGAACGAGAGGACGAGGAGTCGAGGCCAGCGCCTGATCCGCGGTTGTTCCAGCGGCGTGCGGGATATACTAGAGTCATCCCTTCAAACTTGTGCCCCGGTAGTGAAAAGGACATCACGGAGGTCTCCGGAACCTCAAGTCCGGGTTCGACTCCCGGCCGGGGCACTTAGCTAACTAATTGATTTTATTAGCTGGTTTTCCCCCGCAAGCTCCGGTGGAATCTTGCTAGCGCAGACAGTGTCCGTGTTTTGTACAGTATAGCCGTTTCGGTCCTCAGTCACTTTGGTTCCTTGCGCGCGAAGGTAGTCGCTGAGTCGTTCTTGAGCCAGACGGAGGTCGGACTCGCTCACGATATTGTACCGTTCGAAGACCTCACGTGTCCGATGTCCGGAAATCTCCATCGCCACCCGTTCGGGCACCCCCGCCCGAACCATGTTTCGGATGGCCGTTCTGCGGAAGTCGTGCACGATACGACCAATGACGTCGGCGGCCTGACACGCTAATTTCCAGGACCGGTCAAATTGTCCTATAGGTTGTCCATCGGGAAGACCACGCGCTCGAACACCGAATCGATAGAATACAAACGGGCAATCGCGACGCCTTATCGCGTGTGCTTGCCTAATCACTTTTAGTAATTCTCCGGCCAATGCAAGCGTCCGCGCTTGCTTGTTCTTGCTGCGCTCCTTCGGCAGGAGGATCGAAGCCGCTTCCAAATCAACGTCCGACCAGCGCAACTTGCGCATTTCGTCTACACGCCAGCCCGACAAGTAGAGAAAAGATATGGGCAATTTCAAATACTCCGGCAGCGCCGCGCGGACGCGCTGAAAGTCCTCCTGCTCAAAAAAGCCGCCACGGGCGTTGTTTTCCTCCAGCATTCTGAACTTAGGAGCTGTATTCAAATGTCCCGCTTCGGTAGCAATTCGAAAGGCCCTGCGCAGCAAGGCCAGCTCTCGATTGATGCTCGCATTGCTGGCGCCTTTGCGCTTCCGCTGCTGCTTATATTCCTCTACTTTTGCGGTCGATATTTCGATCGCTCGCATATCTCCGAAGAATGGCTCCAAATGAGCGAGTCGCACCCTCAGCATACGGATGGAGCGCTTCTCATTGATCTCGTAATCGCGAATCACGCCAGCCCAAAGCGCGACAAACGTGAGTCGGTCTTGCCTAACACCGGAGAATTGACCAATTTGGATTTCCGCGAGCCGCTTGGTAAGGAGCCGTTGAGCGATTCTTTGGCTTGTCGAATGAGAACTT
>DATKPK010000089.1:0-6882 GCA_035524095.1 Binataceae bacterium (SeqCode) | reverse complement strand
TGGCTACTCCGGGAATGAATGCCATCGCCATCGATACGAAAAGCAATCCTGTTACGTATCTCATCAACGATCTAACTTAACTCCGTTCGCGTCGTTCGTTATTTATCGATTTGGACTGACGGCCGCCTCACGATGCGCTTGTAGGCGGCTCACCTCCCGTCGCGAACTGGTAATTCACTCTCTGCCCTGCACTGAGAGTATTGCTATAGGTGGCGACCACGATCGAATCAGAATTCAATCCCGATGTAATCTCGACGTAATTACCATCATTAATTCCGGTTGTAACCGCAGCGTCGGCGAGATGGCCGTCTTCAACCAACAAAACATGCGCGGCGTGCCCGATTCCATTGACCGCCGCGAC
Source organism: Binataceae bacterium (SeqCode) (assembly GCA_035524095.1). Taxonomy (GTDB): domain Bacteria; phylum Desulfobacterota; class Binatia; order Binatales; family Binataceae; genus DATJUF01. The sequence goes on along the minus strand of DATKPK010000089.1, from coordinate 6,521 downwards.
CGGGATTCTTAATGCGTCCGGGTGCCGGACTAGATCGAGCGTCACATGAGCGTAGCTTCGCGGATAGAGCGCATGATCGGGATTAGCTATATCCACTTCGGTGAGCATCGTCCGCGTCGCCAGGTCCAACGCCGTCGCATAGCGCGCGACCGTGCCATGGAAGACTCGTCCAGGAAATTCGTCGAAGCGTAACTCGGCCGGAGTGCCACGCCTGACTAACGGATACGATGCCTCAGGAACATAGACATAGACGCGCAGCTCGTCGATATCGGCCAACGTAAGAATCGGGCCACCGCCGCTTCGATGCCCACCGGCCCCTTCCGTTGCGCCGGATGAAATCATCGCCGAGGTTTCATCCACCCCGATGTCACCACCGCCTGCACGAATCAATGCGCCCGGATCGGCAAACCGCCCCGTGATCACGCCGGCAAAGGGCGCGACGATCTTCGTGTACGACAGCAATGTGGATAGCGTTCCGACTGCAGCTTGCGCCTGCTGATATTTGGCCGCTGCTATGTCCACATCCTCTTGAGCAACCAACCGTGAATCGCTCTGCTGAACCCGTTTCAGGCGTTCGTAGGTTACGCGCGCTATCGCTAAACTGGCTTGCGCCTGAGCCAGGTTCGACCTGAGCTCCGGCACCTCAATCTCCGCCAACACCTGTCCAGCTTTGACCGCGTCACCCTTGTCAACACTGATCGACTTCAAATAGCCAGTTACTTTGGCGTGCAGCGCAGCTTCATAGAATCCGACTAGATCGCCCGGCAAGTCGAGAGTCTCGGCCATCTCGCCACGTTGTGCGTGTATCACGGTTACTGTGGGTTCGGGTGGCGGTGTCATCGGCTCCGCCCGTCTTGCACAGCTGCTCAAGAGCAGCCCACATCCGGCCAGTGCCGCGATCACTAGAGCGCGTGGCCAGTTCCGAGAATAGTTACTAATACTCACTTTGCCACCCGCCGCCCATAAAAGAATTCGTAAATGCAAGGAACAAGTACCAAGGTCAGTACGGTTGACACTACCAGACCGCCGACCGCTGCTCGAGCTAGCGGTGCCGAGGCTTCGGAACCCTCGCCAAGTTTCAACGCGATTGGCATAAGCCCCGCCACCGTCGCTAAAGCCGTCATCAGAATCGGCCGCATTCTTATTCGCGCCGATTCAATGACTGCACGCCTCAATACCTGTCCGCTCCGCCGCCGCTCGTTAGCAAAGTCAACTAGAAGAATCGAGTTCGAAACGACTATACCGACCATCACGATGATGCCCATGAAGGATTCGATATTGAGCGTAGTGGTAGTCGCCCATAGTGTCCAAACGACACCGATGAGGCCCATCGGTACCGCGAACATGATAATGAACGGATCGAGAAACGATGTGAATTGTGCGACCATCACTAGATAGAGCAACACCACCGCTAGTGACAGTCCGAAGCCAAAGCTTGAAAACGATTCTTGCATCGCCGCAACCGACCCGCGATAGCGGACCGTCACTTCTTCTGGCAATTTCGCGTGGGCGAGCGTCTTCTGGATTTCCGCCTGAACGCCACCCAGGTCTTGAGTACTCGGCGACACCAGCAGATCGACTACGCGCTGAATATTATAGTGATCAGCTTCCGACGGATGGTACTGAGGTGAAATAGATGCAACTTCTCTCAATAAAAGGCTTTGAGCATGTCCTGTCTCATCCGCATAGCTATGCACGGGAATATTGCGCAAGGTCTCCATGGAAGGAAACCCCGTATCCGCCTGCTTGTACTGAACGGTCAGGAAATAGTCATCGTTGTTCTGTCGGTCGATCCAGATCGATGGCGCAATATATAGGTTCGAGTTGAGCGCGGTGATAACGTCGGAAATAACATCTTTCTGAGTAAGTCCGAGGCGCGCCGCCTTGACGCGATCGACCGCTACGTCGAATGTCGGATAGTCGGGTTCCTGAAGAACAAAGGTCTGTGCGACTTTCGGTAAGCCGCGTAGCATTTCCTGGGACTGATTCGCCGCCCGATAGAGATCGTCGAAATCTCGCCCGGCGAACTGAATATCAATCGGCGCCATCATGCCGAAGTTCAGCACAGCGTCGATGATGCTGCCCGATGAGAAAATCGTTCGTGCATCAGGGATCTGCTGCGCCAATTCCTGCATCACGCGTTTCGAATAGTATTTAGTCGGCCGGCTATGTCCATTCTTTAGCTGAACCTGGATAAACCCTGAATCTTCCGACGAGTTCGGCGAATAGATAGCGGAAATGCTGGGCGCCAGTCCGATATTCGACACCACCGTGTCGAGCTCCGCAGCCGGAACCACCTGCCGGACGATTCCTTCGATCCGACGCGCCATCTCCGTCGTCAGCTCGATCCGCGTGCCGGCGGGCGCGCGGAAGTTAATCGTGAAAGTTCCTGCATCAGTCTCCGGAAACAGTTCGGTGCCGAGCAGCGGAAATAGCGCCATGCTCCCGGCGAAGAGAATAGCCACCGCGCCGATGACAATGAACTTATGATTCAAGGCCCGCTCGAGATAGCGCTCGTAGTTACCAGCGAAACGCTCATAGGCACGATTGAAGATCGCGAGTGGACCGCGGCCCTCGGTATGTTCTGCCGCGGTTGCATCAGCCATCGTCAGGAACCGCGCGCAGAAAATCGGAATGACGCTCATCGCTACCAGGTACGACGCTCCCATCGAGAGCACTACCGCCAGCGCCAGCGCTCCGAATAGATACTTCGATACGCCGAACAAAAACATTACTGGAAAGAACACGATGCAAGTGGTGACTGTCGAAGCTAATACCGGCAGTGCAACCTGCTCCGCTCCGTCACGCGCCGCCTCCATTGGCGTCTTGCCCTCAGCGAGGTGGCGATTGATGTTCTCAAGCACTACCACTGAGTCATCGACCAGCCGGCCGATTGCTAGTGCGAAGCCGCCAAGCGTCATGATATTGATAGTCGAGCCGTTCATGAACAAACCAAACGCTGCGGCCATAATCGATAACGGGATCGATAGGAAGATCGCTAAAGTTGAGCGAAAGCTTCCCAGAAAAATCAGGATCATCAACGACGCCAGGATCGATCCCGAAATTGCTTCATGCTCCAGGCTATCGACCGCTTGCCTTACGTAAGTGGACTGATCAAAGAGGGTCTTGACCTTCATGCCGGCTGGCAAGCCGAAGATGTGGGGAATCAATTCCTTGATGCCATTCACGACCGCAATCGTATTGGCGCCCGTCTGGCGCAGCACCGGAACATAAACCGAGGGCTGCCCATTGATCAGCACTTTGTTGTACTGGATCTGCGATGAGTCCTCGACCTTGGCGACATCGTTGACCAGTACCGGCGCTTGTCCCTTGCCGATTTTTACGGGTATCTGACCCATATCTTCGACTTTGGGAATCATGCTGTTGGAGTAGATGTAATAGTCCTTGGCGCCGATTTTTACGTCACCTGCGGGCAAAATAAGATTCGACTCGTTAACTGCCTTTACCAAGTCCATCATCGAGAGGCCGCGCGCTTGCAACGCCTGGGCATCGGCATAGACCATCACCTGTCGGAACCTGCCCCCGAAAGGAATAGGAACCGACGCGCCCGGCACCGTAGCTAGTTGATTGCGGATATTATAGCGCGCCTGATCTTCTAGTTGCGTCTCGTTGTAGCCCTTGCCCTCCAGCGTGACGAGGAGCACCGGCAGCGATGACACATCGTATTGCAGGACTAGCGGCGGGAGCGTGCCGGGTGGCAAAACCCCCAAATCCGACATTGCTAGAGTGCCCATCTGTGCGGCCGCCGCTTCGACATTGGTCCCCGGTTGGAAGAAAACCTTGATAATACTCACTCCAGGGAGCGAGCGTGATTCGATATGTTGGATATTGCTCCCGAGTGTAAAAAATCGCTCGTAGCGAAAAGTGATATTATCCTCCATGTCCAGTGGCGGCATGCCTTGATAGAAGGTCGCCACGACTACCGCCGGAATCTTGATCGTTGGGAACACATCGGTCGGCATTCTCGTGAATGCCGTCGCACCCATAATTAAAATCACCAGGGCCGCGACGATAATTGTGTAAGGATTGCGCAGTGAGAAACTGGGCACTAATTGTCTCCTGACTCGACGCGGTCAAGAAGTGACGCGCTGATCATTCACTATATCCACTTCGCAGCTTGAGCTGATCGGCGCGCCGTTCTTTCTAGTAGGGATTCTGCACCACCTGCGTCGCCTGCTGGACCTCGTCCCAATGCACCGGCTCGCCGATCGTGAGGTCCTTGACGACCTCGGCATCTAGCTGCTTCTGCTGATCGAAACGGCTGGTCGCCGCTGGGGCATCTGAATAGCCCCACCCTTCCGCATTCAGCATGGCTTGTTCGTTGCTGTCAGTCGCCCGTTCGGCCTGCTGTATCTTGTTTATCAAAGCGGATTTTTGTTCGGCCGAAAGATAGGCCGGCGGCACCCGTAAGGCGTCTTGAAGCTCAGCATCCGACACTGGATAGCCGTTCGTCAGTTCTTTGATTGCCTTATCGGCCTTGCCGGCCTGCTCGAGGAAATCTTCTCTGGCGACAGCGCTGGTCTTGGGATCCGTCGCCTCACTCTCGTCGAGTTCCTTGGCCGCATCGAGTTGACGCACAACGTCACCGTTCTGGCGTTCAGACATGATTTGGCCCGGCGGCATATGCGAATGCTTCTGCGCACACGCCGATAATCCCAGCACAACACCAAGGCCTGCGAATGACAACAAGCGGCCAAAACTGCTCACTCGATTAGTCATTTCAATACTCCACACAATCGTCTGCGCGTCCTTCAGGAATCGGGCTGCTATCACAGCTCGTATCCACTAAGTGGACCTAAACTGTGGCGCTCTCATCTTTCTCGCACGCTGACCGGAAACCGCTTTCCGGTCGAGTTGAATCACTAATGCCGCTGAACAACCTATCGTCCACGGCAGCGGCGAAATCAATCGCGAATTATGTAGAAGTCAGACCAATGGGTCTTGGCTGCCGGATGGCGGTCCAAGCTTGAGGCGTAGGAACATTCTTGGATTGGGTCTCGGAATCGCACCGGGGTTGGCACGATATATTTGGATTGCGGGAACAGGTTCAGGCGTCACCCATGCGAACCGCGACGGCTTAGCAGCTTCATGGCCGACTTCGTCAGACGGGCCCGCTTCAGCCTCGGCGAGGTTTGCGTGCCTCTCAAATGACCGGCGAATCTGCGTCGTACGATAATGGATCCGCAGCTGATGCGCCTTCTGGAGCGGTAGCGTCACCAGCATCATGAGGCTGAACAGGCAAATCACAAGCCGCAACATTTGGCCTCGATAACTTGCGGGGTTCAGAAGCGGCACCATAACGTCCTTGTCTCTTAGCCTACGCTGCTATCGCCATAAGCTCAAGGGCGCATTCTTAAGGATTCTGCGCCTGATTGCATTGCATGAAGCCAATTAGCACTGATGGATGCGGGACTGACCTGCAATAATCACTGGAAGAGACTCACGGACCGCACCCGCGTACGGCCCGTGAGGTTATTCAGACGTTAGTAGTTAAACTCGAAGTTTCCCCAAATCGAATGCGTATCCCGCTGGACCATATACGGGATTGACCCCGACGACGGCAACAGCAGGCCGTTGAACGTTCCGCCGGTGTATCCGTATTGCTTCAGGTAAGACACCGGTATCGATTCCTGGTTGTGGTAGAACAGCGTATTCTGCGTGTCTACCGCAAACCGCAGGAATTCGTTCACCTGGTAGCTTACGCCTACGATGAAGCGCTCGAAGTCGAGCGGGTCAGGCAGGCCGGACGTGCCAAATTTGTCGTTTGGCATGAACCACTGATACATCCCGAACGCCGTCAGGGGTGTGTTCGGGATATGGTAATGCCCGAACATGTCGAAGCCGATTTGTCGCGCCTGGCCATTGTTCAGGATCGCCTCAGTCGCATTCGTGGTCGGACCAAAGCTGTTGTAGAGGCTGTAGCAAGGCGTCGAACTGCAATTTGGATTGAAGCCCGTCAGAATGTTGCCGTCCTTCTTCACCGATGGACCCGTCGCAAACCCTTCCGCGTCCGCCGGCGCGCTGCCCGACCAGAAATTCGACGCGCTGAATGCGTTGTTTCCGTAGTCGAACTCGCCCGCAAGCCCCCATTGTTCAGCCGTATAGTGGATCAGAGCTGCGATTCGCTCGATACGTGCATTCGGTCCCTTCAGCGTCGTCGGCACCTGCGCCGAGTCAGGCGTCGAATTGCCGTAGCCATAATTATAGAAGCCGGTCAGTCCCAGGCCCTGGAACCGCCAGTCCGATCCGAACGGATACGCAGTAATTCTGCCCATTACCTCTTTGGTGTTAGTGTTTTCAAACGCATGGAAACTGGCGTTGTTATAAACTCCAGCGTCATAATCGATGTAGGTCTTGCCGTTGAACTTGACTGGACCTTGCGTCGAGATGCCAAGCTGCGTCGATGACAACGACAGATAGTTCCAAGGCGTCAGGTTGACGAAACGATAGCCGTATAAATCCTCTTCCCAACCGACGAGAGGATTGGGCCCCTCACCTAT
>DATKPK010000088.1:0-4760 GCA_035524095.1 Binataceae bacterium (SeqCode) | reverse complement strand
AATCCGGTTTTCACCTATCACGACGTATTCAATCCGAATAAGGCGGAAGTTGAGGAACTGAAAGAACGCTATCGGGCGGGGACGGTCGGCGATGTGGAGGTGAAGCAGAAACTCTTCGATGCATTAAATGCATTCCTGGAGCCGATCAGGACGCGGCGCGCAGAGTTCGCGGCGCATCCGGGGCGCGTGTATGAGATTATTCGCGAAGGTACGCGGCGGGGGCGAGAAGTGGCGCAGCAAACGATGGGGGAAGTGCGCAGCGCGATGAAGATCGCGTACAGGTTTGAGTGAGCAAATGGGGGCTCCGCCATCCACACCGACATGGTTTGAATGGATTACAGTCGCGGCCATCGTTATAGGGCCAATTCTCGCTCTATGGGTTCAACGGCTTCTTGACACCCTGCGAGATAGAGATCAGCAAAGGAAGCGTATCTTTCTCACCTTAATGTCGACGAGGGCGACGCCCTTGTCTGCTGAACATGTGAACGCGCTAAACTCAATTCACGTGATCTTTAATAGGAGAAAGGATCAAAAAGTGCGAGAAGCTTGGCGAAACTTTCTCTCACAATTGAACTTGGACGCAAATCAACTCGGATGGCAGGAAAGAGTCAACGACCTTAGGGTGGATCTTCTCCGAGAGATCGGAAGGCTTGTCGGATTCAACTTTACAACAGATTCCCTTAAGCGCGAGATATACTATCCAAGATTATTCAGTGACATGGATGCGGACAATCTAAAGCTCCGCCAGAGACTCTTGAAAGTTCTTAGTGATGAGGGGCTCAAGATCACAGTAGCTGCTCCAACAGCAGCCTCAGATACAGCGCATAGAGTTGACTAATTAGGTCTTTTGCGGCTCAAAGAATGGCGTCTCAATAGGCTTTGGCGAAGAAGGCGCGTTCGGTAGCTGATTCGCCGCAGATGATACATTTGCCAGCCGGATGGTTCTGATTAAGCGGAATTACGCGGCAGGTGGCGCGGGTCTCTTCGCGAATCTTGGTTTCACATTCGGCGCGCCCGCACCAGTAGATATCGGCGAAGCCGCCGCCGCCTTCACCTTGCATCCGCTTTTCCAATTCGGCGTAGGAATCGAGCTGATGGGTATTCGCTTCCATCGAAGTGCGCGCCTGCTGATAGAGATTTTGCTGAATCTCGTCCAACAACTTCTTTGCATTCTCGGCAATCGCGCTGAGTGCGCTCTTGGATTTGCCAGCCGGTCCTGAGATATCCCGGCGCGCCATCACCGCCTCGCCTGACGCGACGTCACGCGGGCCGATTTCGATGCGCAGGGGTACGCCGCGCATCTCCCAGTCGTTGAACTTGAAGCCGGGCGTGAGGCCTTCGCGTTGATCGAGCCGGACGCGCAAGCCGGCCTGTTCGAGTGACTCGACGATGGAGCGCGCCGCAGCCATCACTTGCTCGCCCTCTTCGGATTTGCGCCAGATCGGTACGACGACGACTTGCGTAGAGGCGACAGCGGGCGGCAGGCGGAGGCCCTGATCGTCACCATGGACCATCACGAGCGCGCCGAGCAGCCGGGTCGAGACTCCCCAACTCGTCTGAAACGGGTACTGCATCTGATTGGCTTCATCAAGGAAGCGAATTTCAAAGGCCTTGGCAAAGTTCTGGCCGAGGAAGTGCGAGGTGCCGCATTGGAGTGCGCGGCCGTCGGCCATCAGGCCTTCGATGGCGTAGGTCTCGTCGGCGCCGGGGAAACGCTCGGCGGCGGATTTGCGGCCATAGACGAGCGGTACAGCGAGGAACTCTTCGACGAACTTTCGATAGACCTTGAGCATCGTGAGGGTTTCGCGCTCAGCCTCCTCGCGCGTGGCGTGGGCGGTATGACCCTCTTGCCAGAGGAATTCGGAGGTGCGGAGGAAGGGGCGGGTACGCAGTTCCCAGCGGACGACGTTGCACCATTGGTTGATCATCAGCGGCAGGTCACGATGGGAATGAATCCATTGCGCGAACATGTGATTGATGATCGTCTCGGAGGTCGGGCGGACGATCAGCGGTTCTTCGAGTTCCTTACCGCCGCCGTGGGTGACGACGGCGACCTCCGGAGCGAAACCCTCGACGTGCTGGGCCTCCTTTTGCAGGAAGCTTTGAGGTATGAAAAGCGGGAAATAGGCGTTGCGCGCGCCGGTTTTTTTGATGCGGCGGTCGAGCTCGTCGCGCAATTCCTCCCAGATGGCGAAGCCGTCGGGCCGAAAGACGATACATCCGCGGACTGGCGAGTAGTCGGCCAGTTCGGCGCGGATGATGATGTCGTTATACCAGGCCGCGAAATCCTGGCTGCGCGGCGTTACTTTCTTTTGATCCTGCTTATCGGCCATCCGGTATTAAATCGCACGGCAGGCATCGCGGCTCAACAGTAGCCCTCACTTGTGGGGGCGTACGGGTGCGAGGCTGCGAGCATCCCGCCTAAAAATCTGAAGCTGCGCGGGTTAAGCTTGACGCGTACAGCACTGGCGGATTGAATCGCAACAGGCGCGCGGCGATGAGGAAATTTATGAAACGGCTTTGGGTTGGATTGCTGCCGATGGTGGCACTAATCGCGCTTGGCGGCGTCGCGATCGGCGATCCGAATGGAAGTTCCAGCGCGCGGACGATCCAGGTCAGTGGAAGTGGCGAGGCTCACGAGGCACCGGACTATGCGACTTTGAATCTGGCAATCGAGACTCACGCGAAGACGGCGGCTGAAGCGGCCGAGCGCAATGCCGCGCTGGCGCAGAAGGTTAATCAGGCGCTGGTGCAAAAGCTCGGGGGTAAGGGCAAGGTCTCCACCGGCGGCTATTCGCTCTATCCCGAATACAACAACGCGCAATCGAACGAGCGGCCACAGATCGAAGGCTATCAGGCACAGAATTCGATCACGGTTGAGACTGGCGAACTCGATATGGTCGGGCCGCTGATTGATACGGCAATCGCGGCGGGGGCGAATCGGGTCAACTCGCTCGATTTCAGCCTGCGTGATAATACCAAGGCGCGGAACGAGGCGATCGCCGATGCGTCGCGCGACGCGCAGACGCAAGCCGAGGCGCTGGCGGCGTCGCTCAACGTGAAGCTGGGGCCGGTAATCAGCGCGAGTACCGAATCGGAATCGCGTCCAGTACCGGTGATGGCGATGGCGCGATTCTCAGCCGCGGGGATGAACGATCAAACTCCGGTCAATCCTGGAGACGTCAGCGTCCCGGCCACGGTTTCGTTGACATACGCGATAAAGTAATCATTTTGATACGGCGCTTGAAAGTTAGAAGCGATGCTCAAACCAGGTGATAAAGCGCCGCCTTTCGCCTTGCCGAGCACGACCAATGGATCGATCGGGCGCGTCAGCCTCGACGCATTGCGGACGGAATTGGTGGTGATGTTTTTCTATCCGCGTGACTTTTCTTTCATCTGCCCGACCGAGGTGATCGGGTTCCATCACCATCGTGAGGACTTCGCAGGTGCGGGTGCAAGTATCGTTGGGATAAGCGTGGATAGTGTTGAATCCCATGTTCAATGGGCTAAAGAATTGGGCGGCGTGAATTATCCGTTGGCGGCTGACGCGAAGGGTGAGGTAGCGCGGCTGTATGGTGTCTTCGAAGATAAGGAGCAGGTGGCGATGCGTGCGACGTTCATCCTGGATCGTCGACGCACGATCGCATACGCAGTCGCAAGCCAAATTAATGTAGGCCGCAGCGTCAGTGAAACCTTACGGGTCGTCCGCGCGTTGCGAAGCGGTCAACTATGTCCAGCGGATTGGCAGCCGGGTGATGGCGTCGGTCCGGATGGCCTTAAATACTGACGACTTTGGCCGCACTCAAACCCGAAGAGAAACGCCGCGTTTTCGAGCGGCTCGCCAATATCCGTGAGATTGTCTTCGGAGTTCAGGACGGGGTATTGACGACCGCCGGTGTGCTAGCGGGCCTAAGCGGCGCGGTCTCGGGCCGCAGTCAGGTCGTGCTGGCGGCGCTCGCCTCAACCGTTGCGGGTGCACTCTCGATGGGCGCAGGGGCGTATCTGGGAACGCATGCGGAGACGGCGGTGATTAGCACCGAGCGCCAGCGGACGCGCGAGGAATCGGCCCGGCAGCTCTATGTCATTCAAGAAAGCCTGCTCGGCGAACTCGCCAAAGAAGGGCTGAGCCGTGAGGCTGGTTATCGCGTGGTCAAGCTGTTGAGTGATGCACCGAAGGCGCTATTCACCACCGCCGAGCAAAAAATCTATGGATTGTCGGAGACGGATGCCGGGAATCCGGTTACCGATGGCCTGCTGATGGGCGTGGCCTTTCTGATCGGGGCGCTGGTACCGCTCGGGCCGTTTATGATCTTTGGATCGGTTCGCAATGGCTTGGTCGCCGGACTCTCGGCAACAGCGATCATTCTCTTCACGGTCGGCTACTTTATAGAAGGCCGCTTGTGCGCCTCGCAGCGGCCATGGACGGCGGGCGTGCGCTTTCTCGTGATCGCACTAAGTGCGGCAGCTATCGGCTATGTGATCGGCCTAGCAATCGCTCCATTGGGAACGCCGTTAGGATGAGCCTTAAACCCTACTCGTCGATGAGCGCGTTTATTGCGCATTACCGGGCGATGCGATCGGCCCTTGGGGTGGGCGGCAGCGGCGTCGCCGCTGCCGCCCTCCCCATGACCGATCAGCAGGCGCTCGATGAAATCGAGCGCCTGCTGGGTGAATTGAGCGAGGCCGAGCGCACTGTGCTCGGCCTCGCTCAATCTGGAATGGCAGGATCGGAGGGCAGGCCGGCCATGGCCGGCCTGCCC
>DATKPK010000087.1:0-18166 GCA_035524095.1 Binataceae bacterium (SeqCode) | reverse complement strand
TACTAAGAGTCCGGCGGTCTTTAGGCGTACTGGCGCTTCCCTGAGATCCCATTCTTATGAGCCTGACGTTTAGTCTTTAGCGAAAAGTGGCCAGGACGATCGTGAACGGAGGGCAATTGCATTTATGTCGATTGATCTTCGACCGGGCCAGCCTCTTCCGGGTCGTCAGAAGAGGCCGGCCCTTAACGGGGCCGACGGCCGGGCAGACACCCGAAAACCACCACATAGCCATCAGACCCGAGTCGAGTCATACTTTCGTGCGATAGCGATCTTCCGTTACTGGACGGATCACATAATTGAGTTTGCCCGCACTAATCACTTGATTCGGGCGAGGTTCGGAGCAAAGGAGATGCCTCTCCCGCAGAAATCGTGATTTGCAGCTTTCGACTGATCGGCGCTAATACTATTGATGGATGGTCAGTTAGCTCGTAAGTCTCGAATCGGCTAAGCAATCATCGAACGTGGAAAGCAAACTGCCTGTTGCTTCATCAGCGCCATGACTAGTAAACAGGCATCGCATGTCATTACTTACTTCGCCGTGCCTAGGATACGAGCATCACTGGACTGAGTTTAGAATATCTCCACAAGGTATTATTCGCCAAGGTTGTGGAGAAGCGACTCGCGCCGCTCGGTGGCGTTCGCGCCTCGAATAGATGATAGAAGGAACAGCATGTACGACGATGCAACGGCGGCTACCGCCACAGCGGAGCCGATCAATCGATTTATCGAAATCAACGGTCTCAAGCTCCATTGCCTCGATTGGGGCGGCAATCCTGAGCGCCATACGATTCTGCTCGTGCATGGCGGCTCGGCGCACGCTCATTGGTGGGACTATGTTGCTCCGCGCCTAACAGCCCACGGTCGCGCGCTCGCACTCGATTTTCGCGGTCACGGACGCAGTCAATGGGCCAATCCCCCGCTTTATGGACTGGAAGTCTATCTGCAGGAGCTCATCGGCTTTATCAGCCAGTATATTCAGACGCGAGTGATTCTGGTGGGCCATTCGATGGGTGGGCACGTTGCGCAACTGCTCGCTCAAGATCGTCCCGATTTACTCGAAGCACTGATCGCGATCGATTCACCTCCCAACGGTCCTCCCTTGACGACCCGCCTGAAGTGGCGCTGGAAGCGGCGTAAGCAGGGCGGCCCGCGTCCTGAATTCGGTACCGCGCACGACTTGGTCAGGCGCTTTCGCCTCTCGCCCCCGGGCCATGCACTCACGCCCTCGAAGCTTGAGGACCTCGCTCTTAAAGGCTCTGAGCAGTTGCCTAACGGAAATTGGGCATTCCGCTTCGATCCTGAGACGCGCGTGCCTAGAACCACGATGCGCTCGATGCGCAGACCGCGTCTACGCCGAATTGAATTGCCGGTGCTGGTGTTGCGTGGCGCGAACAGCGCGTTGATGAGCCGTAGTTCCGCGCTCAAGATGCATCGGCAGTTGCCGCGCGCGATCCTCAAGGAAATCGACGGCGCTTACCATCATGTTCCGCTCGATCAGCCCGACGCGACCGTATCCGCGATCGCGGAATTTATCCAGACGCTTTGAGATGCCGGTGATAGGCGCGAGGCGTGCGTATCAGGCGCGGACCAGCCATTCGCTGAGGTCGAGTGAGTATTCCTCGCCGTCGGATAGAATCAACGACTTGGGCGATCGGCGCATCTGCAGCTTGACGCAGTCGAGGTCGCGCGGCAGCAGATAGATCAGATCGCCCGCAGCCATCGAAATGATCCGCACGCGCTCCTCGCCATGCCGCTCGGCGCCTGAGACCTCGTAAGGACTCAAATGGAATGGGTAGCCCCGCACGCGCATCGCGACCTCGTCGTACTCCTCGATAAAACCCACGAAAAAACGCGTGTTGTCGTCAGAAAAAAGCTTGCGGTCTATGACTAGTATCCGATCGCTTTCTCGTAGCGCAGGCATCTCGATCCTCCACGACAACGCTGGCCTAAACCCAACCATTCAACCGTTCGATGTTACGGCCTGAGCGCCGATGATGCGATGACCTTTGCTCTTCCAGTCGTCATCGCAGCTAGTGGCACTCAAAATAGCACTGCGAGCAGATGAATTCTTAATCGTGCCGTTATGAGTGCGGCTTCCGCCAGTGCTCCGCGGCCGGTATCATACAGAGTTTGGATTGATCGTTCGGTTGACGAGCGGAGCGTTCCGCTTCCGATGAGCAAGGTTAGTTCTCGCCGGGCAAATAATTGTTAACTTTGGACAAACTCGCCAAGGGCTACGGCGCCCGCGTGATCTTCGACGACGTTAGTTGGTCGATGCCTGATGACGGACGCGTCGGGCTGGTCGGCCTCAACGGTGCTGGCAAATCGACCCTGCTCCGTATGATCGCCGGCCTGGTCGAGCCTGACTCCGGCCGTATCACCCGCCCGCAACGCACCCGGGTTGGTTATCTCGCGCAGGATGCTCCCGAGATGAGCGGCGCCAGCGTACTCAACGAGACCCTCGCGGCGCTAGCCGAGATGCGCGCGCTCGATCGCCGCCGCGTCGAGCTCGAAGAGATTCTTGCCCGCGAGCACTCAGGACCGCTCCACGAATCAGCCATGAGCGAATTCGGCGACGTTCTGAGCGAGCTCGAGCGCAACGATTTCTATACCGCGGAGAGCCGCGCCGAAGCGGTATTGACCGGCCTTGGCTTTCGCCTCGAAGATTTGAACCGCGACGTTTCTGAATTTTCCGGCGGCATCCGGATGCGTATTGCGCTCGCCAAGCTGCTCTTGCAGAAGCCCGATTTCATGATGCTCGACGAGCCGACCAATCATTTGGACCTCGAAGCTCGCAATTGGCTCGAGGATTATTTGGCCGATTATGACGGCGGGATCATCCTGGTCTCGCACGACCATTACTTTCTCGACCGCGTCACACGCCGGACTGCGGAAGTCACGCGCGGCGGGTTGATCGATTACAACGGCAACTATTCCTACTACCTCGCCGAACGCCAGCGGCGAGTCGAAGCCGAGCTTGCGGCCTACGAGAAACAGCGCACCGAAATTGAGCACATGGAGGCCTTCATCAGCCGCTTTCGTTATCAGGCGAGTAAGGCCAAGCTCGTCCAGAGCCGCATCAAGCAACTCGAAAAGGTCGAGCGTCTTGAGCCGCCAGCGGGGCTCGATAAGCCGCCTTCAATCGTATTTCCCGACTGCGAGCGTAGTGCGCGCCGCGTCGTCGAACTGACCGGCGCGGTCAAACGCTACGCTGAGCAGACCGTGTATAGCGGAATCGACATCGCGATCGAACGCGGTGCGCGGATCGCTCTCGTCGGGCCCAATGGCGCTGGTAAATCGACCATGATTCGGATGCTCGCGGGAATCGAGGAGATGACCGCTGGGACGAGAGTCGTTGGCGACCGCGTGGCCATTGGTTATTTCGCACAAAATCTTTCCGACTCGCTGAATTATTCGAGCACCGTGCTCGAAGAACTTTCACGTGACGCCCAGGGAATGACGACTCCGCAAATCCGCGGCCTGCTTGGCGCGATGCTGTTTTCTGGCGACGACGTCAATAAGCGCGTAGGGGTTCTCTCAGGCGGCGAGCGGGCGCGGCTCGCATTGGCAAAAGTACTGGCTCATCCCAACAATTTCATGCTGCTCGACGAGCCGACCAATAACCTCGATATTGTTGCCAAACAAACACTGCTCGAAGCCTTGCAGCGCTTCCCCGGGACGGTTGTCCTCGTTAGCCACGACCGCCACATCCTGAACCAGTTGGTGACTCAGGTAATCGAAGTTGGTCATGGATCGGCAGTCAGGTATCTCGGCAATTACGACGAATACCTGGAGAAAAAGGCTACCGAAGAAGCCGCCGTCGGACGCGGCGCGTCAAATTCGGCGGCCAAGGCACAGCCTGCCGAGATGTTTCCCAGCAACGGCCATAAGCCCTCTCTGCGGGACGTTAAGACGGCCGCCTCCCTCAATGGCGCCGGATCGCATGTTGCAGCTTCAAACAAAGGCGGCCGCAATGTCTCGCGCTCCGATGATCGCCAGCGCGCGCATAATACGCGTCGGCGAACCGAGATCGAGTCCGCTATCGAAGGGAAGGAAAAGGACCGCGCCGAATTAGCCCTTCTCATGAACGACCCGCAGTTCTATCTCACCCGTAAGGATGCTGACGAGTTGATCGCCCGCTACGAACGCCTCGGCCGCGAGATTGATCAACTTTACGAGGATCTTGTGACCTTCGAAGCGGGCAGCACAGCGCGCTGATCGGACCGCGCCCGCGAAACACCGCGGTTTCCTTTCACTGAAACCTCGCGCCCTTTCGATCATTTCACAGACGGCGCGTTTTATTCTCAGACCAACATAACTTCTGCTTGCGGACTGAAGGTCGCAATGTTAGTTCTTCTAACGCTCCGCGTTCTGGGAAGGATTGCTTGGTGTGGAGCGGATGAGGATTTCGGAGGCTTCCGGTTGACCACAGAAGGCTTGCTTGTTACTGATCCTGCGCGTTTGTTTCCGGCCGGGTTCGGGGATCTGTCCTGAAGCTGTCCCGACGGTCGCAGTTTGAGCCAGATTTGAGACGATGAACCGCATACTAATTCCTGTTGCGCTGTTCCTGTTCGTGAGCGGTGTCGCTGTGGTTGCGTTTTCGGAACGGCCTTGGGCGCCGCGCGAAGGCGTCGAGCAACCGGTCCCGTTTAGTCATCGCGTCCATGCCGGCATCAATAAAATTCCTTGCCAATACTGTCACGAGTATGCGCGCCGCTCAGCTAATGCTGGCGTTCCGCCGATCCAGCGATGTGTCGGATGCCATGGCAGCGCGCTACTCGGCGGCATCGAGCCTGTGACGCGGCCTTGGACCGACGATTCGCAGCCGCTTTTCGAGATTCGCTGGAACCGCGTCTACACGCTCCCCGACTTCGTCCGCTTCGTGCACAAACCGCATATCTGGGCTGGGGTGGCATGCCAGGAATGTCATGGACCGGTTCAAACCATGGACCGGATTGAGCCGGTGCACGAGATCAACATGGGTTTCTGCATCAACTGCCATGAAAAGCGCGGTGCGACGCAGGACTGTTTTGTCTGCCACCACTGAGCGAGGGTTGCCAATGCCTGACGGACTGTCCCGGCGCTCCTTCCTGAAGCTCGCTGCCACGGCTAGTGCCGCCGCAGCGATTCCAGGATGCGAGCCGGCCGCGAGAAAGCTGATTCCTTACGTCGTCCCCGACGAAAATATGATTCCCGGGACGCCGACCTATTTCGCGACCACCTGTTCAGAATGTCCGGCCGGATGCGGCGTGATTGCCAAGGTGATGGAAGGCCGGGTGATCAAGTTGGAGGGCAATCCTTCCGACCCGATTAGCCAGGGCGCTATCTGTGCGCGGGGCCAAGGTGCTCTGCAGGGGCTTTACAACCCTGACCGGGTTTCCAAGCCTGAACAGCGCGGCAGTGATGGCCGCATGCACTCGATCGAGTGGGATGACGCTACCAAGCTTCTGACCGACCGGCTTATGGCTGCGTCCAAAGCGGGAAAGGACCGTGTTGCCTTTATCGGCACTTCGCGCGGGCCGACTCTCGATACCATCACTCACCAATGGCTGGCGGCGTTCAATTCAACCCGAGTAGTTTTCTGGGAGCCATTTAGCGAGGAACCGGCCCGTAGCGCCGCTCAGGCTCTGTTCGGTCGCCGCGATTTGCCGATTTACAAGCTCGACCAGGCCGAGACGATCATCTCATTCGGCGCCGATTTCACCGAAACCTGGGGGTCGCCGGTCGAATACGCTCGCCAATTCGCTCAGTTCCGCGCTCCCAAGATGCGCAAAGGGCAGCTTTCGATCGGCCATTCGGCCTATGTCGGCCCGCGTATGAACGCGACCGCCGCGAAATGTGACGAATGGCTCGCTGCTAATCCGGGTACCGAAGGCGCCGTGGCGATGGCGGTCGTTCACGAAATTCTCGCGCAGGGATGGATCGCAAATAACAGCGGCGCCGACGTTGCTAGCCTCAAGACCTTGGTTGCGGACTACGATCCCGACAAGATCGGCACTCAGACCGGCGTCAGCGCTGATTCGATCAAGCGCGTCGCACAGTGGTTCGGCCAGGCCGACGGTGCGGTTGCTCTGGCCGGTACCGAGGACCCCCAGGCCCACATCGCTGCCTTTATCCTCAATTCCATCACTGGCAATCTCGGCCGCACCGCCATCTTCTTGGAAGACTCGCCCGCCGAATCCGCCAGCCCTCCCGACGATGTCCGCGCGCTGCTCGACGCGGTGAATGCCGGGCAGGTGGACGTTCTGGTCGTCGCCGGCGGTAATCCGAGCTACTCGATGCCGCGTTCATATGCCTTTAACGCGGCTGTACAGCGAGCTGGATTTGTCGTCTGGATGCACGACATGCGCGACGAGACCGCCGCCGTCGCCAATCTGCTACTGCCGACTCACCATCCTTTGGAGAGTTGGCGCGATTCAGCGCCCCGCGCTGGCATCTATGGGCTCGGCCAGCCGGTCATGCAACCGGTGTATGCGAGTCGCCCGTTACACGACATTTTGATCGAATCTGCCCATCTGAGCGCACCGCAGTCCAGCCAAACGCTTACCTATGAGAATGCAGCGCAAGCAATCGAGAGCTCTTGGCAGGACTTGCACGGCAAGCTTGGCGATAGCGATACTCAGGTCAATTTTTGGGCTAAGGTGCGGCGCCAGGGTGGGATTTTTGTGGATCCCAAGCCTAGCGACGTCAAACCTAACACTGGCTCCTTGAAACCCGCACCGCTCCCGAATGCGCCAGCTGCCGGTGGCCTGACGCTCTGGACCTATCCTCATCTGTTCCTTTATGACGGTCGCGGTGCTAACAAACCTTGGCTTCAAGAGATCCCGGATCCCGTTACTCAGATCGTCTGGGATAGCTGGGCAGAAATCCACCCGGACACCGCAGCTCAGCTCGGTCTGAAGCAGGATTACGAATCGACCCGGCTTTTCGCTGGCATCAACGTGATCGAGGTTTCAACTCCCGCCGGTTCCGTCGAGCTTGGTGTCACGATTTCGCCTGTCGTTAGGCCAGGTGTAATAGCGGTTCCGTTGGGGCAGGGCCATACCGATTATGGCCGCTATGCCAACGGGATCGGGGTCAATCCATGGTCCTTTTTACCCGAGGGACAGCCCTACCTGCCGGTCGCGGTTCGTGTGACCGAAAAAGAGCACAAGCTGATCACCCCTCTCGGCAAGAGCGATATGCTGGGCCGCTCGATTATCGAGGCGGCGAGCCTCGACCAACTTATCAGCGGCAACATGCCGGTGCCTTCGGACGTCGAGACCCTTGATCCCAGTCTGCCGCAGGAGATGTACAACCCAATCGTCTATCCGGGGCACAAGTGGGGCATGACGATCGACGTCAATTCGTGCACCGGCTGCAGCGCCTGCGTCGCCGCCTGTTATGCCGAAAATAATGTGCAGGTGGTCGGCCGCGAGAACGTCAGCATCGGCCGTATCATGTCTTGGATTCGGATCGAGCGCTATTTCCCAACCCCAGCAGAGGTGGATCAGGCGCCTCCTTTATATCTCGCCCCGGTCCTTTGTTTTCAATGCGACCATGCCCCTTGCGAGCCGGTCTGCCCCGTCTTCGCCTCGCACCACACTGATGAGGGTCTCAACGCTCAGATCTATAATCGTTGCATCGGCACGCGTTTTTGCGAAAACAACTGTCCCTACAAGGTTAGACGCTTCAATTGGTACGGCGGCGAGTGGGAATTTCCGCTGAATTATCAGCTCAATCCAGACGTGACGGTGCGTGGTGCCGGGGTGATGGAGAAGTGCACCTTCTGTATACAACGCATTACCACCGCCGAAATCGACGCGCGAACTGAAAACCGCGCCGTGGTTGACGGAGAGATTATCCCCGCCTGTGCCCAGGCTTGTCCGAGCCGGGCAATTAGCTTCGGCGACATCAACGACTCCAACAGCGCGATGATGAAGCGGCGTAAGGACAATCAAAGTCGCAACTACACGATGTTACCCGAATACAACGCCCTACCGGCGGTCACTTATCTCCGCGATATTTACCAGACTAAGGGGAAGGCCTAATGGCAGCCGCGATTGACACGACCAATATCGAGCCGACTTATCTCGACGTTGACCGCGCGGTCCAACAGACCCTCCGCCCCGGTGGGCTCAAGTATTGGCTGTGGGTGTTGTTCTGTGCCTCGATGGTTGCCCTCGGTCTCGGCTTTTGGACGCGGCAGATTTATGAGGGCTTGGGCGTCACTGGATATGGCCAACCCAACGATTGGGCCGTCTATATCACCAACTTCGTCTTCTGGGTCGGTATTGCTCACTCAGGTACTTTGATATCTGCCATCCTCTACCTGTTTCGAGTCCGCTGGCGCACCGGGGTCTATCGCTGCGCCGAAACGATGACCGTGTTCGCAGTCGCTACTGCCGGTCTGTTTCCTATCATTCATCTCGGACGTCCTTGGTACTTTTACTGGCTAGTGCCCTATCCGAACGAGCGCTACCTGCAACCAAATTTCAAATCGCCG
This sequence comes from Binataceae bacterium (SeqCode), assembly GCA_035524095.1. Classification (GTDB taxonomy): domain Bacteria; phylum Desulfobacterota; class Binatia; order Binatales; family Binataceae; genus DATJUF01. Next base: position 9,681 of record DATKPK010000087.1, on the reverse strand, counting down.
CTGGTGTGGGACTTATTTGCGATTAGCACCTATGCGACCATAAGCACTGTCTTTCTTCTGATGGGACTGATTCCTGATGTCGCGAATATGCGCGATATCTCGACCGGCTTCCGCAAGTGGTTTTATACCATCATGTCGTTCGGATGGCAGGGTACCGACAAGCAGTGGCGTAATTTCTCGATGGTCTACCTGCTGCTGGCCGGTTTTGCGACGCCACTGGTTCTATCGGTCCACAGCGTCGTCTCTTGGGATTTCGCGGTAGCGCAACTTCCTGGTTGGCACAGTACGATATTCGCCCCGTATTTTGTCGCCGGCGCGATTTTTTCTGGTTGTGCGCTGGTGTTGACGCTCCTGATTCCGATTCGCAAAATGCTGCATATCGAAAATCTGGTGACCATCTGGCACTTGGACAACCTATCCAAGGTGGTGTTGTTCACGTCGCTGATCATGACCTACTCCTACGCAACCGAGGGATTCGTGGTCTGGTACACAAAAGATCCCGTTGAACTCGTAACTTTCAGTCAGCGTTTCTTTGGTTCACAGGGCTATCTCGCTTGGATGATGATCTTTTGTAACTGTCTTGCGCCGCTCCCCTTGTTCGCGCCGCGCATTCGCACCAACGTCGTCTGGCTGTTCATCATCTCTATCTTCGTGAACATCGGGATGTGGCTTGAGCGCTTCGTTTTGATCGCAGGTTCACTTGCAACCAACACCGAACCCTCACAGTGGCGCTTCTATGTTCCGCACCTGACCGAGATCGCCATTACGATCGGTAGTTTTGGTTGGTTCCTGATGAATTTTTCCCTGTTTGCCAAGTTCATGCCGATTGTCTCGATGAACGAACTTAAGGAAGGCATAACTTACCTCCGGCAGGCAGTCCGCGAAGTTTATCCTTATCGGAAGGCAGCATGAGCGTGCAGACTCAGTTATCAGCGAGTTTTCGTTCTGACGAGGAATGCGCAGAAGCGATCGAGTTGCTCCATCGCGAACGTATTCGCGATTTTCGTGCCTTCTCACCGATCATGAGCGAACCGATTATGGAAGCCTCACGAACGGCGCATGAAGCGCCCAAAAGCTATGTGCGGTTTTGGGTTCTTTTCGGCGGGATTACCGGAGTGCTGACCGCGATCGCCGTGACGATCGGTACCTCGTTGGAATGGAATCTTAACGCCGGCGGGAGGCCGATCGCTTCGATTCCGCCTTACATCATCATCATGTTCGAATTGATGATACTTTTCGGCGGCCTGTCAGGTGTTACTGGCTTCTTCTTCCACAGCAAAATGCCAGTATTCGAGCCCGATCCGGCCTACCGAACCAAATTCGGCGCAGATCGTTTTGGACTTGTAGTCCGCTGCGACGATGATCAGGTCAACAAACTGGATTCCATGCTCCGCGAAGTGGGGGCCGAGGAAATTGTGCGGGAGGCGGCTTAGCCGCATTCGGCAGGACAGGGTCTAGCTAAACATGAGCCGTAATCAACCCGAGTCGCTTGGCGCCGCCGCGATCAGGCCGATTCGCGAGCCGGTCCAACTCAATTGGCAGCGTATGAACACCTTCGGCGGGGTGCTCATCATCATCGGCCTGATCGGCTTCGTCGCCGGACTCGCCACCGGCAACGCTCAGCGCGTTTGGCTGACCTGGTTGGTCAGTTGGCTGTTCTTCATGGGCATCGCGCAGGGTGGCGTGGTCGCTTCAGCCGCCTTTTATCTGGTTCAGGGACGCTGGGCCGGGTCACTGCATTATAAACTCGCACAATCCTTTTGGCTCTTTCTGCCAGTTGGCCTCGTACTCTTCGCCGGTGTAGCGATCGGCCGCGACCATATCTTTCCCTGGATTGCGCATCCGGCCGAGGGTAAAGAAGGGTGGCTCAACGCGCCGTTCCTGATCACTCGCGATTGGATTGCCATTATCATCCTGACCATCCTGAGTTGGCTCCTCGTAATTTGGTCGCGCGAGCCCGATGCAATCGCCTGGCAGCGCGATCCCCGGACCATCGAGATGCCACCGCGTGGATTGCGTCGTTTGGCTCCTGCGGTAGGTATCGCCTACTGCGTGGTCTTCACGTTGCTCGCCTTCGACCTGATCATGTCGTTATCACCTCAATGGCACAGCACCCTTTTCGGATGGTGGTACTTTGAGACCGCCTTTTGGTCAGCGATTGTCGCGATGGCTTTTGTGGTGGTGCAAATGGCCAGAATACTGCCGCCGGGCAACGCCTTTTCGATCCCTGAATTACGGCATGACTGTGGCAAAATGGTCTTCGCCTTCTCGGTCTTTTGGATCTATTTGGGTTTCGCTCAATATATAGTCATCTGGTACGGCGACATTCCCACTGAAACCTTCTTTATCCTCGTGCGCTTTTGGCATCACCCGTGGGCGATCCTTTCGTGGATCCCAGTCTTTTTCATGTGGGTGATTCCCTTCCTCTTCCTAATGGGAGTTCGGCCGAAGAAATCGCTCGCAATTCTAGGCACAGTCGCGACTCTCGGCCTGATCGGCGTATGGATTCTCAACTACATCATGATCGTGCCGTCGTTGTCGCCTCATCACCTGCCGTTCGGTTGGGTTGAGATTTGTATCGCCGCAGGATTCCTCGGCGTCTTCATCTTCACCAGCATTCCAGGCCTTAAGCTGGTCGCCCAGGAAGCTATCGTACCGGGGCCTTCCATCTACGGAGGTCACGGTACTCATGGAGAACAGGTGTGATGAGACCGCAACGCGGAAATAACCGGTTCTTTGGGTTACTCGCCGCCGCGGCGTGCCTTGCCGCCCTGCTGAGCGGATGCGGCGGCGATAATGTCTATCCGATGACGACCCTGTCGCAAAAGTCCGATCTCGCCTCAGAGGTACTCTGGCTCTTCAAAGAAGTCACCATTCTCGATTCGATTGTTTTGGTCGTCGTGGTCGTGGCTTGGCTCGGTGCGATTTTTTTCTTCTCGACTCGTCCCGGCGATTCCGAGGCTCCGTCGCACAAGCACGCCGACCTCTACTTGGAGGTCGGCTGGACGTTGATTCCTGCGCTGATCCTGCTCGCGATCACTGTCCCGACAGTGCGTGCAATTATTCACACACAGCCTTATGACTGGTCGCCCGATACGTTGCGAGTACAGGTTGTCGCTCATCAATGGTGGTGGGAGTTTCATATTCCCTCGCTCGGCGTTACAACCGCTGACGAACTTCACATTCCGGCAAATCGGCAGATTCACTTCGAGCTATTGTCCGAAGACGTCATTCATAGCTTTTTCATGCCCGCTCTTGGCGGTAAACGAGACGTAGTTCCCGGGCAGGCCAACCAACTTACTTTGGTCGCTACGGTACCCGGCTACTACTATGGCCAATGTGCTGAATTTTGCGGCGCCTCGCATGCCAACATGCGGTTCCGTGTGATCGTCGATACTCCGTCTGATTTCGATGCCTGGGTCGCCCACCAGAACTCGCCGCCGGTGAAACCCACCGGAGGCGATGCCGCTGCCGGCGCCAAGATTTTCGCCGATGCCCCCTGCGCGATTTGCCATACAATTAAAGGTGTGTCGGGCTTTTCCAAGCAGTACACCTATGGTTTCCGTGGACCTGATTTGACCCATTTCGGCAGCCGCACCACGCTCGCAGGAAGCATTCTCGACAATACGCCGGATAATGTGGCGCTGTGGATAAAGAATCCCGACGCCGTCAAACCCGGTGCGAACATGCCCGAGCTCGGCCTGCGGGGTAAAGATTTGAACGACTTGGTCGCCTATCTAGAGAGCCTTAAATAGAGGATCGTCATGGCTGCCCAACCAAAGCCCCTACATATCGAACAAGCCAATTATCTCGAAGGCGGTGGGATCTATGGCTGGATAACCACCATCGACCACAAGCGCGTCGCGATCTTCTACGGCGTCACTGCCCTCGTCTTCATGATGGTCGGCGGCCTTGAGGCGATGCTGATTCGGGCGCAGCTCATTGTCCCGAATAACACGCTGCTCTCAGCCGACTTCTACAATCAAATCTTTACGATGCACGGCTTGACCATGATCTTCCTGGTCATCATGCCGCTGGAAACCGGCTTCTTCGGCAATTTCCTGATCCCATTACATATAGGCGCGCGCGACGTCGCCTTTCCCCGTCTTAATGCCCTCAGTTACTGGATCTTTCTATTCGGCGCGATTTCGCTGAACCTCGGCTGGCTCTTCGGCCAAGCCCCCAACGGTGGATGGTTCGGTTATGCCAATCTCACGGAACGCTATTATGCGCCTGGTCTGAATATCGACTTTTACGATATCGGCCTGCTCGTACTCGGCGTCTCATCCGTCATGAGCGGACTGAACTTCTTCGTCACGATCGTGAATATGCGCGCCCCCGGCATGACTTTCATGCGCATGCCGATGTTCATCTGGGCGATTCTTGTCACCGTCATTCTTGTTCTGCTTGCCTTCCCGGCAATTACCGTCGGCCTGATCTTCCTGTTCGCCGATCGCTATTTCGATGCCCATTTCTATCGCGTCATCGCCGGTGCCACGCCGATGCTCTGGCAGCATCTATTCTGGATCTTCGGCCATCCCGAAGTTTACATTATGGCCCTCCCGGCCTTCGGCCTAATTTCCGAAGTCATTCCGGTCTTCTCGCGCAAGCCGCTGTTTGGCTATCCGATGATGGCCTATTCGATCATCCTGATCGCCTTCCTGTCCTATGGCGTCTGGGGTCATCACATGTTCGCGACCGGTATGGGTCCGGTGGCCGACAGCGCATTCTCGATCACTTCGATGCTGATCGCGATTCCGACCGGCGTCAAAATCTTCTCGTGGATCGCAACGGTGTGGGGCGGGCGATTGCGCTTCACCACCGCGATGCTCTTCGCACTCGGATTCATTCTCGAGTTTACCATCGGCGGCTTGAGCGGCGTTATGCACGCCAGTGCGCCTATCGACCTCGAGCAAACCGACACCTACATCGTTGTTGCCCACTTCCATTACGTGCTCTTCGGCGGCGTGCTGATGGGTATCTTGGCAGGCTTCTATTACTACTTCCCGAAAGTAAGCGGCCGGCTGATGAACGAAACCCTCGGCAAGTGGCATTTTTGGATCACCGCTTGGGCTTTCAATGCGACCTTCTTCCCGATGCATTTCCTCGGCGAATGGGGCATGCCTCGGCGCATTTATACCTATGCGCCCGATATGGGCTGGAATTTCTGGAACAAGTTCGAGAGCATCAACGCCTTTATCCTCGGCATCGGCTTCCTTTTCTTCTTCGTCAATATCGCTTGGAGTTGGCTGCACGGCGAGCCTGCCTCCGCCGACCCGTGGGATGCCCGCACGCTCGAATGGTCGATCCCCTCACCTCCACCGGTTTACAACTTCGTCAATGTGCCGACTGTAACCTCGCGCGACGCCTTCTGGGTCGAGAAGTACGGTGATGTTGAGGCGTCCGGCCTTGAGGGCGAGGGCCGTACCTACATCCCTGAACCGGTAAACGAGGAAGTCATATCCAAAATCCACATCCCCGCGCCGTCGCTGTATCCGATTCTGATCGCCTTCGGCATCATGATGATGGGCACTGGTATGCTGATCGAATGGTACCGCGTGGTTCTGCTCGGCGCGGGCCTGCTGGTCTTTGGGGCTGTCTCGATGTCCTTCGAGTACATCAATTGGGGCGAGGATAATGAGCATCAGATCCACGAAAGTTTCCTCGGCTTAGACAACCGCAAACTTGGCCTCTGGTCGTTCATCGGTTCCGAATGCGTCTTTTTCGCCAGCCTTATCTCGACCTACATGGTCTACAAGTCGCGCAATCTCGGTGGCCCCGATGCCGACATCCTCAACATTCCGCTGACCTCATTCAGTACCTTCATCCTTTTGATGTCGAGTTTGCTGATGGTCTTGGCTCTCGCCGGTTATCAGCGTAATGACAAGTTCTGGGGTACCTTCTGGCTGCTGGGTACTGCTTTCTTTGGGCTGATTTTCCTTGGTGGCCAAGTCTACGAGTTCACCGATTTCTACATGGCGGGGATGCACTACAACACTAACCTGTTTAGTCAGTGCTTCTACACGCTGGTGGGCTTTCACGGCTTTCACGTCCTGATCGGCGTGACGTGGCTGCTGGTTCTCGCGGTAGCCGGAATAATGGGGAAAATCGATAGCAAGCGAGCTATCGCAGTCGAAGTTTGCGGCCTGTATTGGCATTTCGTTGACATTGTATGGGTGGTCATCTTCACCCTGATCTACCTGATGAGGACAGTGAAACACGCATGAGCGACCACGCCATCGAAGACGTTCATCACGGCGCGCACGTTCACGAAACCGGGGACCATGAGCATCCCCAAGCCAGTGTCTACATCCTGGTTGCAGTCGTACTCATCGTACTGACTGCGATGGAAATCGGAGTGTTCTACGCGCCATTTCTCCAGGTCGTGCTGGTTCCCTTGCTGGTAATTCTCGCCATCCTGAAATTCATCCTGGTGGCGATGTTCTACATGCATCTCAAGTACGACAACTTGACCTTCTCGGTGCTCTTTGTCTTTCCGTTACTGCTCGCTGCCTTGATCGTCACTTCACTGATGCTGCTGTTTGTCTATTTGGGCCGCCATTCGGCTGGAGGTATACTTTAGTCGGCTCGTTGCCACCATGACTTGGGAAGCCGAACCGCAATACCTGATCGCGATCGCCGCTATAGCGCTTGTTTATATCAGCGCGATCGTGCTGATGGGTCGCCGCCCGACGCCTCGGCAGACTCTGGCATTCAGCTGCTCGCTTATCGCGCTGTTCCTCACCCTCACCGGTCCCATTGACGAATTCGCGCGCGGTCGTTTCTTCGCTGCATATATTTTTCAGCAAATGCTGATCGCATTTGTGTTCCCTCCGCTCTTTCTACTTGGGATGCCGGCTTGGATGGTGCGGCCGGTATTGACCAATCGCTTCATTGAGCCATTCGCGCGGGTGATTACCCGTCCGATCATAGCGTTTCTCCTGTTTGCCGCCACCTTCACGCTGATCCATTATCCCGCTGTCTGCGATCGTGTCTGTCACGCTCAGCAATTTTACGGCGGTATCCACACGATATTGCTCATTGTCGGCGTCTTGCTCTGGTGGCCGCTCCTGAGCCCGTTGCCGGAATATCCCCGCCTTTCCTATCCGGTACAGATTCTTTACCTGTTTATGCTGATGATTCCGATGACCGCCGTCGCTGCGCCAATCACGATGGCGGAGTCGGTGCTCTACATCTATTACGACATCAGCCCCCATCCATTCGGGCTCACCCCGATGGCTGATCAAGTGCTGGGCGGGCTGATTATGTGGATAGGGCAGGGCGTCTACATCATGTTCATCTTCACGGGCATCTTCTTCCGTTGGGCGATGCGTGAGGATAGCGAGGTGCCGGCCATCAATCGTCAGACTCCAGCCCCGGTACACGTGCTCCGCCCGACCGTCTAATCCTCATCCTTCGTTTTCTTTCGAATCTTCCCAACTCTAACCTCACCATAGGTCCGCGATAGCGGCTATGCGGTTACCGTTTGCGTCCGTAAATCCGGCGTCAAGACGGAATACGCGTTAGCGCGCGTGTCAGTGATTTATAAGTAAATCTTGTTTATTTGGTCTGGTGGGCTTATAGCTGGAGAAGAGGATGCCAGGGCCGGAACTCCCCTTCATCCTCGGCCGGCTCCGCCAACGCGCGGACCGAACGGTTACCATATCCTCGATAACCGGCTCCTTGGCCCGCACGAATAGACAAACCTTGGAGGAATGTTGTATGCGGCAATCGAGAACTCGAATCATTACAGATGGCGCAATCGCGGGCCTGATCGGCGGGTTCGTAATTGCCGCTTGGTTTTTTATCTTTGACGCTGCGCAAGGCCATCCGCTGGAAACCCCCGCGATTCTTTCTGCGGCGCTTCTTCACGGCGTCCGGCAGCCGGTCGTGACCACCATCGCATGGACCCTCGTGACCGAATACACAATCGTCCACTTTCTCGCCTTTATCGTAATCGGCATCATCGGCGCCTTGCTCATCGATGCCTCCGAAGACCATCCCGAGATGTTCGGGACGCTCCTGATTTTCACCATCGGCTTTGAGGTCTTTTTTATCGCGCTGATCATCTTGCTCGGACCAGCCGCTCAAGCCGCTGTGAGTATCTGGAAAGGCATGAGCGGCAATCTGCTGGCGACCGCGGCGATGCTTACCTTTTTCTTGTGGCGGCATCCGGCGCTGGCTGAAAATCTCTTCGGCCCTTGGACTGCTGTCGTGCGCGAAGGCGTTCTTGCTGGTCTCATGGGCGGTTTGATCGTGGCCGTGTGGTTCCTGATTTACGACGTCGCTATCGGCCATCCGTTCCGCACTCCGGCTCTGCTCGGCGCGATCATCTTCAACGGCATGGCTGAGCCGCAGGGCTTCGCTGTCACCGCCGCACTTGTCCTCGGCTACACAGTCCTGCACTTTTTCGCATTTATTATGTTCGGCATCGCCGCTTCGATTACGATGGCCGCGTCCGAGTATGAACCACTACTCGCTCTCGGCACGCTCGTCCTCTTCGTATGGTTCGAGCTATGCTTCGCGGCTTTCGTAACTTTTCTAGCGCAGAGTGCGATGCAGGAGATCGGGTGGTGGAATATTGTTGGCGGGAACGTCACGGCGCTGGCTGCCATAATCGCCTTCTATGAGATTCGTCATCCACGCGTCGTTCCGCGCATCCGCGAGCGCTGGGTGGCCTTGCGTACCGAAGGGCACATTGATCGTCCAGCAGCCGCTGGCACTCATCATTGAGGCGCGGCGATTTGACTAATTTCTAGAGATTAGCTGACGGTCGGATGGGTTACGCCCATCCGGCTTTTCTCTTCGCTTAAGGCGTAACCATCACGATCGCCATGCACGGCATTGTCCCAAGGCTTTGGTACCCATGCTTCCGGGTCGAGTCGAAATGAACCGTGTCACCGCGCCGCAACGTACTGACCTCATCACCGACCGAGAGTTTAAGTATTCCAGTCATTTGATAGATGAACTCGAAGCCGTCGTGCTGATGAGTTAGCAGCCGCTCGCCGTCTTTGCTGAGAAAGCGCGCGTGGAAGACCTGCATTTTGCGGTCTTTGGCTTTGAAATCGAGGCATTCGAAGCTGTAAACGGCTTTGTCGCTACCCAAAGTCTCGTCAAAGCTCAGCCGCTCGTCACGCCGGATCAAGCTCAGATGATCGCCGATCTCTTCCGCGAAAAAATGCTCCAGGCTCACGTTGAACACCAGCGCGATCCTGAGAAGTGTCGGCAGCGTGGGAAACAGCCGCCCGCGTTCGATCTTTGATAGCAGCGCAGCCGAAAGCCCCGTATGGCGCCCGAGTTCCACCAGTCCTATTTTCTTGCGCAGCCGCAGCGCACGAACCTTGCTCCCGATAGCGTAACGCTGGAGGCCGGACTGCAGGGTTTCGGAGAGCATGAGATTTTATTGTTGGGTTAGGATCTGCCATCGCCCCCTTGTTGCGGCCGACCGGGCCGAGGCTCTAGAGGCCGAGCACGTCGCGCATCGTGTAGACACCGTTAGGCTGATGCTCTAGCCACGCCGCTGCGCGCAAGGCTCCGCGTGCGAGTGCCTCCCGGCTTTGTGCACGATGGGTCAATTCGAGCCGCTCACCTTGGCCACCGAAAATTACCGTATGATCACCCACCGCGTCACCAGCGCGTAGACCCAGTACGGCGATCTGATCGGTTGGCCGCACTCCTGTG
>DATKPK010000086.1:0-6725 GCA_035524095.1 Binataceae bacterium (SeqCode) | reverse complement strand
ATCGATGTTTCACGTGAAACATCGATCGCTGAAAATCACGAGCGGACCGCCAGCGAGGCTTATTCAACTTACAAACTGTCGATTACTGCGCGGGTAAACTCGGCCGTCTTCGCCTTGCCGCCTTGGTCAACCGTAATCGTCTTGCCCTCGGCATAGACTTTCCGAATCGCATTCTCAAAGCGCTCCGATTCCTGCGTCAGTCCGACATATTCGAGCATCATGACAGCCGAAAGCATCGTCGCGGTCGGATTGATTATGCCTTGGCCCAGAATATCCGGGGCGGTGCCATGCACTGATTCGAAATAGGCGTAACCGTCGCCGTAACATCCACTCGGCGCCACCCCAAGACCACCAATCGTCCCGGCTGCCGCGTCCGAAAGGATATCGCCATAGAGATTGGGCATCACAACGACGTCTAGGCTATGCGAGCTCTGCACGATTCGCCGCGCGAAGTCGTCAACGATAAATTGTTCGTACTTGATATCGGGATAATTCGCCGAAGTCTCTTCAGCTATCTGACGGAAGAGTCCATCGGACTCGCGCAGCATATTGTACTTCGAGGTACAGGTGACTTTGCCCGGATAGCCCTTCGCCTTGCGCTTGCGCGCCAGCTCGAATGCGAACTTCGCGATTTGCCGGCTTTTGCGCTCAGTTATGATCTTAATTGCGTAGATCCCGCGTTCACTCGTATCGAGCTCCTCACGCAGGATACGGCTGTAAAGATGCAACGGCTGCAGCGACGCGATCGGCCCCTCCAGCATAAGGTAGAGGTCTTCAAGGTTCTCGCGCACGATCACAAAATCGATACCGTCGGGATTCGCGAGCGGACTCTTGAAGCCCTTCATGTACCGGCAAGGCCGGACATTTGCGTAGGTCTGTTTGCCCCATCGCAGATAATTAATCGCGGTCGTCTTACCTGACGTCGAACCGAATAACGCCGAATCGGAAGCGTCGATCGCGGCGATAGCCTCCTTGTTGGTCTCGCCGCGTACCCAATGCTCGCCCGTAGGAAACTCGACAAAGTCGAGCTCCACCTTGAGCGCGTGCATCACCTCCATCGCGGCTTCAACTGTCCGTGGCGCCTCGTCGTCGCCGGGCAGAATCACAACTTTTTTCCTCGCCACGTCAGTTCCCTCCAATCAGGTCACATATAGTTAGTCCGCGCTCAAGACGACGCTGCGAGGGATGTTTCACGTGAAACATCCCTCGCAAAGAACAGATCCGTGAGGCTTCACAGCGGCAGGGGTCGCAGGCACCGCGACCCCAGATGCGGGACGTCACCCGCCGTAGTTGAAGCCGCACTCCTTCAGAGTCAACGGATCGCTCTCTTTGTTCAGGACCGCCTCGGTGACCTGGCCAACCACGATGCTGTGGTCGCCGTTCTCATAGAAATGCACCACGTCGCATTCGACTGCGGCCGGCGCATCGTTGATGATCGGCGCGCCATTCTTGGCCACCGTGTAAGCGTAGTTGCCGAACTTGCCGTCCTTCGGTTCTACGTGCTTGAAGAACGCCAGCGCGATATCTTTCTGGCCGGTGCCGAGAAATGACAGCGTGAATTTCTTCGACTGCTTGACCAGTTCGTGTGCACCCGAGTCGGTCTTGATTCCCACGACGACCAGCGGCGGCGCGAAGCTCGCCTGAGTCGTCCAGTTAATCGCGGCTACCGTCTGCTTGTCACCATGCTTCGCGCCCAGAATCTGCAGGCCATAAGGAATCATCCGCAGGCCTTTTTTCTTCGCATTTTCGTCCATCGTAAATTACCTCCATTCAGGTCGTGAAAGCGATCCGCATCTGCCGCGGATCGCGTCGCATCAGACCGACAGGCCAAACCGCCATTGAATTCATTAAATTGCGCTGGCGCGCCGCGTTCTACACATCTCAGAGTCCGTGGACGCCGTTCCGTTCGCGGACTCACCGGCGGATTTCTCGAGGCTTGGCCAATCTCCGCGCGCAGCCTCGCAAGCGAGGCTCGTGTGCTATATTCAAATCCAAGAGTGCAACAATGCCGCTGGCGAAGTCAAAGACATCCTCGGGCTCAGCAAAGCCCTCCCAATCAGCCAAGGTCCCACCGATCAAGGGACTCAATGAAGTTGGCCGTTATGCCGTTGGGGTCCAATGGGCTGACGGTCACGACAGTATTTTCCCGCTCGAAAACTTGCGCCGCTTCTGCCCTTGCAATGAATGCGGCGGCGAAGCCGACGGCTCGATTCCCGACGATCGTAAGCGAATGCTGCAGCTGTCGCGGCTGGGTAACGGCGGACTCTATATCGGATGGGCCGACGGCCACGAGACGCTTTACACGACGGCCGAACTGCGAGCGCAATGCCGATGCGCCTACTGTGCCGGCGAGCCTGAGAAGCCGATCACCGGCGGCTAGGCGACTTATCAGCTTGAGGCAAGCCGCTGCTTGCGGTCCAGTCACGCTGCGGTTTTCTCCGCTTCGTACTACCGTGGGTCGCCGTGGCCGCGAGTGACTGCATGTGGGGCAGCCTATCGATCAATGCGTGGGGACGCACACCGATAGAAAAGATGCTCGCGTAAACCTTCGAGCTCGCGTTTAACTGCTTGTTCCAAGGCGGCTTCGCTTTCGCGCTCGGTTCGCAGCGCCACCAGTAAGCCGGCTGAGCCAGTTAGAATCGTTAGCGTCAGTTTTAACCACAGTGCCATCGGCGTCCTTCGGGCGGCGGATAATTGCGGAACACAGCAGCCGTCCTTATTTTAGACGTGCGACCCGGAGAATTGGCAGCACTTTATGACCACTACCGAGTAACATTAGACAAACTCATGAGGAACGAAGAGAGCATTGTCACTGAACTGGTGGAGCGATTAGATTGGGTTTTGGTCTTCGAGCTTGATGGGGTGAAGTTCGCATTATGCGAGATAATTCAACTTGAAGCATCGATGGTGCAGTAACTAAACTATGCCTAAAGACTCCTTCAATCGCGAAATCGACTATCTACGGATTTCGCTTACCGATCGCTGCAATCTTCGCTGCGTCTATTGCATGCCGCTCGATGGGCTACGGTTTTTGCCGAACTCCGAAATGCTGACCGCAGAAGAGATAGAACGAGTGGTACGAGCGGCAGTTCGAATAGGCTTCCGCAAGTTCCGGCTGACCGGTGGTGAACCGACTCTGCGCCTCGACTTACTCGAGATCGTTGAGCGGCTGGCTGCGGTGCCGGGGGTCGGCGAATTGGCCCTTACAACCAACGCTCTTTTGATGGCGAAGCTTGCGGAACCGCTTAAACGCGTCGGTCTTGCACGGATCAACGTGCATCTCGATAGTCTCAATCCAGCTACGGTCGAGCGCCTGATGCGGTGGGGTAGTTTCGAGCGGGTGTGGGAAGGAATCATGGCCGCAGAGGCAACGGGCCTCAGGCCGATCAAGCTCAACGCGGTTGTAACGGCGGGCTATAACGAGTCTGACGTCGTGGATTTGGCGCGGCTGACGGTTGAGCGTGACTGGCACGTGCGATTTATCGAATTGATGCCGCTCGGCGGCGGTGAATGTGCGTCGGTGTCGATCCAGCGTTACGTCTCGAATATCGAGACGCGCAGACGAATCGAAACTGTACTAGGACCGTTGGCTGAATGCGCGACACAGAACCAGGCGGACGAAGCGCGCAACTTTACGCTAGCCAACGCGCGTGGCGTGGTGGGATTTATAAGCCCGGTTAGTGAGCCCTATTGTGGCACCTGCAACCGCATGCGTTTAACAGCCGATGGCAAATTCCATCTATGTTTGCTCAACGACGACGAGATGGACGTGCGCAAGGCTTTGCGATCGAACAATGTCGACGGCGGAATCGAGGCGGTGGGACGCATCCTAATCCGGGCCGTTGAAGGCAAGCCGACGGGTCATCATCTGCTGGAAGGGCGTTCGACACGCGAGCGTTCGATGTACCAGATTGGCGGCTGAAAGTCAGATTTTCTGAATGGTTCAGCTCATCCTTCGCGATCAAACTTTCTGAAACGCTCTCTAACGACTAGGTCCTGCGCATAGTCGTCGTGCGAGAGCACGCCTACGGCTATCGTACGGGTGCGGTTATGTAGCCTGCTTTAACGATCTATTAACTCACATAGAGTCTTGATTATCAGGCGTTGCGTATCTAAAACTTGATCGCGCAGAAGTTCTGTATTACCGTCTCATTTGGCAAAAGCGCTGGAGGCGCCCCATTTTTGAAGTTTGCCGGCGGCTTCAGCATTGAGGCTGGGGGAATTGATTCATCAGGCATCCGACTTTAGAGGAGGAGCGGCATGCGACGACTACTGAACTTTTTGGGTGTAATCGCGATTGGCGGGCTGGTCATCGCACTAGCTCCGTCATCAAATGCCTTGGCGGGCAAGAAAGCCGGGACCAAAGGCGAGAGCGGGACCTGCGGCAGCAATGGCAAGTACCCGGACGGCACAAGCTGTAATTGCCCACCACCCTATGCATTTGTTGCTTTGGGAAATGGCGAAGCCGTGGATGACTTTCCGAATCCGTCTCCTGGTGCCGGTGGCTGTTACGACCCTGGGTCGGGCGATCCGTTACTGCCAAACGATGAGCCAGGACTCGCGTGTCCCAATGGTACTGTTGGCAACCCTCTAACTTGCGGGTGCCTCTTAGCGGGTGGCGACAACCCGTCACCGGGCACGGACGTGGTTTTAACTGGCAACGCTGAACTTGGCGACTGGACAATAACCAAACTCGAAGTCAATTTCGCCTGGTTTGACACCGCTGTTGACGACTTCATCGGCAACGACACCGGTTCGGGCACCGGAATCAACGGATCGCGGTGTTATGCAGCAGCCGGCTTCCTGCAAATGGCGAACACGAGCGGTTTCATCAACGATAACACTCCGCTTCTTTACCTGGAGCTGCAGGGGACCGTCTGTGACACCTTGGTAACTTTGCCGGAACCTCAGAAATTCAGTTTCAGTGGGAGCTACATCGTCGACTCAGACAGGAGTTCGCCACTGTATACAAACTGGACGGGTACTGGAACGTTTACCGTATCCATATCAGACGCGACCACGAATACCTATCAACCGTCGAATTTCTCGTTCAACGGTTATTTGCTGCCGTAGGGTAGACACCGAACTCTGAGCCGAAACTCGGGCGGCGTGGCTTTAACAAAGCCACGCCGCTTGTGTTTTTCATTACGGCGTTTGCGTGGAACGGCTGATATTGCCAGTCAACTGAAGCTGGCTGTCCAGGACTGGCGCGTTGTAGTCGGAGAGAATACTGAGGCTGAGCGCACCGGAGCCGAAGGTAGTGGAGTAACCCGCATTACCGGCTTGGATATAGTACGATCCGGTGTAGGTCTGGTTGAAGAAGTAGGTGTTACACATGAAACCGGAAGTGGTGTAGGTGACCACCTGCCGCTGTTTGGGGCCAGTGTAGGTATTGAGCATGCCGGAAGCCGGCCAGCATGCCCCATAAGTGGCATTGTCGAACTGGTCGTCGTTGGCATAGTCCAATTCGAGATTCCAGGCCATCGAGACCGCCGCCCGCCCGTCAAACTTCAGGGTCCCGGTGCCGCCATTACTGTCGGCGAGAAAACATCCGCACGACGGGCCATCGCAGTAGTCACATGTAGTGCCGTGCTGAAAGAACCCATCAAAGGAATTACCCTTTGCTGCCAACGCCCGCAGGGGCGGATTGCTCTGTGCTGAAGCTGGCCGCGGGTTGAGACCAATCAATGCGGCGCAAACGAACGCGGCAGCGCCAGTCACGACCATTTTACCAAGCATCATGAATCGACTCCCCTTTTTGAACTCAGGTGCGCAGCCCGGCCTAATCGCGCAGACCCGCATCATTGTCTCCCACCGATAGTTCATGCTCTGTGTCACTGAGCCAGATTCCCTGTGAACTGGATCTGATTCTCGAAAAGGCCTGTCTCAGATTCGTTCGCGGCTATGCCGATAGTCAGGCTGCCTGAACCCGTGGCGTTACTGTAATTGCCAGTGCCACCATCCATGATGTAGCTTCCGGTAAAGGTCCCAAAGTTGTTGGCGGTATCGCAGATCAGTCCGGTCGTTTCGAAATCGAAGGTGTTGACCTTGCGGCCGGAGAGCTCACTGCCGGTGCCGAAACCTGACGTAGGGATGCAGATCGCGTCGCTGTCGGTAGTCAGTATTTCATTGGCGGGATCACTGTTGTAGTCCAACTCGATGGTCCAAGTCAGCGGCGTCTGGGCGCTGTTGCTGAACTGAAAAAAGCCGCTGCCACCATTGTCAGCGTCGGTAGTAAAGCATCCGCAGTAGCTAAGATTAGTGCAGAAGCTGCAGCCCGAAAGAGTGTTGTTGAACGAGCCGTCAACTGAAAATCCACGCGCCGCAATCAGATAAGTTGGAGGCGCCGAGGCTAATATGCTGGGTTTACTCGACTGGGCCAGCGCTGGCCGGCCGCCACTAATCATGGCTGCCAGCGCCATCGCTATCGTACCCGCCGCGACCTTCGATCTAACCTTCATTAAAATTCCCCCTCTTCAGGATTACCTATTCGAGTAGAGTGACTAGCTGTGGTTGCTTTGCGCTGATGACTAAGGCGTTGGTGTCGCAACGTCGGTCCAAGGTGAAGGAGTTGGCTCCGACGAGGGGGTCGGAATGGGCGGAACGTAGTTGCCGGTATACTGGATCTGGCTGATAACCTGACTTGGCAGGCGCCCATAAATTGCATGACCGATGTTTCCTGACCCTTGATAGTTCTCGTAGAGTCCGGTGCCGCCCGTTATGAC
>DATKPK010000085.1:0-11594 GCA_035524095.1 Binataceae bacterium (SeqCode) | reverse complement strand
TCACTGGGAACCGTAGCGCCGACGGCGGCGGGAATCACGGCAGGCTCGATTACCACGCATGCAGTGGCGGCCGGTCATTATCTGGCTATTGCCCTTTCGTCGGGAAGCTGCACGGCTGACAGCGGCTCAGTCGCGGTCGAGTACGCGGGGAATTAAATATGCTCAAACGATTGCTCGAGATTCCTAGCTGGGCGCTCAGCACGCGGGGACGCGCGCACCGTATACGGCTTTGCTCGCCACACCGTCGGAACGGCTTCGCTGGTGTCTTAACACTTGCCCTTCTCCTGTGTGCGGGGCCCGCGCGGGCGACCTCAAATTGGTACGGCCTTCTCTGGTACGGCCAATCACTCAGCGTCGGCGCCTTCGGCCAACCGCTGCTGACGCCTTTTTCGGTGAACCCGTCGACCTCGATGCTCTATAACTCGACGACGGGCGATTATTCGCCGTGCCAGAACAGTACCACTGCGCAAGCAAGCTCGGTCTTTACAGGTATCGTCCCGGCATACGATTCATACTTTTCCTCGCTAGCGAACACTACGCCGGCACAGACACCCGTGTCGGCGATGGCCAACGCAGTGTTCAAGCTCGAGAACGCCACACCCACGGCGCCTTTCCCGATGATCGAACTATGCGCGGGCGTCGGCGGCGAGCCCTATTCCTCACTCGCACAAGGCACCACTATTTATGTGAATATGAAGGCGATGATCAGCGGCGCGATCGCCTTGAAACCCACCGGAATGGCGCTCAATATCCCAGCCGTCCCGTATGTGCAGGGCGAGGCGGATTCGCAAGCGGGAACCTCGCGCAGCGCCTACGCGACAGACTTGGCGACGCTGGAGAGCAATCTCACCGCCGATATCGAAACGCTCACGGGACAGAGTAATGCGCCGATCCTGCTGCTGACGCAGGAGACCAACTCGTTCGGTCCGTTCGGAGCCGCAGCGAGCGCAGCAGCGATAATTGGGGCGGAGTCGGATGCCGCTGCGGCCCATCCGTCGACGATCGCACTAGTTACGCCGAACTATGTATTTGAGAACAATGCCCAGCAGAGCGGCCATCTCACAGCTCGGGGCTATTACTATATGGGTGAATACATGGCGCGGGCGTACCGCAAAGTCGTGGCGCCGGCGCAGGGCGGCCTCGGCGGGAGCTGGTCGGCGCCAATTGAGAGCGGTACGGTTAGCAATTCGGGCAGCGTAGTGACGATTCCCCTGAGCGGTGGAACGACTCCTTATGTTCTCGATTGCAGCTATGTGACCTCGCCGAATGGCGCCTGCGACGGATTTTCTTATACGGATAACTCGGGCAGTCCGCCGACGTGCTCCAGCGTCGCGGTGGCGGCCAACGGCACGAGTATACTTATGACATTAAGCGGCACGCCGTCGCATGCGGTGACCGGGACGGTCGAGTACGCATGGCCAGACGGTGGCACTGATGAAGGCGCAACGACGACGCCAGGGCCGACGAGCGGATTGCGCGGCTGCCTGCATGATTCTGATCCTTACACTTCAATCCTTGATGGCAAGCCGTTGCCCGTATATGGCGCAGCATGGAGTGCGACGTTCACGACGAACTAAGATTTCTCAAATGCGACCCAGATGCTCGTCGTAGAGCGGCGGTCCAGAGATGGATCGCGCCGCTTGGCGTTTGTGATGTTGAGAAGTCTATTTCAAACGATGACTCCGGTAGAGGCGAATGAGATTATTGGTCGAGCTGTCGTGAGTGAGCGGTGGCTCTTGAGGGCTTTCGAGTTGCGGAATGATGCGCTGGGCCAGGGCTTTACCCAGTTCGACGCCCCATTGATCGAATGAGTTGATGTTCCAAATCGTGCCTTGAGTGAAGACGCTATGCTCGTAGAGAGCGACGAGGGTGCCGAGGATACGAGGGGTTAGCTGCTCGGCGAGAATGGTCGTTGATGGACGATTACCCTCGAAAAGGCGATGGGGCAATAGCCAGTCAGGCGTGCCCTCCGCTTTTACTTCTTCTGCGGTTTTGCCGAAGGCGAGAGCTTCGCTTTGAGCCAGGACGTTGGCGATCAGCAAATCCTGATGCCGGCCGAGCGGATTGAGTGAGCGGTAGAAGCCGATGAAATCGCAAGGTATCAACTTAGTACCTTGATGAATCAACTGATAGAACGAATGCTGGCCGTTAGTGCCCGGCTCACCCCAGAAGATTGGGCCAGTCTGATAATTGACGGTGGTGCCGTCGAGGGTTACATGCTTGCCATTGGACTCCATCGTGAGCTGCTGGAGGTAGGCAGGAAAGCGTTTCAAGTATTGATCGTAGGGGAAGACGCCGACGGTTTGAGCGCCGAAGAAATTGTTATACCAGATGGACAACAGGCCCATCAGGACCGGCAGGTTTTGCGCGAACGGAGTGGTGCGGAAATGCTCGTCCATTGCGTGGAAGCCGTCGAGCATGGCACGGAAATTCTCGGGACCAGCCGCGAGCATGGTTGAGAGGCCGATCGCAGAATCCATTGAGTAGCGTCCGCCGACCCAATCCCAAAACCCGAACATATTATTGGTATCGATGCCGAACTTGGTGACTTCGGCGGCGTTGGTCGAGACGGCGACGAAATGGTGGGCGACGGCCTTAGTATCGTGCAATGCGGCGAGTGACCAATCGCGCGCGGTGTGCGCATTAGTCATGGTCTCGAGAGTAGTGAAGGTCTTGGAGGAAATAATAAATAGAGTTTCCGCAGGATCGAGATCGCGGGTCGCCTCGGCGAAATCGGTGCCGTCGACATTGGAGACGAAACGAAAGGTCATGTCGCGTTTGGAATAATGGCGGAGGGCCTCATAGGCCATCACGGGACCAAGATCAGAGCCGCCAATGCCGATGTTAATGACGTTGCGGACGGGCTTGCCGGTATGACCGAGCCATAGGCCACTACGGACACGGTCAGAAAAAGTTGCCATACGATCGATGACGGTGTGAACGTCGGGGACGACATTGTGGCCGTCGACGAGAATCGTCTGATCGCGCGGGGCGCGAAGAGCGACATGCAGAACCGCGCGCTTTTCGGTGGAATTGATTTTATCGCCGCGGAACATCGCGTCGATGCGGTCACGCAGACCAGCTTCCTCGGCGAGGGCCAGCAGAAGCTTGATGGTTTCGGTGGTGACGCGGTGTTTTGAGTAGTCGAAGTAGAGACCGGCGGCTTCGGCGGTGAAGCGTTCGCCACGCTTAGGATCTTCGGCGAAAAGCGCGCGGAGATGAGTCGTACGAATTTTTTCGTAATGGCCCTGAAGGGCTTTCCATGCGGGACGTTCAGTCAGTGAAGGCATGCCCGAAGCCATAGTAAACACTCCATTGCGCAAATGGCGCGCCGAATCGGTTTAGTTAAAGTTCTAACTGGAAGTAGCGCGACTGTATAGAAGCGCTAGGAGTCGCGAGGCGGAATTGAGTCAACGTCGCCGTGTGGAATGGAAACTGACGAGCAGAGCCTTGCGAACGGGTTAAGGCGCTCTGACGACTTAAGAGCCCTGTTTGGCGAATACGTTTGCGACCAGCGCCTGCGCCTCTTTTTGAAGCTTGCGCAAGTGGTCAATATCGCGAAAGCTTTCCGCGTAAATCTTGTAGACCTCCTCGGTGCCGGAGGGGCGTGCGGCAAACCATCCGAAGTCGGTGATGACCTTGAGGCCACCGATGGGCTGATTGTCACCGGGAGCGTTGGTGAGAATATTACGGATGGGATCGCCGGCTAATTCACGGACCGTGATCGCGGCGGGTGTCAGCTTTGAGAGCATCTCCTTTTGCGCGATGGTGGCAGGGGCATCGATGCGCTCATAGACCGGCGCGCCAAATTCCTCAGTCAATTTGGCATAAATCGCAGATGGCGTTTGGCCGGTAGTCGCAGTGATTTCGGCGGCAAGCAGGCCCAGAATCAGGCCATCCTTGTCGGTGGTCCAGACGGCGCCGTCGTGACGCAGAAAAGAAGCGCCAGCGCTCTCTTCGCCGCCGAAGCCGAGTGTGCCGGCGATGAGGCCGTCAACGAACCATTTGAAGCCGACCGGAACCTCGTAGAGATGACGGCCGAGCTTTTGCGCCACGCGATCGATAATAGCGCTGCTGACGGCGGTCTTGCCGATCGCGGCGGAATGCGGCCATTGCTTGCGCTGATTGAACAAGTAGGAAATTGCCACTGCCAGGTAATGATTCGGATTCATCAGACCAGTCGGAGTGACTATCCCGTGGCGGTCGGTATCGGTGTCGTTGCCGAAGGCGATATCGAAGCGATCGCGCAGGGCGACGAGGCTGGCCATCGCGTAGGGCGATGAACAATCCATGCGGATTTTGCCGTCCCAATCGACCGTCATAAAGCGAAAAGATTGATCGACACTGGGATTAACGACAGTGGCGTTGAGGCGATAGCGATCGATAATCGGTTGCCAATAGTGTACGGCGGCACCACCAAGCGGATCGATGCCAATATGAATATTGGAATGACTAATTGAGTCCATCGAGACGACATTTGAGAGGTCGGAGATATAGGAATCGATATAGTCGTAGCGATGAGTGGTGGGGGCGTTGAGAGCCTTGGCGAAAGGAAGGCGCGGGACGGTACGCCAGCCATCGGCGAGCAATTCGTTGGCCTTGTTCTCGATCCACTTCGTGATGTTGGTATCGGCTGGGCCGCCATTGGGCGGATTATATTTGAAGCCGCCATCGGAAGGCGGATTGTGCGATGGCGTAACGACGATGCCGTCGGCAAAGCCGGACGTGCGTCCGCGATTGTATTTTAGGATCTCATGAGAGACAGCCGGAGTCGGCGTGTAGCCACGATCCTTGTCGATCATCACGTCGACGCCATTGGCGGCCAGCACTTCGAGAGCGCTGACAAAGGCAGGCTCAGAAAGGGCGTGAGTATCGATACCGAGATAGAGCGGGCCGTTGATCGATTGGCTCGTGCGATACATGCAAATAGATTGAGTAATCGCGATGATATGAGCTTCGTTGAAGGCGGTGTCAAGAGCGGAGCCGCGATGGCCGGAAGTGCCAAAGGCCACGCGCTGTGCGGGAACAGACGGATCGGGCACGCCGGCGTAGTAAGTGGCGACGAGCCGCGGAATGTTCACAAGGATTGATTCAGGGGCGGGTTTTCCCGCAAGCGGACTTACATTCATTGCGCTTCTCAGCCCTAGCGGGCGATTGCCGTTAATGGTGGCGCGTCAAGCGTTGAAAACTAGAACGGCCACTTCCAGTCGCGAACCTCGGGACGGTCGACACCGTGATGATTCGCGTAATTCAGACTGTCGCAGATCTGGTCCTTGAGCCAATCCTTGGTATGGGCGCCGGTCGAGCGGAGGCGCGGGACGCGGTCGATCACATCAATAGCCAGGTCGAAACGGTCGGTCTGGTTGAAAATAGCCAGTTCGAGTGGTGCGTTGATACTGCCCAATTCTTTGTAGCCACGCACATGCATGTTCTCGTGATTCGGACGGCGGTAGGCGAGCTTGTGAATCAGCCAGGGATAGCCATGAAAGTTAAATATAATCGGCTTGTCGGCGGTGAAGAGGCTCGCGAAATCGCGATCCGAAAGGCCATGAGGATGCTCCGCTTGCGGCACCATCGTGAAGAGGTCGACGACATTGACGAAGCGAATCTTTATGTCGGGGAAGCGCTCACGGAGAATCGCCACGGCAGCCAAGGCTTCGATTGTAGCGATGTCGCCGGCAGATGCCATGACGACGTCAGGCTCGACGCCTTGATCGGTGGAGGCCCAATCCCACAGCCCGATGCCTTTGGTGCAGTGCTTGATCGCCTGGTCCATCGTCAGAAATTGCGGATGGGCCTGCTTGTCGGCGACGATAACGTTGACGTAATTGACGCTGCGCAGGCAGTGGTCGGTGACGCTCAGCAGGCAGTTGGCGTCGGGCGGCAAATAGATTCGGGTAACAGACGGGCTCTTGTTGGTGACGACGTCGATGAAACCGGGATCCTGATGAGTAAAGCCGTTGTGGTCCTGGCGCCATACAGTAGAGCTAATGAGTATGTTCGCGGAGGAGATCGGAGCACGCCATTCGACTTCAGTTTTGCACTTCTCAAGCCATTTGGCGTGCTGATTGACCATCGAGTCGATGATGTGGGCGAATGCCTCGTAGGTCGAGAAGAGCGCATGGCGGCCAGTGAGGAGATAGCCTTCCATCCAGCCTTCGAGAGTGTGCTCGCTGAGCATCTCCATTACGCGGCCGTCATGGGCGAGTTCGGTACCGTCAATATCTTCGGGCTTGATTTCGTCGAGCCAAGTTTTTTTGGTGACTTCATAGATGGCCTGGAGACGATTGGAAGCCGTTTCGTCGGGACCGAAGACGCGGAACGAAGTCATGTTGTTGCGCATCACGTCGCGCAGGAACTGGCCCATGATGTAGGTATTCTGGGCGTCCTCACGGGCAGGGTGCTCGACGCGGACTGCATAATCGCGAAAGTCGGGCATTTTGAGAGGTTTGCGTAGCAATCCGCCGTTGGCGTGAGGATTAGCGCTGATACGTTTAGTTCCCTCCGGGGCGAGTTCGCGTAATTCGGGCAATAGACGGCCGGCTTCATCGAACAGATCTTCGGGCTTGTAACTGCGCATCCACTGCTCGACCAGCTTGAGATGCTCAGGATTGGAACGTGGATCGGTGATGGGGACTTGATGGGCGCGCCAGAAGTTCTCGACGTGACGGCCATCGATCAGCTTCGGCGAGGTCCAGCCCTTGGGGGTGCGGAGGATTATCATAGGCCATCGCGGACGGGCAGCCGAATTGGTCTGGCGGGCATGGTCCTGAATCGATTTGATTTGGTTGATGCAGTGTTCGAGCGTCGCAGCCATTTGTTGATGGACGAGAGCGGGATCGTCACCTTCGACGGTGTAGGGACTATAGCCATAACCGACGAACAGGCTATCGAGCTCGTCGCGGGGGATGCGCGCCAAGATACTAGGATTAGCTATTTTGTAGCCATTGAGATGAAGGATCGGGAGAACTGCGCCGTCGCGAATAGGGTTCAGAAACTTATTCGAGTGCCACGAGGTAGCGAGCGGACCAGTTTCGGCCTCGCCATCGCCAATGACTGCGGCGACGAGGAGGTTGGGGTTGTCGAAAACGGCGCCGAAGCCATGAGAGAGCGCGTATCCTAGTTCACCACCCTCGTGGATGGAGCCGGGGGTTTCGGGGGTACAATGGCTGCCGACACCACCTGGAAATGAGAAGGACTTGAATAACTTGCGCATCCCGGCGGCGTCCTGGCTGCGATCGGGATAGACTTCAGAATAGACACCTTCGAGATAGGAATTGGCGAGGATTGCGGGGGCGCCGTGGCCGGGTCCGGAGATATACATTACGTCGAGGCCGTACCTTTTGATGACGCGATTGAGGTGAACCCAGACGAAGGTCTGGCCGGGGTCGGAGCCCCAATGCCCGAGCAACCGTTCCTTGATGTGTTCGGTCTTTAAGGGCTCGCGCAATAGAGGGTTTTCGTGAAGATAGAGCATCCCGACGCAGAGATAATTGCAGGCACGCCAGTAGGCGTCGATCTTCCGCAATTCGTCCTTGCTGAGAACATTCTTCGAAACGACTGAGCCTAGATCATTCGCCATGATAATCCGCGGGTTCCCTTGGGGAACCGAATTGGGCTTTGGTTGAATGCTGTCGCGTCGCTGAAGACGAAGCAAGCTGAGCAATCAAAACGTCATGCGAGGCATAGTTGAGAAGCCCGAGACGCGGGCGTTGGAAAAGTGCGCGAGAGCGTCTAGATGCGGCAGAAACAGTGAGTGTGCAGCCCGCGAGCGCGGGTCATGAGATAAAATCAAGTTACGGGCATTTTGCCGCGAGGAGACTCTTGCGGGTGATCGCATGGCAAGCCCAAGCTGTAAGCGGAGGTTTGGTCTGGCATGTACAAGGTCGTAGGCTACTGGGGATTACCGAAGCCGGGGGAGATCGAGGCTTTCGAGAAATATTACTGGGAGACGCATGTGCCGCTGGCGCGCAAGGTGCCGCATCTGCGGAAATTGATACTGACGAAGATGGAGCAAGGGCTGGACGGTGCGGCGGCGCCGTTCCATCGCGTGGCGGAATTATTATTCGACGGTCCGGAGCAGCTGGCGCGGGCAAGCGAATCGTCGCAATGGCGGGCGATGCGGGAGGACGCGGGTAAAATGGTCGCGCGATTCGGGGTTACGATTCAGGCGGGGGTCGGATGGGAGCGCGACTAGAAAACAACGGGCGGCGGCTGCGGTTAGTGGTTGGCTGAATAAGAGAGGGTGGAGGAAGAAGAAAAAGGAGAGACGGCGAAGCGTGCGCGCGAGCATAAGGCCGTGCTAATGGTCGCGCATGAAGATCGGGCTCTTCGGCATTAATATGCGGCCGTGCGTGACCGCGCGGGCAGTTGCAGAGGCGGCACGGACGGCTGAAGAGGCAGGCTTCGAGAGCTTTTGGGGCGGAGAACATATCGTGCAGGCGGACCCGCAGACGGCGGAGTCGCCGATGCCGCCACGGACCGAATTCGTTGATTTAACGGTAGCGATCGCGTTTGCAGCCGCTCATACGCGGCGGCTGCGCTTCGGCACCGGCATCATAATATTACCCTTGCGGAATCCGGTGGTGCTTGCGAAACAACTGGCGTCGGTGGATGTGGTGAGCGGCGGCCGATTCATCTGTGGGTTCGGGATTGGGAATCTAGAATTCGAGTTCGCGGCCGTCGGGGTGCCATTTGACCATAAGGGGCGGCGGGCCGAGGAAGCGATTGGCGTGATGCGTGCGCTTTGGTGCGGCGGCGCATTTCACGGACGATATTTCAACGTCAGCGGTGTACGGGCGGAACCGAGGCCGGTGCAACAGCCGCGAATACCAATCATATTTGGCGGGAAGTCGGAATTCGCATTCAGCCGGACGGCGAGACTAGGCGACGGATGGTATGGCTACGGGCTCGACCTGGAAGCGGCGCGTACATGTATCGAGGGAATTCGTGTCGCGTGCGAGTGGCATGGACGGCGGTTCGAAGAGGTCGAAGTGAGTATTACGCCGAAGGCGGCGGTAGCCGATCGGGATTTGGTACGGCGATACGAAGATCTCGGCGTCGGGCGAGTGATCATTGCGCCGAGGGCGCGAACGATCGAAGAGATGATCGAGGGAATCGAGCAAAATGGGCGAAAGCTGATCGGAAATTAACAGAGAATAGTCAGTAGCAGCTGAAAGCAATAGGAATAGATAATTGACGGAAGGAGGCGGCCATGAAGATCGGAGTATTAGCGTTTCTCACTGAGTATTCGGGAAATCCGGGAGCGATCGCGCGGGAGGCGGAAAAGATCGGCTTTGAATCCTTCTGGACGGCGGAGCATCTGGTGCTGCCCGCGAGCTACGCGACTTACTATCCACGATCGAAAGATGGGAAGGTACCGGAATTTTACGGCTACCTGATCGATCCTTTCGTCGCGCTGGCGATGGCTGCTACCACGACGTCAAAGATTAAGCTAGGCACGGGAATCTGCCTGCTGCCTGAAAGGAATGTAATCGAGACAGCGAAGGCGGCTGCTTCGATTGATCATTTCTCGAAAGGAAGATTGATCCTGGGCGTCGGCGCGGGATGGTTTCCAGAGGAAGCGCGAATTATGGGGGTGGAGTTCACACAGCGGTGGCGGCATCTGCGAGAGTCGGTCGAGGCGTTGCGCGAACTGTGGACGAAGGAAGTGGCGTCATACGAGGGAGAGATCGTCAAATTTCCTCCGGTCAAGCTGGGGCCGAAGCCGATCCAGAAGCCGACGCCGCCAATACTAATTGGCGCCCATGATCCGAAATATGCACTGAAGCGGGTAGCGCGATATGGAGACGGATGGTGTCCGGGCGGGTTGAGTCCGGAAAAAGCGCGCGAATGTATTCCCCAGATTAAGAAGATGGCGAAGGAAGAATACGGGCGCGATCCAGAGAAACTGGAATTCGGGGTTTTGCTGATGGGCGGCGCGGCGCCGACGGCGGATACGCTCAAGCAATATCGCGAAGCGGGTATAACGCGGGTGGTAGTGGCGGCGGCGGGGTCGGCGAATGGGGACGGAATCAAGGCGATACGAGAGCTGGAAGGCGCCGTCGCGACGGCGGCGGGACTGCGGTAGGCGGTCGCAATAGCAAGAATTAGATACACAAAGATTGGAGGACAAAAGAATGATGTATTTGCAGGCGTCGATTAAGTTGTATCCAGGGAAGCAACAAGAGTTCGTCAAACTGCTGAACGACTTGATGCCATCTCTAAACAAGCATGGATGGAAGCTGGTGGGAAGCTTTGCGGCGGCTGTCGGACGGTTGAATAGCGCGGTTGACCTGTGGGAAGTGCCGAATGCCGAAGCGGTCACAGCTCTGTTATCGGACCCGGAATTCGCGAAGTCAGGGCCGCGGATCGCGGAAATCGTTGAGGATGAAGTACTAACGTTGCTGACCAAACTGCCAATTGGTTGAGGGTGACGAACTCGTGATCGATCGAGTCGAATAATTTGGAAGGCATAGAAACGGAGGAATGATTAATGGTCTATTTGCAGGCGTCAATCAAGTTGCGTGCTGGGAAGCTTCAGGATTTCACGAATCTGATCGGCGAATTGCTGCCGGTAGTGGGCAAGCATGGATGGAAGCTGGTCGGAAGTTACGCGGCAGTCGTTGGACGGCTGAATACGGTCGTGGATTTCTGGGAACTGCCGAATGAGGCGGCGATCGCTGCGGCGATGGGCGATGCTGAGTTGCATAAGCATGGGCCGAAGATCGCAGAGATAATCGAGGACGAAGTGTTTACGTTGCTGACGAAGCTGCCGATCGGGTGAGGGATTGCGAGGCTGCGGACTGAGTAATCAGTCCGCAGCCTTCGGGACGACATACTGGCCGACGTCAAGCTCAAAACACAGGAATGGCTGAGGCGATGCCTAATGCTGGCATGGGCCGGTTTCTGATCTACAGCGGGACGCTACTTCTGAAAATGACTGAGAATGAGATTCGCAAGGCGCTTGAAAATCCTTTATACGACAGCGGAATTCTCAGGCACGGCTTCGCGCGCTTTGGCCGTGACTATGATGTCGTGGTGGCCGCGAGAGAGGATCAATTCCTTTACCGCTTCAGTCACTGCACTTCGGTTACGATTACGACGTCTGTGTCGGATCAGAACTGGCGGAAATCATGGAAGGATATCTATACGGATTATTCCGCATGGGAAGGCGCCGGCTGTCCCGAGGGTCATGTTTGGGGTGTACGGGAGTTAGACGCCTATCCAGGAGGCAGATATATAAATGGCTCAATGGATGCCGAGGAATGGGCCATTCGCTTGGGTAAGCCGATGCATGAAGTCAGAATTGAGACGAATGGGCACAATTTCAATTTGATATTTCACGACCTGATAGTCAGAGAACTGAGCGAAACTGACGAGGAATGGGTCGCGGTGCGCACAAAGACTTAGCGACTGGGTCGCATTTGCGGGGTTGCGTCTAGTCGATTTTATAGCGTTTGCGTTTGCGCCAGAGGGTTGAGACGTCGACGCCGAGGGTTTCGGCGGCATCTTCGAGAGTCAGTGAATCGGCGAGGACGCGGATGATGTGATCGCGCTCGACCTCCTCGAGGCTGGCGCGCGTGGAAGCAGTG
>DATKPK010000084.1:0-17291 GCA_035524095.1 Binataceae bacterium (SeqCode) | reverse complement strand
GAAGTTTTCCAGGAACTGTTCAAAGTGATGAAGCTCTCGTGGGGCGAGGAGCCGTTCTCATTCGACGGGCGCTATTACAAAGTTCCGATGCCACCCGAAGGGATGGAATGGTTACCGCATGAGGCGACCGCGCGTTATGGTGCGCCGGGCGAACTAGACGAGCAGAACCGCCTGCGCAAAATCTCGCCGGTGCCCAAGACCTATCAGAAGCCGCACCCGGATTTGTTCATGGCGCTGACGACATCCGAACAAACTATTCGCTGGTCGGCACGGGAAGGAGTGGTGCCGCTGATTTTTCTGCCGTTTCCCGAACTAGCAATCAAAGGCGCCCAGTTCTATACCGATGAAGCGGTGAAGGCCGGACGCACTTTCCGTCTCGGCGAAAATATCGGATTGACACGGCTCGTCTATCTTGGGAACACTCGCGAGCAGGCTTTGGAGCGGGCGCAGAATGGTGCGATCTTCTTGTTTCGCCAGTTTCACGCCAAGTTCATTCCGCAAATTCCGACTACGATCGAGCCATTCATCCAGGCTGGACTGGCGTTTACCGGAACAGTCGAGGATGTGAGGCGGCAGATGGTCGACGTGCAGGAGCAGCTAAATCCTGAATGGTTCATGGTTTTGTGTGATCAAGGATTCTCACCACTGCATGAGGTCAAAGAACAGCTGCAAATGTTTGGTACGAAGATCATGCCGGAGTTCATGGGCTGACGGTCCTACGATTCGTTGCCAGTTGCGCGTCGACAAAAGAGGTGGCGGAGTTCGAGCCTTTTATCTCGCACGCTTCCAGTAGATTGAGCGGCGTAGGTTGGTTAGATCAGTTTCATGCGAATTGGACCGCGTTGTATTGTTTTCGCGCTAGCTTTGATCTGGTGTGCGGCGTTGAAGCCTTCCATTCTTTCCGCTGGAGGACCGGACCTGAAGCCGCCGCAGGTGACGGTGAACTATATCTTCCCGCCGAGTCCGCTGATACAAGACCGCCGCACGCGCCTATACTATGAAATGGCCGTCACCAACTACATACCGATCGCTTATCGGCTCGAGACGGTTGACGTTCAAGCCGGTACGAAGGCCTTTTCCTTCACCGGATCGGTACTAGAAGGCATGACGCGGACAGCCGGAGTCGCGGGTGACAAAGCGCATTCTCTGGAAATAGGCGCAGGAGGCACGACTATCGTTTTCGTTGCGCTAGAGTTTGCGCATCCGTGGGAAGTGCCCGGCGTGATAAACAATACGCTGCATATGCGGTCGCCCGATGGGGTTGATCATGCGTTAGCCATAACTCCGCTGGACGTTATCAGTACGCCGCCGATCGTAGTCGCGCCACCGTTGCGCGGCCCCGATTGGCTGGCAGGCGATGCGGCCAACAATCGGCCGGATGCGGCTCATCGCCGAGCCGTTTTACTTGATCACGGCCAAGCATATATCGCGCAGCGTTACGCGATCGATTGGGTGAAATACCACATAGTCAATGGCGAGGGTGTGACTTGGTCAGGCCCCGAAGACAAGAACAGCAGCTACTTCTGTTACGACGCTCCTATCTATAGTGTCGCGAACGGCAAGGTTGTCGAGGCGCTCGACGGGATACCTGAGAACGTACCTCATTCGGGTAAAGTTTCCATCGATGTCAATTTCGCCAATGCCGCGGGCAACCACGTCGTAGTGGACATTGGCTATGGCCTCTACGCACTATACGCCCATATGCGGCCAGGTACGCTGCGGGTCAAGGTGGGAGATACGGTAAAAGCCGGCGATTTACTTGGACATGTCGGCAATAGTGGGAATTCGACCGAACCGCATCTGCATATGCATATCGACAATCAGCCGTCGTTCCTGGCGGGTCAAGGCGTGCCGTACGAGTTTGACCATTTTGAGGCGAGCGACACTGGCGGCATAACTAACGGTCCGCACGATCGGATGATGATCAAGGGCGTTGGCGGTACGACGCAGCCCTTCACCGATGATTATCCAGCAGCAGACGCAGAGGTAACATTTCCTCGGGCAACCGACGAATAAAGGAGGTTTCGTTTATGCCTCAGACTGAATATAACAAGCCCCTTCCTTTGATTACTTCGTTGAACAAGCCGTATTGGGACGCGCTGAAGAATCGCGAGTTGCGCCTTCAGCGCTGCGATGAGTGTGGCAAGGTATGGTATCCGGCAGCGCCGCTCTGCCCGCAATGCTGGTCGCGGCGTTATACGTGGGCAAAGCTGAGCGGTTATGGACGAGTCAATTCGTGGGTAGTGTTCCATCAATCTTACTATCGCGGCTATGACGGCGAATTGCCTTACAACGTTGCGGAAGTTGAACTCGATGAGGGTCCCAGGCTACTGACTAATCTTGTGGAAATAGCCAATGACCAAATCCGCGCTGGGATGACGGTCGAAGTGGTATTCGACGACGTGACCGGTGAGATAACGCTGGCGAAGTTCCGGCCGCGATCCAGCTAGCCCGGAGAGGCATACGCAATGGACGCCAGAAGGATTGCTGGCGTAGTTTTCAACGTCGTTATCTTCGGCGTGTTGCTATTCGGTCCAGCCGGGACACTCAACTGGTGGCGGGCATGGGTCTTCCTCGGGGTCGTGCTGATTGCCACGGTTACAATGATGACGACGGTATTTCGCGGCAACGAAGAACTACTGAAAGAACGCTTCAAGCCGCCGATCCAAAAGGATCAGCCGCTGGCCGACAAGATTGTGCTGATGGTATTCGTCGCGCTCTTTTTCGCGCTGATCGTGATGATTCCGCTCGACGTCTTTCGTTGGCATTGGCTCGCAGGTCCGGGAACGGTTGTGTCGTGGCTTGGGCTGGCATTGTTCGCAGGAGGTTGGTGGCTAATAGCTATATCGTTGAAGACGAATCCATTTGCAGCGCCGGTGGTAAAATTACAGGCTGAACGACGCCAGACGGTTATCGCCAGTGGGCCCTATCGCTTGATCCGGCATCCGATGTACAGCGGCGGGGTGTTGCTAATGATCGGAATACCGCTATGGCTGGGCTCGTACGCCGCCGCATTGTTTGCGGCTGTTCCGATCCTCGTGTTGGCCCTGCGAATCATATTCGAGGAGCGGTTTCTGCAGCGCGAACTGAAGGGCTACACCGAATACGAGGCTAAAGTTCGGTACCGGCTAGTGCCATTCCTTTGGTAACGGAGGATCCGCTTCAACGCCGGCTCACCGCGAAAGTCACAGCCGAGCGATAGAGTTTAATCGCTGATCTTGAGCGCGCCTGACGGGCAGGCGGCCACGGTCTTGCGAACTTGATCGTCGGAAGCGGCAGCCGGATCGATAACGAATTTGCCGCCTTCGACCTTGAACACCTGCGGCAGGCCTTTGACGCAGTTACCCGAGTGGATGCAACGGGCGCTGTCCCATTGGACTTGCAATGCCATAGTGGTGTCTCCTTGTAGGTCCTAGCCGCTACTTATAGACGATCGGCGTGGCGGCATGTCAATCGCGGCGAGGGACGTTTGCCAGTCTATGCGTCATCGCCTAGGATATTTGGCGTGGCGACGCCCAGGAGGGTTGGGGGATGAACGGAGCGACGACGGCGCCGGAGAACAAGCCGATTGCGGCGCTGACTTATCTTTTCGGCCTGATTACCGGACTAATCTTCCTTAACATCGAGCCCTATAATCGCGATGATTTCGTGCGGTTCCATGCGCGGCAGTCGATTGTTTTTTCGGTCGCGTGCATCGTGCTGTGGGTCATTTTGTCGGTGTTTAT
Source organism: Binataceae bacterium (SeqCode) (assembly GCA_035524095.1). Taxonomy (GTDB): domain Bacteria; phylum Desulfobacterota; class Binatia; order Binatales; family Binataceae; genus DATJUF01. The sequence continues at coordinate 13,566 of DATKPK010000084.1, read as the reverse complement.
CGCGATTCTACCTGGCGCCCTCGGGAATCTGCTCGCATTTATCGGACGAGTAATCGCCTTCCTGCTCGCGGTTTACTGGCTTTTTCTAATGTACAAAGCGCTGACCGGCGAGCGTTATCGAATTCCACAGCTGGCAGATTGGGCGGATAGCGTAGGCTTCTAGTCGCGAGTTTAACCAAATTCCACACTTTCGACGCGAATTCCGGCTGCCTCGAAGCGAATCACCAGTTGGCATCCGGCGGTTTTGAGGGTCAGAGCGTAGGCGCCGGGGCCGCGCGCAACTGCGCCTGCGTGGTCAAGGGTCTGTCCTTGTAATTGGGCAAGCGCGCTATTGAGGGCTTCGATAGAAGCCGCAATCTCGCGTCCCTTGGGAGTCCTTTGAAAGAGCGACCATAGTGCCAGTTCGGCGCCGGGACCGTGGGCGGCGCGCACGCGTCCGCTGGTCAGCGCGATTTCGGTAATGGCGCCGAGGCGTGGGGCTAATTCCTCGGGAACTTCGAGAGTGTCGATAGCGGCGCGGAGTGCGGCAAAGCTCGCGCGCGAAGGCGAATCGGGCGTGGCTGCGAGAAAGGCGTCGAGTTGCGGAGCGAGCGCGTCGCGCTGCAACCGATCAAGCTTGATGGGTTCGCCTGGAGTCATCGGGCTTGCGGGCTTGCAGACAAGCTCAGCCGTGGTGGCCGTTGCCGTTTGTACCATGACCGAGCAACGCCGCCAGTTCGTGCTCAAAGCCGCCGGTCTCAATGGAACAATGCATCCCACATTCCTTTGGCGCACCGGTTTCCCACCACCAGCGGCCGGAGCGCGGGTCTTCGCCGGGCTTGATTGCGCGGGTGCATGGGCCGCATCCGATGCTCGGGAAACCTTTGTCGTAAAGCGCATTGTACGGAACGTCGTTGGCGCGGATGTAATCCCAAACTTCCTCTTCGGTCCAATCGGCGAGCGGGGCAACTTTGACGATGCCGCCGTGGTCGTGATCGATTTCGATCTTGCGGATATTGGAGCGGGTGGCCCATTGGTCGCGCCGCAGTCCCGTTACCCAGCCGTCGAAGTTCATCAGGGCGCGGCGCAGCGGGAGCACCTTCCGCACCTGGCAGCAGAGCAAGCGCAGATTAACGTCGCGATAGAAGAGATTGTTGCCGTGCTTGGTGACCATCTGCTCGACGACACTCGTATCGGGAAAGAAGACCTCGGTACGGATGCCGTAGCGTTCGCGGATCTGGTCGATGACATCGTAGGTCTCTTGCGGCTGGCGACCGGTATCGATCGTGAATACACGGATGCCCGGATCGATGCGCCAAGCCATATCGATGAGAACGCAACCGTCGGCCTGAAAGCTGGAGCAGATACCGAGGTTGCGGCCGAATTTCTCGATCGCCCAGGCGATGACTTCCTGCGGCTCCTTGTCGTCGAGTTCGACCGCCGCTTCGCCTGCTTCGAGCTCGTCCATCAGATTGCGTTCCATATGCGCTTCCATTGCCAATCCTTACGATCCTCACGAATGAGTCGTGGGCCTTACGCTCCGACCTCAGTTGCAGCCGCAGTCCCGTTGCCAAGCGCCACCAGCGTGTTGTCAGGGGTACGGACACAGAATTGCGTGAATGATTCGCCGGCCTGGCGGTGCTCAAGATAGCCAGCGAAAAGCCGTGCGACCGTATCTTCAACTTGCAGCGACGGCACGCGGCGCAAAACTGGCTTGCCGATAGCGGCGTCCCGCCCGAGGCCGCCGCGCAAGATAACGTCGAAGGCTTCGAGTGGCTCGCCCTTGGGGCCGCGGCCAGTCGTGCCTTGGAGGCCGATATCACCGGTCCAATGCTGGGCGCAGGCGTGCGGACAGCCGTCGAGGTTAACCTTGAGGTCGGCAACCTTATCGCCGAAATCGTTGACCAGCCGATCAATCACGGTCGCGAGCTTTTCCTTGGTCGGCGTCACGGCGTAGTTACAATGCGGGTCGCCGATGCATCCGATGGAAGCAGCGAAGAGGCCATTGACGTTCAGCGGAAAGCCAATTTCGCCAATTCGTGCAATGGTGTCGTCCAGCCGATCTTGCGGGATATTCGCGACGATGAAGTTCTGGCGGCGGGTGAGCCGGATATCACCACCGACCGCTTCGGCCGCGTCGGCGATTTCACGCATCTGAATACCGTTCATCAGGCCGAGACGCACCGGGATGCCGACGTAGAAGCGGCCATTTTCCTTCTGCTCGTGGATACCCATATGGTCGCTTTCGGCGTCCGGCAGGGGCATATCGGCTAGCGTCTCAAGCTGGAAGCCCAAGCGCTGTTCGACCAAGCCACGGAAGGCTTCGACGCCGTAATCATCGATCATGAACTTGAGGCGAGCCTTGACCCGCGAGATGCGATATTCGGTGGTGAGACGCCAGACGTCGAGGATCGCGCGGAGCGTGGGGATGACCTGATCACGAGTGATGAAGACGCCCAAATGGCGTGAGAGGCGCGGGGTTGAGGATTGTCCGCCACCGACGCGAACAGCGAAACCCTCGCGGCCATCGTTGACGGTCCCGACCAGCGAAACGCAGTTTATCTCGGGGGCGTTGCACTGGAAGCGGCAGGCAGCAATTGAAATCTTGTGTTTGCGTGGCAGATCGGAATATTCGCGATTGCCATAGAAGAAACCGGCGGCTTCGCGAATCAGGCCGGTGACATCGAAGAGTTCGTCGTGATCGACACCGGCAACCGGGCATCCGGTGATATTGCGAACGACATCGCCGCATCCACCGAGCGTGGTTAGGCCGGCGGCTTTCAGCCGTTCGTGAATCACCGGGAAATGGTCGAGCGTGATGTAGTGTAACTGGATGTTCTGGCGAGTGGTCAGTTCGCCCTGACCGCGGCCAAAGTCCTCAGAAATCGCGCCGATAGTCCGAAGGCCTTCGGGCGTCAGGATGCCGCTCGGGATCTTCACGCGCATCATGAAGGTGCCGATTTTTGGCTTGTCGTGGTACATCCCGAACCACTGGAGGCGGACGATGTCTTCCTCGGGGAGCTTTTCGTACGGAGTCTCGACCAGGCGGTTCCATTGGTTGGTTAGCTCGGAAGGAAACAGATCGTGCTTGAGGCGCTCCACGGTATTGCGCTTGAGGACGAGTTCCCAAGATGGCGGTTCTCGCTTAGGCACGTTGTAAGATGCTCCGAAGGGAAAGGGGTCTCGAAAGTTAAAAGTAACTTACCAGACCATTTTGGTCAACTACTTACATGAGTAGATGAGTCAGCTATTTATGTATTAAGCTGGCCGTGCTATTCGTTAAGCCAGCCATGAAATTCGGTGTCGGCGTCGATTACTGCCTCAAGGCCTTGATTATGCTCGCGGAGCGTTATCCGAACGTGCAGCCGCAGCGAGTCGAAGAGATCGCAATGATGCAGAGTATCCCCGAGAACTACCTGCGACGACTGCTGATCGAGCTAAAGCGTGGCGGATTGGTGGCGAGCCAAAAGGGTCCGAACGGCGGCTACCTGCTGGCGCGCCATCCGGCGAAAATCACAATGGCCGACGTGGTACAAATCGTCGAGGGAGATTACGTGCCGGTCGAATGCCTCGAAGAGGCCGGTGGTTCATCACCATGTCAGCGCGGCGAATCCTGTCCCATGCGGACGGCCTGGTGCGAGATTCGGGACAGCGTCAACGCGATCCTGGAGCGGACCACGCTGCAGTCGCTGGCGGAACGGCGCAAGAGCGCTATCCACTTCCAGATTTAACCTGTCGCCCAACAACGGCTCCGTCCCAATCCTAAGGAGGGATGCTTGCGCCTCGCACCGGCTCTTAAAACAGGGCTATGGCGAATCGGCGTAGGAGCGCTATTCACTCGCGGATGTCGACTACGCCTCTCGGAGCCTACCTTTCGGTTGTGCGCTAGGCGCGGCCATAGACTGGCACGACGGCGCCTGAAGTCACCTGATTCTGCTCCGAACTAAGAAACGCCAAGGTGCGCGCAATATCTTCCGGCTTGACCCAGTTCTCGTGCTTGGCCTTGGGCATCGCCTTCCGATTAGCCTCGGTGTCGATGGTGCTGGGCGCGATGGCGTTGACCAGAACGTTATCGGCGAGCACCTCCTCGGCCAGCGAGGCGGTGAAGGTTTTGATCGCGCCCTTGGCGATCGCGTAGGCGGCGAACTCGCCCGCGCCGGTGAGGCCGGTCCGTGAACTGACAGAGACGATGCGGCCGTATTTGTTTTTCTGCATCACAGGCACAGCAGCGCGGCATAGCAGAAACGTCGGCTTGAGGTTGATATCGAACATCGCCTGCCATTCGGCAAGCGAGGTATCGGCTACAGTCTTGAAGCCCCAGAAGCCGCCGATAAGGTTAATCAAGATATCAACCTTGCCGAACTTGCTGGCCGCTTCTTCAACGAACTTCGCCACCTGGCCCTCGTCGCTGACGTCAACCTTGCTCAGCCACGAACTGGAAGCCGGGAAGCGATTACCCAAGCGTTCGTTGAACAGCGGCACTTCGGCATCGACAATATAAGGAACGGCGACTTTCGCACCGTGCGCCAGAAAATGCTCACTGACGGCGCGTCCAAGCGCACCGGTTCCACCAGATATGATTGCGACACGATCTTTGAGTAGTTCCATCGGCAGACCTCCCGGGGACGGCCATCAATTCAGAAGTTGATGCTTCGCAGCGTAGGAAGTTTAGCGGTCCGCGTCCAGTCCAAGGGGGCAAAATAAAGGACATCCTGCCGACGCAAGATATTAGTGGCCGTCTGGGAAAAAGAAGAGGCAGGCAGTGGGGAGCCTGCCTGCCTCGGTAGGCGATGAGGCCGGGGGAGCGGACCTCATCGCGCGGAGAGGGCTTTAATTTTCCTGGGTGGTGCTGGCGCCGGTCTTCCAGTTCGGGACATCGGGCAACGCTGCGGCCGCGGCTTCAGCGGCATCGGCGGCGTGATCGTACTGTCCGACCTTGAAATCGCGCTCCGCGTCCAGATAGTCACTCTCTGCGGTCGGACTATAGAACGAGGCACGCTCGTCGCTACGGAGGCGGTCGCCGACTGTATTCAACTCGGCCTGGACTTGATCAGGCGTCGGCAGCACGACCGCGTCGTAGATCATTGAGTCGTGAGCTGTCGTCGTAGCTCTCGATTGACTCTGCGCGGAGACTGCTACGCTGAAGAATCCGATGGTAGTGACTGCGACCAAGGCTGGCTTGAAAAAACTCATTGCCTATCCTCCCTAAACCTGCCGTCACCGTTCGATTCCGAATCGATGCGGCTGCGATAGAGGGGTACAAGCTAAGCTCGTGCCAAGGACTATAAGAGAATCAAATAGAGTTTGCGATCACCGGATTAACTAATCAATTCAAATACTTACGATAACGAAAATAGTAATGAATGAAGATCCGTGAGACTGCTGGTGAAAAGCATTTCGCGACAGAGGCAAAGCCTTTCTTGGCGAAATGAGAAAGGGCCAGAGCGATCAGAGACCAATCCTGAGGCTCAAAGCCACATACCGGCAGGGCTCGCGTGGAGACTCATAAGACAAAAGCCCGTCGCGAATTGATACTGATAAAATTTGTGATCGGACGTAGCGTCAGAGTGAAGCGGGCGGCGAGATTAGTCAGTCTCGCCGCCCACTAGTCAGTTGGTTTTAGTATTTATGGTCAGGCGTCGTAATACAGTGCGAATTCATACGGATGGGGCCGGAGCCGAATTGCGCTTACCTCATTCGCCATCTTATAGTCGATCCAAGTTTCGATCAGGTCTTCAGTGAAGACGTCGCCCTTGAGCAGGAATTCGTGATCTTTGCGCAGGTTGTCCAGCGACGCCTCCAGCGACGGCGGCATGCTCGGCACCTCAGCCAATTCGGCGGGCGTCAGCGCGTAGATATCCTTGTCGAGGGGCTTGCCCGGATCGAGCTTGCGCTGAATTCCGTCGAGACCCGCCATCAGCATCGCGGAGAACGCAAGATACGGGTTGCAGGTCGGATCGGGGAAGCGAACTTCGATACGCTTCGCCTTGGGCGACGGCGAGTACATCGGGATGCGCACCGAGGCGGAACGGTTGCGGCTCGAATACGCGAGGTTAATCGGCGCCTCGAAGCCCGGGACTAAGCGGCGGTAGGAATTGGTGCCCGGATTGGTGAAGGCTGCGAGCGCAGGCGCGTGATGCAAGATACCGGCGATGTAATGCATCGCAGTTTCAGACATACCTGCATAGCCATTACCGGCAAACAACGGAGTATCGCCCTTCCAGATACTCTGATGGGTGTGCATGCCGGTGCCGTTATCGCCAAAAATCGGTTTCGGCATGAACGTCGCGGTCTTGCCGTGGCGGGCGGCGACATTCTTGACGATGTATTTGTACCACATCAGCCAATCGCCCATTTTAGTCAGCGGCTGGAAGCGCATATCGATTTCCGCCTGGCCGGCCGTGGCGACCTCGTGATGCTGCTTTTCGACGCGGATGCCGACGCCTTGCATCACCAACACCATCTCGGTGCGAATATCCTGAAGGCTGTCGGTCGGAGGCACCGGGAAATAGCCCTGTTTGTTTTTGACCTTGTAGCCGAGGTTAGCTCCGCCAGTTACAGCGCCTTCCCTGCCGCTATTCCAGATACCTTCGTTGGACTCGATGAAGTGATAGCTGGATTGCTGATTGGTATCGAAACGAACGCCGTCGAAGATGAAGAATTCCGGCTCAGGGCCGAAGTAGGCGATATCCCCGACGCCGGTTGATTTCAGATAGGCCTCAGCCTTACGTGCAAGATTGCGCGGGTCGCGGGGATAATCCTCACGGGTGATCGGGTCCTGGACGTTACCGAGGAGGGTAAGCGTCGGTTCCTTGCAGAAAGGATCGATCGCGGCAGTGGTAGGGTCCGGGATGATCAGCATGTCACTATTGTTGATTTCGGACCATCCGCGGATCGACGAACCGTCGAAGCCGAGGCCATCGGAGAAGACCTCCTCGTCGCCGAATTCGGAAATTGGCGCGGAAAAATGCTGCCAAGTCCCGAGCAGGTCGATGAATTTGATATCGACCTGAACCACACCCTTGTCCTTGATAAACTGCAAAACTTGTTTGGGAGTCATCGGACTCGTAATCCTCCTAGCCGCTCACTTGCGGCGTAGCCTTGGGTTTTTGGTACCGGCTTGGGCTGGACGCACCATCAAATGGGACGTTTCGAGTTGTTGACGAGAAGGGTCATACGCACCCATCACCCGTCCTTGACTGATTTACGCCGCCACTTTGCCTAGCGCAACGCCCTTCGGTGCGGCATCTGCTGCCCGTCCCTTAGGCATGCGGCACCACGAGGACGGGCTCGCCAAACAGATACAACGGAGACAAAAGGCGCTGGACGCCACTTTTTGTGGAGCGTTCCAGTACTTCCGGCTAACTCAGCAAAGCGAAAACAGCAAAGTAAATGCCGAGGACCGCTAGACCGATTGGCACGCCCCGCCGGGCCCAGGCGAGACTACCGATGCGTAGTACGCCAGCGCTGACGATATTGGGGATGTTGCCAGGAATGAGCATCCCGCCAGCAACGAGCAGAGAGAGCAGAAGTTCACGGGCACGTTCGGGGGCCATGTGATGCATCTCGACCGCGACCAGAGTGGCGTTGTCGAGCGCCGCTGATGCCATGTTGATCCAGTAGAGAGCTCCGGTACCGAGCGAGGGAACGTAGCGATCAGCCATCGGTTCGAACGCGAAGCTGACGAGCACGAGGCCGGCAACGAATATATAGACTTTGAGGCCTTGGAGGATCGCGGCCAGCGACGTTTCGTCGACCAGATCAGCGGTTACGGTGGTGGCCGTCTCGTACGCGCCGCGCGCTACCCATCCCGCAAAGAAGCCAAAAACGGCCACTCCGGGCAAAACATAAGGCGCCAGCAGACGGAATAGATCGCCGAAACGGAGACTCAAGCCGTTCACCACCAGTGTCGCCAGCGGTTCGCCGATCGGCGTCAAAGCGGCGCCCATGCCAATCGCAAAGCAACCGAGCACGGTCACGGTAATCCGTTTGGCGGAATCGAAGCGCAGGAGCTGGACCGCCTCAGCCAGCAGCAGGGCGGCGACAATCGCGGTCACAACACTGGATAAGAGCGCAATCCCGGCGATTACCACAGCGGTCAGGGCGGCACGCGGAACTCGCTCACGCAGACCGGTGAAGGCGTGGTCGAGCGGCCGCCGGATGCGTCCGAAAAGCAGGCCGGCGACGACCACCGCAGTTGTAATCATCAGCGGCTCGGTTCCTGCGTGGTAGACGAGAGCGCTGCTCCAACAGTGACTGACGCTGACCGCAATCAGGCCGATTACGAAGCAATAGGCCTCGAAATTGTGTTCGATTGGCGCCATTACCAAGGGACCAATCAGCAAAGCGAGCAGGATCGCGAGGGCGGCTAAGGTCGTCACTAGTGCTGCAGCGGAGTTGGGAAGGCCTTGGAACTGGCGCTATTATCGGCGTATTAATCAGGCTGAGACAATCGAGTGGCATCCGCCCCGATTCCGCAACGGAGCAGCAGATGGACTTTGAGCTAACCGAGGCCCAACAGGAAATCGTAGAAGGTACCCGCACCTTGTGCCAGCGCTTTCCCGATGAATACTGGCGTGAGAAGGATCAGGGCCACGAATTTCCGCATGAGTTCTTCAACGCCTTCGCGGAAGCAGGCTACCTGGGGGTTGCGATTCCTGAGGAATATGGCGGCAGTGGGCTCGGCATCACGGAGGGGGCCCTGGTGATGCAGGAAGTTGCCTATGCCGGTGCGATGAACGCCGCGAGTGCGGTCCATTTGGGAATCTTCGGGCTGGCGCCGATCGTTCATCATGGGAGTGAGGATCTGAAGCGCCGCGTGTTGCCGTCGGCAATCGCGGGCGAGATTCATATTTCGTTCGCGGTGACCGAGCCGGACGCCGGTAACGACATCACGCATATCAAGACGTTTGCCAAACGCGAGGGCGACAACTTCGTTATCAACGGGCGCAAGGTTTTCATCACGAAGGCGCAGGAATCAAAGAAGATGCTGCTGCTGACACGGACCACGCCGATCGACGAAGTCGCCAAGAAAACTGATGGAATGACGCTTTTCTTCGCCGATATCGATCGGAGCGCGGTCGAAGTACGCGAGTTGCACAAACTCGGCCGCCATGCTGTCGATACCAACATGCTCTTCATCGATAGCCTGCGCGTATCGGCGAGTGACGTGGTGGGACAGGTTGGGCGGGGTTTTCATACGCTGCTGGACGGGCTGAATCCCGAGCGTATTCTGATTGCCGCCGAGGCAATCGGGATGGGCCGCGCCGCGCTTGATCGGGCGGTGCGCTACGCCAAGGAGCGGGTCGTGTTCGGGCGGCCGATAGGCCAATACCAGGCGATTGCTCATCCGCTGGCCGACGCTTACGCGAAGCTCGAAGTGGCCAACCTCATGATGCTCAAGGCGGCGTGGCTCTTTGATCATCGCAAACCATGTGGTCCCGAGGCGAATATCGCGAAGCATCGCGCAGCCGAGGCGGGCTTTGAGGCGTGCGATCGCGCGGTCCAGACGCTGGGCGGCTACGGCTACATGCAGGAATATGATGTCGAGCGCTACTTCCGCGAGTGCCGACTCACCAAGATCGCGCCGGTCTCTCAGGAAATGGTGCTCAACACGATTAGCGAGCATGTGCTGAAGCTGCCGCGGTCATACTGACATGGCCCAGGGCCGACGCGCCGCGACAGATGGAAAGCGGCATAGGGGCCGCGCCCGATGGCTAATACTGGCTGGGGCGGTCGTATTCTGTGCGGGAGTCCTGTTTCTCCTATTCCAAACCGAACCGGTAGAAGTGACACAGAGCCATCTTGAACTGGGCGGAGGGCAAGTCTTTATCGCGGGCCGGGTGCATAATCGCGGCGACGTGACTCGCGCCGTCAAATTAGAGCTGCATTACTATGACCGCGAAGGTCATGCCCTCGGCCTCGACACCCTTAGCTTCGACAACCTGCCGCCTGGCGCAACGCAGAGCTTTCGTGGCCCTGCACATGAGGCCGGAACGATCGCTGACTACTCGATCTATTTAAATGAGGGGCGCAATCCGTACGGCAACTGAGTAAAGGCGCTATATTACTTTCTGACGAGATCAAGAATTCGTTTACACTTAAATTCCTACCTCCAGCTACATTGACTCTAATTGATTAGTCAGACGTAGCCTTTTAGGCTTGCTATTCGGCTGACGGATAAGCTTAAATTAGTGTGTCGGAGCCGACCGCAGTTAGACCTTGGCTCGTCGGGATTCACCGGCTGCCCGTGGGGGGTAACGACAGCGGCTTTCGAGAACCTTGGTTTCGGAGGCTCAGTAGTTGAAAGGGGAATCTAAACTGGCTGTATCCAAATCAGCCCCTTAGGCAGTCGATGGCAAAGCGGAAAGAACGTACTTTCGGACAGGTGATTCGCGAACGGCGAAGGCAATTGGATTTGACGCAGCACGAGGTTGCTCGGCGCATCAAAACCTCAACCCCGTATGTCGGCCATCTCGAGGCCGGCAAGCGACATCCGTCGGACCGCGTACTGGTCAAGCTTGCGGATGTACTCGGCCTGGATCAGCGAGATCTGTTTTTTCTCGCCAATCCGGGTGCGGTAGACATGCTCAAGCCCCACAACGAACGCGAATCACGTTCGGGCTGGGAAGAATTCCGCAAGGACGATCGGCTTAAGCGACTACATGGCATCACCCACGACGAGATGGAAATGCTCTCGAAAGTGGCGCTGATGGGCCAAATCGGTTCGCCCCGCGACTTCATCTATATCCTGAATACCGTGCGCCACGTACTCGGGCGTTAACGGACCTGCTGCGGAGAGATCGGTTTGCCGGGCGTCCGGACACGGACGCTTGAGCGATCGCTGATCAGGCCCCAGACATACCGCTTGAAGCTCCTGTAAGTTACGATGGCATCACCCTATGCTGCCGCCGGATGCCGATGCGAACAACGAAGCGGCCCCGGCACGCCAAGCAGCCGGCTTTCCACGCTGGCAGAGCAAGATAATCTATGCCGCGGAGGCATCATGGGCAGCGGCAGCATCAGGCGTCACCAGCCTGATCGAGAGTCCAGGTTTTCGCGAGGTTAAGCGCACTCCACGTTCAATCGCCGGTTTCCTTGAAATCAACCGCCAACGCTGCTTCATCAAACGCGTTGAGGAAGGTTCCCTTCTGAAAGGGTGGGTTGCGCGGCTGCGCGGCTCGCGAGCGGTGCGGATTATGCGCGGCGCGCGGATGCTTCAAACGGCGGGATTTTCTCATCCGCGCCCGCTGCTCGCGGTCGAGGAGCGCGCCTACGGCGCCGTGCGGGCGAGCTGGGTCGCGAGTGAAGCCTTGCCGGACGCACGCGTGATGAGCGCCTTCATCCTGGCAGACGGGCGTAACTTCTATCGCCGGCAATGGCTCGCGAGGCTGGCCGCGCGGGAAATCTGCCGATTGCATGACGCCGGTTTGTACACCCTCGATATGCAGGAGACCAATCTGATGCTGGAGGCGGGTGGCGGCGAGGTGCGGATCTACTTCCTCGATCTGGAGGATTTTCGTTCGGCACGCCGCGTGAGTTGGAAGCTGCGCCTGCGAAACCTAGTTCATCTCGATCGGAGTATCGGACGTTTTGCCTCGCGCAGCCGGCGGTTGAGATTCTTCTATGGCTATCTGGGTGGCAAGCCGGAGCGGGCAGAAGCTCATGCGCTCGTGCGGCGTTTGCTCGAGGAAAAGCGGCGGCTTGATTGCCGCAAACGTGGTGGCATACAAGGGGCCTTGCGACAATCAACTCCCGAGGTAATCAAGCCAATGCGCGCGGCGACCGGCAAACTCCAATACCGTCCGCGCTACTAAGAAATGAAGCGAAGCACGCCCGTCATTCTCATAGCACCGGTTAGACTCACTTGGACGGCGATGCTGGTCAGGCAGATGCGGCGACGCCACGGGCCTGATTGCGTTCCACCGACGGCTGTTTCCACATCGAGAGGTCGCGTCCGATCAAGCGCTCAAGCTCTTCGATATCAGGTTTGCAACGATCGCGCAGGCGCTGCTCGACGGCAGGACTAAGCGGCGGAAGCTCATCACCGCGCTCGAAGCAGAAACGCCAGACGCCGGCACGCCGCAGCAGATCGACCATGCCGTAGGCCTCGCGCTCCATCAGGCGGTCACGCAGCTTGCGGGCTTTGCGAGCGAGCCATTGGTTTTTGGGCAACTGCTTGAACGTATTGACGCGGCGCGTGGCGAGTTCGTGGCCCGTCAAATCGATCCGCTTAATGCCGATGAAGTCGCAGATCGGATCGAGGTAGCCCTGCGGATCGGCTTTGAGGTCGTCATAGATGCAGGCAAGAACGTGGTCTGCACCGAACATCTCGCGCCATGCCCGCAGAGCACCAGCGCGTCCGCTACCCCATCCGCCGGCCGCGAACGATTCAATATCCGTGTGGGTCCAGACATTGCGGAGCGATAGACGGTAGCCGGAGTAAAGGCTCTCTACCGGATCGCGAATCGTACAGATGATCTTGCAGTTCGGGAGATGCAGCTTGACGCGATCGCGCACCTCGGGCGGACCGAAATAGCTTGGGCAGATTTCGCCTGCGGGCAAGGCCGCATCAGCGTCGCGGAAATAGCTTTTGTACCATTCGATTCCGCGCGCATAGTTTTTGACGAAAAAGTCGACTTCCTTGATATCGCGAGGCATCGCAGCGTGGCCGCGCAGCACGGCATCAAGCCAAGAGGTTGCGGTCCGCGGGGGGCCGACGCCGAGGAAATCGGGCAGGCGACCGGTGTCGCGGACAGTCGATGGAGTTGGCATTATTGAGAAGCGGAGACTGGCGGTTGGGCGTCAGGCTTCCACAAAGATCTCGTCACCGTCGACGCGAACCGGATAGCAGGCGACGCTGACGCCCGGGTCGTCAGGATTTTTGCCAGTGGTGAAGTCGTATTCCCATCCGTGCCACGGGCAAACCACGCGAGTGCCGTAGATGTCGCCGTCGGCGAGCGGGCCGCCGCGATGGCGGCAGGCATTGTTGATCGCGAAGAAGCGCCCGCCGGAATGAAACAGTGCGATCTCGACCCCGTTGGCCTTGACCAATTTGGCGCGGCCATCGGAAATTTCGGCGCGGCTCGCCACGCGAATGTATTCCGCCATCGCCCTAGCGCCTCCGATGCCGAAACGCGTACGGGCCTCGATCAGGTCGTGTATTCGGCATTGATTTTGACGTAACCGTAACTGAAGTCGCAGGTCATTATTTGAGCTTTGGCCTTGCCCGCCTTGAGATCCACGGTGAGGCCGAATTCGGCTTCCTTCATCTTAGTTGCCGCAGCGTCCAATGCCTCGACGTGCAGGGCGCCGCGGCTGGCAATCTTGATTCCCGCCAGCGCGACCTCGAGACGGTCGAGAGCGATCGGCACGCCCGCCTTTCCGATCGCCATCGCGATGCGGCCGAAGTTGGGATCGCAGCCGAAGAAAGCGGTTTTGACCAGTGGCGAATTGGCGATTTGACGAGCGACTCTTTCGGCTTCCGCAACAGTCCGCGCGCCGCGAACCTCGACCGTAACGAGCTTGGTGGCGCCCTCACCATCGCGCACGAGCTCACGCGCCAGGGTCGCGGCGACCTCACTCAAT
>DATKPK010000083.1:0-4677 GCA_035524095.1 Binataceae bacterium (SeqCode) | reverse complement strand
GAGGGCGTGCTCGTTACAGCGAGCACGCCCTCCTGCTCGCAATCTGTCTACGCCAGCAGGACGGCGACGATGCCAGTGAGAAAGACGCCGTCGAAGGTGCCCGCTCCGCCGATCGAGGCGACCGGCGCGCCGAGATCGCCGATTCGGCGAAGATTCAGGATATCGGCACCGACGAGAGTGCCCATCGTCCCGCCGACATAAGCGAACGCGTCGACATGATGGGGCATATTAAAGAAGCTGCCGAGAAACCATGCGGTGAGGGCGGCGACGATGGGTGGGATGAACATCGGCGTAGCGATGCCCAAACCCGGGACAGGGCGGGCGAAGCGATGAACCACCGCCGCGACGATCGCCACACCGAGCAGGGCGGGCAAAAGCGCGCCAGGCTGGGCGTGCAAAACGTATAGTGAGATCAAGATTGGCACGATCGCGCCGCCGAAGTTAATCGCAATTGTGGTCGCGCCATCGTCCGCATAGCGCATCGGCACGCGGTAGCGGACGCCGAATCGGTTGACCAGTTCAACCGGATGAGGCGGGCCGCCATGGATACGCGTTAGCGGTATATTGATATAACTGCCTATCAGGCTGGCGAGCAGTGCGAGGAAGGCCAGATTCGGCGACAGGCCGAGCATCTGGAACGCGTAATGAATCACACCGATCTGGATGAGAACGAAAACGAAGCCCAGCAATAGGAACAGTAGGACTCCGTAAATGATCAGAAAGGGCGCGAAGAACATCGGCCAAGAATAACATTATGGTGGCGTGCACGGACATTACTTAAGAGCAGATCGAATAGACGATCGCCGAGTATCGTTGCGCGAATAGATGGGGCGGCTAAGATAGGCACCAAAGCCGCAATGAATAATCAACTACGAGATCAACTCCTCGGGCTGCTGGCGCGTGAGTCTTATTTTGAGCGCGAGCTCACGCTCGCGTCTGGCCGGGCCTCGAACTATTACATCGACTGCAAGCGGACGCTCTATTTACCGCAGGGTGCATATCTTGCCGGCGAATTAATGATCGAATTGGTTATGGCAGAAGGCATACATCAGATCGGCGGGATGGCCGCGGGGGCGTTGCCGGTGACTGACGCGATCATCCAGGCGGCGTTCCGAAGGAATTACGATCTGAGGGGTTTTTTCGTGCGCAAAGAGACCAAGGCGCACGGCTTGCAGCAGCAGATCGAAGGCGCGTTTCAGCCGAATCGGATTACAGCAGTGATCGACGATACAATTACGACGGGCGGGTCGAGCCTTCAGGCGGTCGAGGCGATGAAGGCTGCGGGCGCGAAGGTGAGTATGGCATTCGCGCTGGTCGAGCGTGGCGAAGGCGCGGCCAACGCGTTTGCGGGCACAGGCCTGAAATATCGCTACCTTTATACCGCCGAAGAAGTGCGCGCGGCGCGGTTGGGCAAGGGCTAGGCTGATGTCGGCGAAGTTGAGCGGGCGCACGCTCTTCGCCGCGGTGTATGGCGACCCGGTGGAACATTCGCTGTCGCCGGCGATGCACAATGCGGCCTATGCAGCGCTGGAGATGGACAGGGCATACGGCGCTTTTCACGTCGGGGCGCAGAAGCTGCGGGAGGCGCTGCGGGCGGTCGTGGCGCTTGAAATGTTGGGCGTGAATCTGACGGTACCGCATAAGGAGCGCGCCGCACGGATACTTCCCAAGCTGAGCGATGAAGCGCGGTTGTTGCGCTCGGTGAACTGCGTAATAAATCGTGAAGGCGTACTGCACGGCGATAACACCGACGCGCGCGGTCTTGAAACGGATCTGCGCGGCAAGCAGGTGGACGCTGCGGGCAAGGCCGTGGTGATTGCGGGTGCGGGGGGTGCGGCTGCGTCGGCGGTGCTGGCATGTATAAGGATGAGAGCAGGCCGGATCGTAATCGCCAACCGGACGCAGGCTCGGGCGGCCGCGCTGATGAGGCGTTTCGCGAGAGTACGAGGTGTCTGCGCGATCGAAGCCAAGCCGATTAGTGTGCTTACAAATAGCACTTTGATGGGACAGGCAGCGTTGATTATCAACGCGACTTCGGCCGGATTGAGAGGTGAGGAGTTCGCACTGGATTACGCGGCGGCGCCTTCCGATTGTGTCTTTTACGACCTGAGCTATGCGAGGCAGCCGACGCCCTTCCTCATGCCTGCGGTCGCGTTGGAACGGCGATCCTATGACGGCGCGGGTATGCTGGCCGGGCAAGGTGAGCTGGCATTTGAGCTATTCAATCGGAGGCCGCCGCCGCCGGGAGTCATGCCGGCGGCTCTAATGCACTATCTCGGCCGCGACTAATCGCGCCAGCACGCAGACGCGATGGTTTGGTGGCTTGAGCGTTTTCCACCATGATTGGGAAAGCCTTGACCGCCTTGGGACGATCGGGTAGCAACTACTCTACTGTTTCTATCGTTTATTGGGTTGAACTGATAACCTGACGAACACCGTCGCCACGTGGAGCGCGTCTTGCTCGGTCGGCAACATATGCGTCTCGTGTTGGAGGTCTGACTATGGGCGTGGAGTTTATTGGGATGATCGGGACGCAGAAAGCGTCCGAAATTCATACGCCGAAGGGCCCGCCGATCGATCTTGAATATACTCGGCGATTCGCTCAGGCCCATGAGCAGGCCGGTTTCGACCGGATTTTGATTGGGTATTTCAGCAACGGGCCGGACGGATTCCTGGTCTCGATGTATGCCGCCTCGTGTACTGAACGGCTGCGGCTGATGCTCGCTCATCGACCGGGATTCGTTGCGCCGACCGTAGCTGCACGCAAGCTGGCGACGCTGGATCAATTCAGCGGCGGCCGACTGGGCGTGCATATCATCAGCGGAGGTGACGATACGGACCAGCGGCGGGACGGCGATTACAGCTCGCACGACGTGCGGTACATGCGTACAGACGAATACCTCGAGGTCGTCAAGCGCGTTTGGGCGAGCGAGCGCCCGTTTAGCCATCAGGGGAGGTTTTACCGCTTCGAGGGTGCGTCGCCGGCAATTAGGCCGGTCCAGAAGCCGCATCCGCCGATTTACTTCGGCGGTTCGTCGGACGCCGCGATTGAAGTTGCGGGGCGTCATGCCGATGTCTATGCTTTGTGGGGCGAGCCGCTGGAGGCTGCGGCGGAAACGATCCGGCGGGTAAGGCTGGCGGCGGCGCGCCACAATCGGACGGTCCGCTTCAGCCTGTCGATGCGGCCGGTGCTGGCAGCAACGGAATCAAAGGCGTGGGCGCGCGCCGACAAGATAATCGCGACGATTCGGCAGACACGGGCACCCGCCATGCTGGGTCAGGCTAATGGCGTGCCGGAGAACGTCGGATCGCAGCGGCTGCTCGAAGCCGCGTCACACGGCAAGGTATTGGATGATCGGTTGTGGACGGAAGTTGCAGCGGCTACGGGAGCGCGTGGGAATACTACGGCGCTAGTCGGGACGCCGGCGCAGGTAGCGGAATCACTGTTGAAGTATTATGACCTGGGCGTCACCGCTTTCCTGATTCGAGGCTTCGATCCGCTGGAAGATGCGATTGACTATGGCCGTGAACTAATGCCGCTTGTTCGGCAGGAAATCGCGCGGCGGGAGAAATATAGTTCGCCGGCGCATTATGAATTCAATTCAGCCTTGCCGCAGTAGCTATTCGTGAATTGACTATAGAAGAGGAGCCAGCTCGTACAAATGGCTGGCTCCTGTGAGAGGGAATTGCGGAGTGGGGGTGCGACGCGGGGTACGGCTCCGTGCGCTCTCACGTGCCGGCCACACGGGTGACAGACGCCGAAAGAGCGAGAGGATCAGCCTGCCGTTACTGTGATAGTGCGCGGCTTGGCCTGCTCGTGCTTGGGCAAGTCAACGGTCAAGACGCCATTACGCATTTTCGCACTGATGCGTGCATCGTCGACTTCGGAATTAAGTGCGAACTGCCGGAAATAGTTGCCGACGTTATACTCGGTGTAGAGCGGGGAGAGCTTATCGTAACCGACCGCAGAAACGGTGCCTTCGATCGTTAGCATTCCGTCTTTGAGGCTGACGGTGACGTCACGGTCGGTGACACCGGGCATATCTGCCCAAAGCCGCAATGAATCATCGTATTCGCAGATATCAACATCGGGGATGAAGTAGCGGCCCGGCCGAGTTTTCTCAGTGCCTTGAACCTGCTGCTTTTCACGCGCGACAATTTCTTGTTCGGGGGTCATAGCAACTTGCTCCTTAAATTTAGCCTACGGCTGAGTATAAATATTATTTAGGCGGCCTGCACCTGGATCTGACGCGGCCGCAAGGCTTCCGCCTTCGGAATACGGATTCTTAACACGCCGGCGTCATAACGCGCTTCGGCCTTCGACATATCGAGGTGTTCCGGCAATTGGAGCGAGCGGGAAAATGCGCCGAAGGGACGCTCGCGCCGATGGAATCCGCGCGGGTTGGCGATATCTTCGCGCTTGCGCTCACCGCTCAACGTGATGGTATTGCCCTGGCCGGAAATGGCGATAGTTGCCGGATCGACGCCCGGAATTTCGGTCATCACCACCGCACCTTCGCCATCGTCGAGGATATTGACGGGGGGAAAGGCGCCGTGACTGGAGATGCCCATATGGAAGGCCGGGTTGCGCAGGTAACGGTCGAGTTCCTGCTGCAGGCGGAGCATGTTAGCAACGGGATCAAAGTTCTCGAGACTTATCAATGCCATAGCTTGCCT
>DATKPK010000082.1:0-12828 GCA_035524095.1 Binataceae bacterium (SeqCode) | reverse complement strand
GTGCCCAAATCCGTCTTGCCGAGCACTTATATTCTTCGTCTGGGGCATCGCTGGCCCGCCTTCACTACTGGCATCATACCCGCCGGAGCGCCTGGATTTCGATGCAACCAACATTCCGACTTCCATAACCAAGGCTTTGGAAGAAGCGATCACCTGTCATGCGAATGAATGCTTTATAGCCTCGGCGATCATGGTGCGCAAAACATTGGAAGAACTGTGTCATGAACGGGGTGCCACCGGTGCAAACCTTAAGAACTTGAAAGATCGGCTGCGCGATCTTGGGACCAAGGTTATACTCCCTCAAGAGTTGCTCACGGGCCTGGATGACCTGCGTTTGCTTGGAAACGATGCGGTTCACATCGAGTCGCAGGAGTTTAATGCGGTAGGAAAAGAAGAGGTGGAAATCGGCATCCAGTTTACAAAAGAGGTCTTGAAGGCCGTCTTTCAATATTCAGACTTGCTTGCAAAGCTGCGGAGCCTGAAGCGTACGCCCTAACGCAGTCACTACACCCAAACACCCCTCTCTTCATCATTCCCATGTCGTTAGCGCCAGCACTAATATGTGATGATGCCCAGTTCGGCCAGAATAAATTGCACAAGCCAACTGACCAAAGCCGTGACTGACGAACCACCCTCAAGCAAGAACAGGAGTACACATAAAGAATCCCGTCACCGGCAATCCATTACAACTATCTCTTCAACCATCGACGTTTCGAAAACGAACGACGGAGCGTTTAAGCGCTGATGTTTCATTTGATGCATAGCTACGGCTGGTCCGGTCAATCCGTCTTAATCGATCTTCCCGGTGAGCATTGGAACAGCGAAGATCTCCTGGGGTCCAGTGACGCCACGCAGATGGTATGCGCCAAGGCGTTCCAGTGGCTCGGGAGCGGCAGCAGCGAAATTCGAGGAAGCGACTGCGACTTTGCCGAGTTCCGAACCGAGCTTTTCGATCCGACTAGCCTGGTTGACGGCTGGTCCGATGACAGTGAAGTCGAGCCGTTCGGGTGCCCCGATATTCCCGTAATAGACTTCACCCAGATGGAGCGCGATGCCAAATCTTATCTCCCGGCGGGCCTCGGCTCTTCGAATGTGATTACAACTTCCGATCCCGGCAACCGCCTTCCGTGCTGCCCGTAATGCAGCCGCGCAGCAATTCGCAGGCGTCTCTTCCGGTTGCAATTCGAAGACGGCCAGCATCCCGTCGCCAATAAATTTCAATATCTCGCCCTGCTCAGCAAGCACCGCCTGCGCGACAATTTCGAAATAATCATTCAACAGAGTGATCAGGTCATCACGACCTAGATCTTCGGCTGCCGCCGTGAATTGCCTTAAATCATTGATCCAGATGACTGCTCGAATCGTTTCCCTGGTGCCTCTCTGGATCTTACCACTAAGAACGCGAGCACCGGTCCGGGCACCGACGTAGGTATCCAGCAGGGTTTGGCGATCCGTCGTGTCGATTGCAGCTCAACGATAATTCCAAGCGCGCATGCTATCTCCTCCAGGCCAGCGATGTCAGTCTCGCTGAAGCCGCTCGGCCGATCGGTCAGGAACGAAATCGCATTGACTTCGCCATTGGAACACACCATTGGCAACGCTACATAGTCGGTGCCACCCTCGCCGCGGAACTCCGCAAGCACTGAAACCTCGATTTCACTCCTATCGTTCAATCGCAGGCGTACTAGCTATCCTGTTCGGCGAGCGGTCATCAGTGGGCTTTGCACGAAATCGGGGCGTTCCTCGAGACCATGCGCTTCAGGGATTCTGTTCGATTGAGCTTCGCCACGCTTCCAGATGTAGCACTTGCGGCGACTTGGGGATGGAGAGTTCCGACGTAACAGAAGCTACGCACTATCGGAATGCCCGCAGCGAGAATGCGTTCACACAGCTCGTGGCCAACTGGCGCATGCGAGTGTTGAACCGTCCTTCATGCAGCATCCAGCTAAAAACACCGGCGGCACTGTGTGATATTTCCATCGGCGAAACGTTAATCGAATTTAGGCCGGTAAGACAGCTGGCCGCCGTGTTGAAGTCGGCCCTCAGAAACCAACCCTGAAGACCACCCCGAGAGGTGCGCCGATACTGCTTAGCTCCACACGCAATGTAATTGCGGTAGCCCAGCGCTTAACCGCGTCTCGCAAGACCCATTTCGTTGAAAACCAAGGTACGGTGTCTGCTTATGCGGAGTTCCCAAGTTCGCATAACCGGCATTTATGGCAACCTTGCACGCATCGCTGCCAAAAAGTCGCATAACTGGACGATATGGCAACTCGAAGACCATCAGGACGGCATCGATCCCGCCTTCATAGAGTTGCCTGATTTGTCGGATCACGCTCTCGGCATTCCCCAAAACCGGCAGGGCGCCGGCGCCGAATGCGAACGCCTCCAGCGGATACTGAGAGGGATCGAATGAACCGCTCTGGCTGAGGAGGCCACGCGCCCAGTTCTCCGTTGCGACCCTATCCATGGCGTCGATGATGCGGCGGCGTTCGGCCTCGGCCTCGGCCTCGGCTTCTGTCTCGCGCCAGAGCACAAACGGGTAGACCGCGCCGCGGACGGTCCGTTGATGGGTGGCGGCGCGTGCTTTGAAGTCGGTACTCAGCTCAGCGCCCGCTTCAATCGAACTCACCGCCATGAAGGCCCAGTCGCACAGCCGAGCCGTCATCGCGCGCGCGTCTTCGGAATTGCCCGCATTCGCGATCACCGGATGGGGCCGCTGCACCGGCTGCGGCAGCACTTCCACGTCCCTAATGTGATACCAAGGCGAGTCATACGAAAACGCACCCGGCTCACTGGTCCACAGTCCCTTGAGAATTTCGATATAGGCCGCAGTCCGCTGATACCGTTCGGCGTGCGGGATCACCTCGGTCCCCATCATCCCAAACTCGCACTCGCTCCAGCCACTGACCACGTTCAAGCCCCAGCGGCCTTGGCTCAGGTGGTCGAGCGTCGCCCCCATCTTGGCGGTCACCACCGGATGAAACAGCGGTACATGAACCGTCGAAAAAACTTTGATGCGCGAGGGCTGTGCCAGCAACGCCGACGCCCAAGTCATCGTTTCCAGCGAGGTTCCCAGATAATTCGTCACCCCACCGTAGCCGCGCCATTTGGAGACGGGAAATAAGAGCTCGAAGCCCAGCTCCTCAGCGCGCAAAGCGATCCTCAGGTTGGATTCGTAGGTCCAGTCATCGGGCTCGCCTTTAAGCGTACTTATCGAATAGGCATTGCTGCAGTTCGGCATGAACAGGCCGAGCTTGAGCGGCGGGCGATCCTCCGGTGCTTGCGTCAGCTGACATCGAAGCCTCTTCGCGTGCCGCGACTCTAGCAAAGCGCCGTCCGCCGCGTACACAGTCCGCTCAATCTATTCGCAGGGCGATCCGCTATTCACCTTCGCGGCGCGCTGGCTGAAGCGATTTTTAACCCGTTTAGCCGACCGGCACGGGATAGGGAGCGACCCTGAGCACCATCTCCGATAGGTGCGCTTGTTCGCGACGTTGGCGGAATTTAGATCACGGGAGCATACTGCGCGAAAGTTTTCGAAAATGAGGTGCAAGCAGCCATGAAATACGGCGTAGTCATCTTCCAGACGGATTACGCGATTCGTCCCGACGAATTGGCAAAAGCAGCGGAACAGCGCGGCTTCGAATCAATCTTCTTTCCCGAACATACGCACATACCAACTTCTCGCCGGACTCCTTATCCGCTCGGCGGTGAATTGCCGCGCGAATATTCGCATACGATCGATCCGATCGTGGCGATGACGATGGCGGCTGCTGCGACAAAGCATCTCAAAGTCGCGACCGGTGTCTGTCTCGTCATCGAGCGCGACCCAATCGTGCTGGCTAAGGAAGTGGCGAGCGTCGACCTTGCCTCGAATGGGAGGGTGATCTTCGGGATTGGTGGCGGCTGGAACATAGAGGAGATGGAGAACCACGGCACCGTGGCGAAATCGCGATGGAAGCTGCTGCGCGAACGCGTCGAGGCGATGAAGGCGCTTTGGACGCAGGACGAAGCCAGCTATCACGGCGAGATGGTCAACTTCGATCCGGTATGGTGCTGGCCCAAGCCTATACAGAAACCCCATCCGCCGATTCTGCTCGGCAGCCATGGACCGCGCGGTATGCAGCGCGTGATTCGCTATTGTGACGGCTGGATGCCCAACGCGGGTCCCGGCTCGAAATTCACGGAGCAGGTTACCAAGCTGCACGAGTTCGCCACCGAGGCTGGCCGCGACCCGAAATCAATCGCGATTACGGCGTTTGGCGCGCCGACGGATCGCAAGACGCTCGATGAATACGAAGCGGCGGGCGCCGAGCGCGCAGTGTTCTTCCTGCCGGCGGCGGGCACGGATAAAGTGCTGCCGATTTTGGACCAGTACGCAAAAATGATCTAGCGGGCAAACCGCCCGAATGGATCTCTGACCACGTCCGAGTATATCGCGAGAGCGGGGGAGCCGACGGGCATCTGTGGGATGGCAGTTCGGTTGGCATTCCGCGTCGATTGCCTTGCCTCTTGCTCACCACAATCGGCCAGCGCTCTGGCGAGAAGCGCACCTCACCCGTGCTGTATGGAACTGCCGAGAATGCCTACGTCTTGATTGGGTGAAAAGGCGGCGCTGATACTCACCCGAACTGGTACCTGAACCTGCGCGCTAATTCAGTAGTCGAAGTGCAAGTGGCGAACGATCGTTTTGACGCCCGCGCGCGGGTGGTGACCGGAAAAGAGCGCGACCAAATCTGGCAAAAAATGACCGAGGAGTATCCTTATCTTTAGCGAATACCAGAAAAAAACGAAGCGACAAATCCCAGTGATTATCCTCGAAAAGCAGTAAGATTGGCGGAGAACGAATCGCACGGAGGCGCTCGCCAACGGGCTTCATCGAAAGCGACGGTTGGCGTTACCATAACGCTTTGAAGCAACGAGAATCCCATCTGCGAGCGCCTTGCCCAACTCATGGATGTTCAAGATGAGTTTTATCTGTCTGTCGATGTGCTTACTGGAGCTAACCATACAACCGGGTACGATGGTTATAGTCGGAGAGGTCCCACCGTTCGTTGCGGGTCCGCCGCCAAAAAAGGGACGGCAGATGTCGATCATATCTTTATGTTGAAGCATGTCTGTTGCTGCTTTAGTTCAGTGGTCGGCCGTGCAGAATTGACGGTCTCAAGCGCAACTGCCTTGCGCGGCTCGCGCGCGATCCCCCGTCGCAAGACCTGAAGGTCGTCGGTATAGACCTGGGCATCGTGGCGGGCGCGGTTGATCGAAACATAAACTGTTTGCGATTGACCAGCTGGGCATTGCGCATCGAGTCGGCATTGACGATCACACGGTCGACCGTGGCGCCTTGGGCGGTGTCCGAAGTTGAGGCTAAGCCGTAATCGACATGCCGCAGTTCGGAGCAGGGCAGGGCGAGCTCGCGCTTATTGTCGAACCGAAGCTTTAGCTGTTGGCGGCCAATCCCCGCGACGGTGGCAATAGCCGCGGCGCAGAAATTCGAGCACAGTCCAGCGAAGCGCTGGTTCAAGGTTTTCTTGTCAAGCCGCCTCGTGTCCCTGACAGATTACATTAGCTTCTTGCGTGAACTATCCGCTGATTTCGGTCATTTGTCGGAAGTTTTGCGCTGTCTTAGGCGGAGATATCAGCCGTCTCAAAGCTAACCGAAAGTTTATGAGAACAGCTTATTGAAGAATTGCGAACAGCTGGATTGAGTGCTAGTTCTTGCGGCGTAAGCGGTCAAATATCGACTATTACGAATCGATAGGCAGTTTTGATATCGAGTCAAAACTCGGTCCATCCATAACCGTCTCATCGCGACGGCGGCGGGATCGCTCTAAATTATTCTAGCTTCAGAGAGGGAAAGACGATGCTTATGCTGCAACGACATGCCGAATCGCGCTCGTGCGCCGCAAATTATAGCTTCACGAATCAAAGGAGCCGGACATTTCTGGCTCGATTGATTCCCGCCGGAATGGCCGCACTGATCGTTGGATTAGTGTGCGGCACCGCTCGAGCCAACACGATCACCGTATATTCACTGATTGACCCGGGGACTGCAGGCACATGTTCACTGCGCGATGCCATCACGGCGGCCAACACGAAAAAGGCCGTACATGCGTGTGCCAAGGGCAACGGTACCGACACCATTGTTTTCAACGCAGGTCTTTCAGGGACTATCGCTCTGGGAAGCACGCTGCCTCCAATCGTAAATACTCTGACGATCTCGGGGACACAGGTGAGCCCTCCCGCAATCATAATCAGCGGGCAGAACCAGTATGAGATCTTGGTGGTGAACAGCGGGGCCACTCTCAACCTCAACTACCTCACCCTGACGGAGGGCAGTGCAGTTGACGGCGGTGGCATTTTCAATGCCGGTACGCTTGACGTGGCGAACAGCACAATCAGCGACAATAGCAGCACCGACAACACGAACGGTGGCGGCGGCATTTTCAGCCAGGGCACGCTGAACGTGGCTAATTGCACCTTCAGCAGCAACAGTGGTTTTAACGACGCCGGTGGCATTATGAACTTCTCCGGCACAGCGACGGTGATTAACAGCACCTTCTACGGCAACACCGCCAATAACGGCGGCGGCGGCATCTTCAACTTCCTGGGCGGGATGACCGTGGTTAACAGCACCTTTGCCGACAACGTAGCGGGTTTCAGCGGTGGCGGCGCCATTTTCAACGACAACTCGCTTGACCTCGAAGGCACGATCGTGGCGTCCTCAACCGCCGGTAACTGCGCCGGCTTCGCTATCAACGATGAAGGTTACAACCTCTCGGATGATGGTACTTGCGGCTTTACTGCGATTGGCAGCAAAAACAACGTTGCCAATCTGGATCTTGGGGGATTGCAATTCAATGGCGGCCCGACTGAGACTATCTCGATCGATAGTGGCAGTGCCGCCTACGATCTGATTCCGGTCGCGGATTGCACCTACCAGAACATCAATCCTTGCACCAATCCGCCAGCCGCTTCCGCATCCGGCCCGCTGGTCTGCGACCAGCGCGGAGTCATCAGGCCACAAACGACAAACTGCGATGCAGGTGCTTTCGAACTCCAAGAGACGAGCGATTTTGCGGACTTCGGCACGGGCCTGATCGTCTTTCCGAAACAATTCGCAGCGGGCGGCAGCTTTAATCTTCCGGGTGATGCAGACTTCGGCGCGATCAATCCGACGAATCAACCCGTGACGATCACTATATTCTCAGCTGGGTCACTCACAGTACTGCCCTTTGGGCCGCTGGGTGTGACCATCCCTCCGGGTTCTTTCACTCTCGTTGGTGGGCAATACAAATATTCGGGGACGATTGGCGGAGTTAAATATGGCGTCACGATTGGCGTGCCCAACTCCAGCGGCGTCTACCAATTTACGGCCGCGGTTTTCGGGGTGGACGTAGCCGGCCTCTCTAATCCGGTGAGTGTGACCCTGCAGATCGGTCCATATATCGGGACTGACGACGACGTAGCGGCTGCCATTCTGTAGTTGCGATTAAAAGGCGGCAGGCCAGGCGGCCTGCCGCCTCATCATTCTTGGACGAGAATCCCTTCCTAGCCATCCTCGAAAGCCAGTTGTGAAGTAGCCGTCAAGCTGAGATCGTTACACTGATCAACGCAGGTTGGTGCTCGCATACATGCACCCCTATGTGTTCGAGGCTCGTCGCTCACGCGCGGCAGGCGCAACCAATCACTCGTAAGCCCTCGTCGCTTTCAAGGCTAGCGTAGCCCGTTGCCCGAAAGGTTCACCGTCTGCTGACTGTTGGTCGCATTGTCGCTGATAGAAAGCGTCCCCGTGATATTGCCAAGAGTAGTCGGGGCAAAACGCAAGGCGAAGATACAGCTCGCTCCTGCAACTAAACTCTTTCCGTTCGTGCAAGTCGTCGAAGGACCATAGATCGAAAACTGCCTGGAAATTGTCGATCCACTGATTACCAGACTTATCGCACCTGTCCTGGAGTTAGTAACCGTAACATTGTGCGAAACGCTGGTGCTATTTTCGGGCACGCCACCGAAATTGATAGCAGTCGGCGAGACTGTCGGTGCTGCAGCTTTAGGGAGGGGGTAGGAGTCGGTGATGGAGTGTGCGCAGGCGACGGCGGCGCGGTCGGGGTTGGTGACGGTGTCGCGCTCGGGGTTGGCGATGGTCTCGCGCTCGGGGTTGGTGACGGCGTCGGAGTTGGAAGGTCGACGTCCAGGAATCCACTAGCGTAGTTACATCAGCTGTCCCCCAACCGGTGGCTTGATCATAACCAGCGTCGAAGCTCGTCACTCCATTGAATGAGTTATTGCCCGTGGTGACATCACGGATGCCCACCGTATCCCCAAAATGGACCAAGCTGATACCGGCGTGGATTGATATTGCCAAGCCGACCGTTGCTTTCACTAACGAGCTTGATTAGGCCAGCCCACCTGCGCATCGTGGCGCGCGCGGCTAATCGACACGTAGAACTGATTGACCAGCTGGGCGTTGCGCATCGAATCCGCGTTGACGATGACCAGATCTACTGTAGCGCCCTGGGCGGCATGGGAGGTTGAGGCATAGCCGTAATGGGCGTGCCGGAGTTGCGCGAAGGGCAGGGCGAGTTCCCGCCTGTCATCGAAACGCAGTTTGATTTGCTTCCGATCGAGTTCGGTGATGGTGGCGAATTCGCCATTAGCCACGGTGGGCTTTTTGGCGTGACGGAGCAGAGCGCGGCTTCGCTAGCGTGGTGCTGGCGCTGATCGCCGGCAAAGATCCAGTCTTTCGATTCCCTGTTGCCATGCCGCGTCAAGAATTTGATTGGCCAGCAGCATTGCCAGAAGGCTCGATTCTCGACGATTCAGAGCTTGGGGAGGGGAGGATTGGCCACCAGGCTGGACCAATTGTATGCCTGAAAATTCTGCAGATTACATTGTTGTGGTGCAACCGAGCTGTCCGATCTGATTAGAACAATGTTTACAAGTATAAGTTAAGGTTTCGTCAAAGGAGGTCATTAGTCTCAACGCCAAGAACCTAGCGATGGGGCGAATTCGCCGAGTCAGTACTGGGAATTCGGGCAAATTCGAAGCCAATTAGCGTTTAGATTCTGTCACAGAATTTGCTCTTTCTAATCCGAAAGACCATGGTCGACGAGCTCACAGATAGACCGACCATCATGGTAGTTGATGATGATGACCAAGGGCGGAACCTTCTCGCTGAGCTACTCGAGAGCTGCGGTTATCGCGCGAAGGTGGCTGCGAACGGCCTTAGCGCCATAGAACAAATTCAAAAAGATATACCTGACGTGGTTTTGCTCGACCTGAACATGCCGGTCATGGACGGATATCGGGTCCTAGAATTCCTGTGCGGACGCTCGGAGCAGGCAGCACCTAAAGTGATTGTGATAACTGCTCAAGAGCCCCAATACCTGCCTGGCGCCGTTGCGATATTTCGAAAGCCAGTGAACGTCAGACAGCTACTCGAATTGGTCCGAGAACTATCTCGACCATTCGAACCAAGCAGCTATCCTTACTAGCGGGGCTACGTGTTCGGTTCGAAACGTTTACCTGGACATGGGTCGCAAAGCCACTTTTCGTTGACCGGGTGCAACAGCTCGAAATCGAACATGCGGGGAATGGCGGCGAACCATTCCCCTGTGGCCGAATCTTGGACGAAGTTCCGGTTACAAACCGTACACAACCGATGCAACAGCGGCTTGCCGGGCTGGAGCTCAAGCCGCCGACCATTTGGAAGCAACCACCGATGGGTTGAAGACGGTGCTCTCATTTCCGTGACCCCCGCTTGGAACAACGGGACAAATCTCGACGGCGAAAATGTAATCATACCGAAAGAACCTGCAAATGCAGCATCGAAAATTTAACTAGGAAGACTTCAAAACTGCCGCATACGACCATTGGGAAATAAGAGCGCAATGACTGGATACGCACGAAGTTTATGCGCTCCAGAGGCCCCTCTCAGAGGGCCTCTGGACATGAGTGCAGCGGATGCTCGCGCCCTCTAGCGACGCGCCCAATGGCAGTGATGACCGTCTGCGTCGCAAGCCCAGTACAAGTTCGGGTTCCGCGCGTTGATCATGCCCTCTCCGTTCGGCGCAAGATATCGCTGGCCAGTTGGATAATCGCTATAACCCGGATGGGTCCAGTATCGGTCGTCGTGACCACGATAGTAGTCACGATCATGGTCGTGTTCGCGAGCCCACCAAGAATGATGGTCGCGATCATGGTGGTTCCACCAATCGTCCGCTCGGACAGTGGTAGGAATTGCGAGGCTGGTACCAATTGCCAGAGCGAAAGCGCCCGCCAGAAGTTTCTTTCTTAGATTCATCTGTTGTACCTCCTCAAATTCGCCGCTTCGCGAATTTCGGTTTCTTTCATTCGCGCTTGGCTCTATAGAAGCGACCGCATCAGGCGTGCCGTGCATCATTGGTCGCCTGAATGGGAGCAGATGCGTCTGTTAAAGTGGGCCAGAGGTGAGCCAATCGACGAAATCGTTCATCGCAGTGGGCTTATGACCGGTTTGGGGTGTGGATTCGCTGGTTTTTCCTTTAAAGAGCAACTGCACTCTAACCGTAGTTACCTCGGGTCAACCCTGGCAGTCGTAACACCAATTGCCGCACTTTCGGCACTGGCGCGGAATGTCAGTGCGGCTTCCATATTCAATAAAATCATCGGCTAACCGTGCTTTCCTGTTCCGCAACAAGTTACGGTCGCGCTAGTGCAAGAATCGCTGCAATTTCAAATCCGCACGCGCATGCTGGTATTCGACTGCTGCTTTAGTTCCGTGGTCGGCCGCACGGGTTTGACGGTCTCGAGAGCGACCGCCTTGCGCGGCTCGCGCGCGACCGCCCGCCGCAGGGCCTCAAGATCATCGGTATAGACCTGGGCATCGTGGCGCGCGCGGCTGATCGAAACGTAGAACTGCTTGCGATTGACCAGCTGCACGTTGCGCATGGAGTCGGCGTTGACGATAACGCGGTCGACGGTGGCGCCCTGGGCGGCGTGGGAGGTTGAAGCATAACCGTAATCGGCATGCCGGAATTGGGCGAAGGGCAGGGCGAGTTCCCGCTTGTCATCGAAACGCAGTTTGACCTGCTTCCGATCAAGTTCGGTGATGGTGGCAAATTCGCCATTAGCCACTTTGTGCTTTTTGTCGTGAATCCTGAACTGCAGCCGATCGCCGACGGCCAGTGTACGCTGCTCCCAGTTGTAGACTCGCGCGCCCTTCCAGCGGGCCGGGCTCATTTCGATCGACTCACCATTACCGTTACGCAGGGTCAGCGTGTTCCCCGCGCGGTTGACGGCCGCGATCGTGAGATAGCTGTCTTTGCCGATGTTGTGGCGGGGATG
Organism: Binataceae bacterium (SeqCode); assembly: GCA_035524095.1. Taxonomy (GTDB): domain Bacteria; phylum Desulfobacterota; class Binatia; order Binatales; family Binataceae; genus DATJUF01. Next base: position 1,500 of record DATKPK010000082.1, on the reverse strand, counting down.
CGCGCGGCTGAAATGAATCACGTCGCCTTCGGTGTAATTGCGCGCGTAGTGTATTTGCGCCTGCGTCAGGTCCCGCGCGACGAGGATGGCGTGTTCACGTCCCTGGCTGGCCACGTGGCCATGGCTCACCAGTAGATCGCGTATGACCTGATTAAGCGCCCGCCGTTCGTCATTCCCCGGACTCACCACAAGCGTGGTTTGTCCCGACTCGTGGGCCTGGAGATACGCCGCCGCAATTTTCTGATAGCGGGTTGTTGCCTCAGGGATTTCGCTGACCCGCTGTTGTTGCTGGAGCAATTCCAGGGCCTCGTCCGGCTTGCCCATGGCAGCCAATTCAACCGCGCGCTTGAGTTCCGGGTCGCGCTGGCGGCGAATCACCGAGAGTTCGGCCACCGCCATGTTGGCGGCGAGAAATTGACGCAGGGGCGCGCCTGCCTCGATGGCGTGGTGCTGGCGCTGGTCGCCGACGAAGACCAGCCTTTCGATTCCCTGTTGCCGTGCTGCGTTAAGAATTTGATTGACCGGCCGCGTTGCCAGCAGGCTCGATTCGTCGACGATCCAAAGCTCGGGGCTGGCAGGGGAGGGCAGGGGGTTAGCTACCAGGCTGGCGACCGTGCGCGCCTCGATTTGCGCTTCCTGCAGGGCCTTGACGCTGCCTGAGGTCATGCCGAAGCCACGGACGGTAAAACCTTGCAGCTGGGCAAATTCGCGAATGGCGCCGACCGTCGTGGTTTTGGCCGTACCGGCCAAACCTTCGATCGCGGTCGCCCAACTGGCCGAGGTCAGGGTGAGTTCGGCGGCGTCGATCTGATCGGCGGACAAGCCCTTGGCGGCGGCCCATTCGCGAACGTCCTGAGCCTCGGCCATCGGCTGCGTCTGATCGATGCCCGCTTGCACCATCGCGAGATTGGCGCGTTCAAGCGCCAGCATTTCGTCAGTGGTGAAGGCCCCCTGGGGTTGTTGCCAGTCCGGTTTGCCGGCGCGGATCAGGGTATGCCGCTGCTCGTCAGCCGCAACAGCCTGCCGGACACTGTCCAGATCGGCACGGCCCATGGCGTGCTGGAGCGCCGCAGCTTCAAGCGTGCGGCGATCGATTACGGCCTCGCGTTCGGTGGCATGCGTTGTGGCGAATTCGACCGCGCTTTGCGCCTCGGCGTCATTGCGCTGATGCCCATTGCCGCGTCCAAGAGCTATTTTGAAATGTGCCGGCGCGTCGATGCCGTAAGCCATCGCGCGGTCTTTCCATTCGGCCTTAAGCGCGGCTTCGTCGTAAGTGCCTTTGGCCTGGCGGCTGTTCAGCGTGGCGATCTGCGCTGCTTTCGGGCCGCTGAGGCCAGCGGCAGCCATTTGCTGTTCGATTTCCTGGCGGCGTTGCGAGAAGGCCATCACCTGCTCGCGGCTGTAGCTTTCCAGCTCCCAGGCGCCATTGGCTCCGGTAACTTCGATGCGATAGCCGAGTTGCTGGGCCTCGCGGGCCAATTCGGCGCGATAAACGGCGGA
>DATKPK010000081.1:0-5467 GCA_035524095.1 Binataceae bacterium (SeqCode) | reverse complement strand
CACCTTCGGCCCAACGCCGATCGAAGGGCTTAAACGGCTCAGCGCGCATCTGGGCGGCAAGGTCGAGCTTTACGCCAAGCGCGAGGACTGCAATTCGGGCCTCGCGTTCGGCGGCAACAAGCTGCGCAAGCTCGAATACATCATCCCCGACGCCATTGCCTCGAACGCCGACACGCTGGTCACGATCGGCGGCGTGCAGTCGAACCTTACCGCCAGGTGGCTGCTGTGGCGGCCAAAATCGGCATGAAATGCCGCTTGGTGCAGGAGGCCTGGGTCCCGCATGAGGACGCGGTTTACGACCGGGTCGGCAACATCTTGCTCAGCCGCATCATGGGCGCCGACGTCCGGCTCGTCGACGACGGTTTCGACATCGGCATCCGCAAGAGCTGGGAGGACGCGCTGAAGGACGTCGAAGCGAAGGGCGGGCGCCCTTATGCGATTCCGGCCGGCGCCTCGGTGCACAAATATGGCGGGCTGGGTTACGTCGGCTTCGCCGAGGAAGTGCGCGCGCAGGAGCGCGAGTTCGGATTCGCGTTCGACTTTATTGTCGTCTGCACGGTGAACGGCTCGACTCACGCCGGCATGGTCGTGGGCTTCGCCAAGGACGGGCGGCAGCGCAAGGTCATCGGGATCGACGCTTCCGCCACACCGAAGCAGACCAAAGCGCAGGTGCTCGATATCGCCCGCAAGACCGCGAAGCTGGTCGAACTCGGCCAGGAGATCGCCGTCGACGACGTGGTTATGAACGAGGACTACGCCTATCCCCATTATGGCGTGCCGTCCGAGGAGACCAAACAGGCGATCAGGCTCGCGGCGCGGCTCGAAGGCATGATCACCGACCCTGTCTACGAGGGCAAATCGATGCAGGGCATGATCGATCTTACGGACAAGGGGTTCTTTCCCCCCGGCTCGAAGGTGCTGTTCGCCCATCTCGGCGGCGCGCCGGCGCTCAACGGCTACGCCTACGCCTTCCGCAACGGCTGAGCCGGCGTTGATGGGCTGGATTTAGCACCATTCATTCTGGGGGCGGCGTGCGTTTCTTAGATGCACGCCTGCAACTTGGGCAACCTATTGGCGATCAATCGACCAGGACATGACTCAGTTTTAAAATTAAATCGTCAAGTACTTGATACTAAACGATGATTCCGTTCCGCTGCCAAGCCATCCCAACGCGCACGCGCTATATTTGACACAACCAGAGGATTGTAAATAAAAAAAACCACACGTAGGTGTTGACATCCTGTAAGTTGCTTAGTTAGGCTAATGGCACGTAGAGATTGCCAGGATGACCTAGCGGTTGGCTGCGATCCGATACGGACGAAAGGCACTTTTTCGGCTTGGGGGGCGAGCGCTGAATCGCCATGGGCAGGCGTCGACGCGAGATCATTTCCGACAGCAATTTACCGGAGTTGCTTCCACACCCCGGTGAGGGGGCACTCTTTCAGCTGCTCTGCAAGCCGCGCGTGTATCTTTGGATAACGGGCATCATAGTAGGGATGTGTGTTACGTTGCCATCCGCTTTAGCAGAGATTGAAGCAGCCCCCAATCAAGACGAAACCGCAGGAGAATATATTCAATCTATCGTTCGGCATCGCTCAGTAATACGGTTAGTAATCAGTGGCTTCAATGAATTTGCGGATGATATTACTGGCGAATATTATTACCCTGCTTTAAATAACACGAATCAAGATGGCGAATCCACTCAATCTAACGCAAATACGGCCACGAGCAGCGATTATCGGTTTGGCCCGACCGACCGTTTTGGCGACGCGCTTGCTCCGGAGAGCGTATGGAGTTTAGACGTCAGCACCGGCATTCACGTAGATCAGCTCTCCAAAGAGTCCGCCCCCCAATTGGAGGCGGTTATCGGCGGCCGTCAAACAGGGATTGGTTTGTGGACCAGAGATATTGCGGGTTATTTTCTAGATAACGATAACAATGTATCTTTAAAGATATTTTTATCTTCGGCATTGCAACTACAAGTCGCCAGTTGCGGGAACTTTGCTGAATATCGCAATTTAGACTATTGTGATTCTAACCACATCCACACGAGCCAGGATAACGACAACCTCTCAGAAAAAATACAAGCCAATAGCAGTGACATGGTCGTCACATCGAATGGCAATGTTGATGTGGCTCTTTCATCGAACACCACATCGACGTCCGCCCAAGGAAGCGGACCCAACGCCATCCAAGATCTCTCTCCACTCCTGCCTGTCGGCGTCAGTAATTTCACGCAGCAAGGCGATCTGACCGCTCTCAGCACTCTGCTGGACGAGTGGTGGCGCTTTGCCGACAACATGAATTGGCCGACGGCGCCGACTGACGCCCCAACAGGACCGATAGAGTACCCGACCGCTCCAATCGACCCCTCGACGCCGCCCGACCCGCCGCCACCGGACCCGATAATTTCTGTCGGTGATCCTGGGTCTGTCTTGGATCCGCTGCCAATTCCTACTCCCCCTCTCGCCGCCACCACAGTTCCCGAAACATCCACTTGGGTTATGATCATGATTGGATTTGGCTTTATAGTTGTCGCCCACAGGGGAGGCTTTTTCCATTCCATCAAGCAAGCTGCGGTAGCAACCCTCTCTAGAATCACCAAGCGATATATTGGTCACTACACTGCCTAGCTACGCCATGTGACGAAATGGACAATGACGATGCTGAAACCAGACGATCGCAATCCGCGAGTCCATAGTCTCTACTATGCGATTGCGTGCCGCCGTGGGATCGCATTGATGGTCCTTGGAGCGCTGATGATCGGGTCGGCGCCCGCGGTTGCTTGGGACGGCTCTAACACGAACGCCCCAAAGAAGATCCCCTCGAAGAACTTCGCGAACGCTCAACAGGCGCTTCGTAAGGGCGTGGACGAGCTGAAGGCGGGAAAGATTGAATCTTCCCTTGCTGCCCTAACCTATGCCGCCGCAAATGGGCTGGTCATCGCCCGGTGGAAGCTTGGTGAGCTGTACGCCGTCGGCGACGGAGTCCCGCGCGACGACTTGAAGGCGTACCATTATTTCAATCAAATTGTAGAAGATTACGATGAGGACCAGCCGGACGGGCAGAACATCAGCGCAATTTCAGACGCCTTTGTGGCAGTTGGCGTTTATTGCTTGAACGGTCTGCCGACCAGCGACGTGCCACCTGACCCGCGGCGGGCGCACGAATTGTTCCAATACGCGGCGACGACTTTCGATGATCCAAACGCGCAGTACAATCTCGCACACATGTACATCATTGGCGCAGGAGGCCTGACGAAAGACCGCATTGCCGCTATTCGCTGGCTTGCGCTGGCGGCCAAGGAAGGCCATCGGCCATCGCAAGCTCTGCTGGGACATATGCTGTTCGCCGGTGAGGGCGTGGCGGATGAACGCGCCCGGGGATTGATGTGGCTTGAACTCGCTCAGGACGGCGCGTCAAATCCAAAATACCAGTGGATCCACGAACTCTATCAGCGCGATTTCCAGGCGGCTACCGACGATGACCGACACACCGCTGCGAGGATGCGCGAGGCGCTCGACAAGCCCGCGCCGCTGTCGCTCCCCGCCAGGAGCAGTGTCACGTCATTCTTGCAACCTTTCGATACGCTGCCGACCGGTCAATGACGAAAGCCCCATGCTCAGATCAACATTCTAGCACTGCTGATTGGCGGTAAACTCGTTTAGCGTTGCAGTTCACGCAAGATGGAGAACGGGATCAATGAGTAGCCTAAAACAGCGCCGCGCAACCTAATGGTAGTAAAAGCCGATAGAATTCCTGTAAGCAATTGTTCCGATCCAGGTTCAGATTGCTTAGCTTCTATGCCTTCTGTAACAAAATAACACTGGACAAGGGTCAAATCGCCTGCTAGAAGTAGTATCGTCACTGTAAATAAGGTGGGAAGAAAATGTCAGCACGCGTCAATAAGATGTTAGAGGCAACGCCAGAAAAGTCACAGTTATCAGAGCGTGATATCCGTCTGTTGCTAATCGTATGCAGTGAGCTCGTCAACTTCTGCGCGAGTGTTACTGGTAAAATTGACCCTGCTGCCGCTGCTATGCTAGCGTACGTGAGAGATGATATTCGCTTAGAAAGCAAGGTTAAGCTGCCATATTCATAATAAACACTATAAGTTGGCAAGCGGCGCACCATATCGGCTAGTTCGTAGGTCGAATCGAAGGTAAGAGTGCTGTTGGCTCAGATTTTACGCTCGTCAGAACGGTAGATGGAGTCTAGCACACGGCAGTTGCTCAAGACCATGTTGGAGAATCGACCCCTTAAAGCCATCATCAATCAACTATCTGTGATTTCAACGGCGAGAAAATCACGAGTCCTGATCCATAGGGTTCTGGCGACCTGGACTTTTTTTGCTCCTCGTTCCCGGGGGAAGTCGTCCGCCCGAATGCCGATGAACCATTATAGTCTATGAGAAAGATTCGACGACTGCTGAATATCACAGATCAGATTCATTCTTGACATAAAGAGACCATATTTTCTATCCAAGGTTGAAGGCAGTTTGAAAGCAACCTTGGAGAGTATTTCCGATGACGCTCCCAATCGCCGATCCACTCGCTCAGGCCTTCCATACCGAAGAGCCCGAAACCACACTGCGGAATTCGTGGAGCCCGAGCAATCTACGCATAGGAAATCGAGTACGGACCAGGCGAATCTCTTGCGGAATATCTAAGAAAGAACTTAGCGAGCAATTGGAAATTGATCAGAGTGATCTCGATCGTTATGAAACCGGCGCGAAACGGGTCAACGCTAAACTTCTCTTTCGTATCGCTAAGCTATTAGATGTAAGACCAGACTACTTCTTTCAAGATTACGCCGAAGGAGCGTATGAGCCCGCCTGATGGGCCGTGTCGAGGCGCGCGAGGATAGCCGGCGATAAGGAGGCGCCGCGGTTGTTATTAATAAGACTCGGAAATCTACCACTTACCGCTATCACTTTCCTCGGAGCGCTCTCTTCTCCTCCCCGGTCGCCAGGGCCTGCTCCAGATAATCGCTGAACGCGCGCGCCCTTTGCGAGGGCCGGCGGCCCGCGGGAAAGACGACATAAGCCTGGACCGGATCGAGCGCGTAGCCGGCGAGGATCTCGACGATCTCGCCGGAGGCGAGCGCCGCGGCGCACATCCACATCGAGGCGCTCGCGACGCCGAGTCCGGCGGCTGCGCAGGCGACGACGCCGGTTGCCGAGCGCGTACGGATGCGGGGGCTCACGTCCTGGCGCTCGATCCGGCCGTCGCGGCGCGCGGCCCAGGTCTCGTCGCCGGCGCCCATCGGACCGCTGATGAGGTCATGGCCGACAAGGTCGGCAAGCTTCATGGGCGCGCCGCGCCGGGCGAGATAGGACGGCGCGGCGACGAAAAGACGGCGCGCGCTCTCGAGCTTCCGGGCGACGAAGCTCGAATCCGGGAGGTCGCCGATCCGGAGCGCGAGGTCGGCGCCTTCGGCGATCAGATTCTCGTAGCGGTCCGACATC
>DATKPK010000080.1:0-5315 GCA_035524095.1 Binataceae bacterium (SeqCode) | reverse complement strand
CGAGTGGGACTATGTAATGGCTGATTATCGCCGCAACTGGTGCCGCCTCCGCGAAATCCAGCTCGACGGCGACAACGGCGATTTCTTCGCTAATACTCTCGTGCGTTACAGCGACGTCTTGCCGCAGGTCCGCCGCCACTTTCAGCGTATTCGCCCTGCCTCCTATCGGATGGTCCGTGGCCTCGAAGACGGCGACGAGATCGATTTCGATCGCACGATAGAATCGCGCGTGGCCCGCCGGATGGGCGAGGTTCCCGACAATCGCGTCTACCGCGCTCGCAAAAAAGAGGCTCGCGACGTCGCCACGCTCTTCCTGCTCGATATGTCCGCTTCGACTGACGAGCCGATTCATCGCGAGATGCGCAAGGCCACCGACGACGAACCCGACAACGACGATTGGATGAAGGCCTGGCAGCGCCGTCCGCAGAGTCCTCAGCGCCCACGCCGCATCATTGACGTCAACAAGGAAGCGCTTGTCATCATGGCCCAGTCGCTCGAAGAAATCGGTGACTCCTATTCCATCATGGGCTTCTCCGGCCATGGCCGTGACAACGTCGAGTTCTACGTCATCAAGGAGTTCGATCAGGAATTGTCGGATGAGGTGAAGGCTCGTGTCGGTGCCGTTGAGCCTAAGCGTTCCACCCGGATGGGTGCCGCGATTCGCCACGTCCGCGAAAAATTCAAAGACGTCTCCTCGCGTGCCAAACACGTCATCCTGCTGAGCGACGGCTTCCCGCAGGATTTCGATTACGGCCACGACCGCCGCTCCAACGCCTACGGTATTCAGGACACGATGGTTGCGCTCAAGGAACTGGAGATGGCGGGCGTGCTCTCGTTCTGCATTACGGTTGATCGCACCGGCCACGATTACTTGCGCCAGATGTGCTCGCCGCAGCGCTACTTGGTAATCGACGACATCACTTCCTTGCCGCGCCAGTTGCCGAAGATCTACGAACAAGTCGTCCGCTGGTAGCGCGCCCACCCCTCCGATGGCAGCTCGCTCGCCCGAGGCGCCCAAGGACAACGTTCCAAAAAAGCGTCGGTCAGATAGTCGATCGGAACCGGAGGGCCTAGCGCTTCGATCTGCCGCCGAGATGCGCGCTCTTCGTCAAGCGGAGCGGGAGTGTAAGAAAGCAGGATTGGGCCGCGTAATCGCCTCGCGCCTGCTGGTTGACAAGAAAGCCTCTGGTCTCCACGTCACAATTAAAATCGGTGAGCCGCGGCAATTTGCTAGCGATGATTGGCTTTGCCCGTTCTCAATCGAGGGAATCGTCGAATCAGGCGTTCGCTTTAATGGCGGGGTAGATGCTCTTCAATCCCTCATATTAGCGATCGGCGGAGTCAGATATTATCTGGAGCAAACCGGCCGTGAATTGACCTGGCTCGGAGACGCTGGAGGTACGCACCTTCCGCTTCAGGTTCCAACCGACTATGGCAAAGCGTTTGAGAAAAAGATCCAAAAACTGATTGACCGTGAGGAGAAACATCTCCAGCTTCGAAGGATACTCATACGCAAAGCTGAAATCGCCAAGGTGGAACGCAGACTTAAAACTCTCAAGAAACAAAAGGAACCACTAAATAAAGCTCGCCACAGAGCGGAAGTCGCTGGGCGCGAAGCGTGGCTGACGTTTGTGAAAAAAGCGGTCGCAGACTGGGAGGCCCGTGTGAGAAAGTGGAATCCGTGAGTATGTCATGAGCGAGAATCCGGCAGCAGCGGATGTCCCCGTCCTCGTCGTCGGCGCTGGTCCGACCGGCCTCATGATGGCGTCGGAACTCGCGCGCCACGGTATCCGATGCCGCATCATCGACAAGACACCAGAGATCTCTCCGCTTTCGAAAGCGCTTGCGATTCACGCGCGTACACTCGAAATCTTCGAGAATATCGGAATCGCCGATCAATTTGTCGCAGTTGGTGTTAAAGCTCACGGCGCAAGCTTTTACGCGTCTGGCAAGCGCATCGCGCACCTGTCCTTCGACCACATCGAGAGTCGTTACAATTTCGCCTTGATGTTGCCGCAGCACGATACTGAATCGCTGCTCGCAAGGCATCTTGAAAATTTCGGCGTTACGATTGATCGCTCAATTGAGCTAATCGACTTCACTCAAGATGCAGACGGCGTTACCGCAAGCTTGCGGCTCCCCGACGGACACACGGAGACTTGCCGTTCCGAATATCTCATCGGATGCGACGGTGCCCATAGCGTCGTTCGTCACTCACTGAATCTTCCGTTCGAAGGATTGGAATACGAGGAATCATTCGCTCTGGCCGACACTATGGTCAACTCATCTTTGCCCGATGACGAGATTTCCGGTTTCGCGAGCGAAAAAGGCGTGCTCTTTTTCTTTCCGATTACAGGTGGCCGCTACCGGCTGATTGCCGACGTCAACACAGCTGCGGCCCATGGTGAACCAACCCTTGCCGAGTTGCAGGCGATAGTCGATGAGCACTGCGGCAGCGACGTTCGCCTGCATGATCCAAAGTGGATGACCTATTTCAAAATCCACCGCCGCCAGGCCACTTCCTATCGCGTCAAGCGCGTGTTCCTCGCTGGCGATGCCGCCCACATCCATTCGCCCGCCGGTGGCCAAGGCATGAACACCGGCCTTCAAGACGCCTATAATCTTGCCTGGAAGCTTGCACTGACACTTAAAGGTGTCGTTCGACCAGCCGTGCTCGATAGTTACTCGGCCGAGCGCCATGCCGTCGGCCGCAGCGTTCTGAAATCCACCGACGCGATGACGCGCTTCATGGTACTGAGAAACCCCGTTGCAATCGGAATCAGAAATCGCGTTGTCGCATTACTGTCGTCGACCGAGATGTTCAGCAACCTCATGCCGCGTACGACGTCCGAGCTCTCGGTCAATTATCGAGGAAGCGCGATCGTAGGTGAGCACCACGAAGGCATCTTTCGGGCAATCACGGCCCTCGGCAGTGGTCCTCGCGCTGGCGATCGTGCCCCTGATGCGAGCGGATTGACACTAGGTAATCGCAATTCAATCCGCTTCTTTGAATTGTTACGCGGCGACGATCACAAGTTGCTGCTCTTCGCCGGCCCCCATGCTGATCAATCGGAACTTACGCACCTTGCTTCGATCGCCAATCAGATCAACTCAAAGTTCAGCCGAAACGCCGTCACGTATCTTGTGTTACCCGCAAATCTGCCTGACGCCCCCGATTGGAATGGACAGATCATTATGGACCGCGAAGAGGCCCTGCATCGCGCCTATCACGCCGCCGGGTCATGCGCTTATGTCATTCGGCCGGACGGGTATCTCGGCTATCGATCACTCCCAGCCGATGCGCAACGTTTAATTGAGTTCCTGAAGGCGATCTTCAACTAGGCTGACATTACCATGCCTGTCGCGGCATCAATTTGCCGGCCCATTTATCTAGATTCTCCACAAATCAGGGAACTGCGTCGCCATCCATCGTGCTATCGCTGCGTTAACCGATACCGGCTTCTCCTGCGCCATCCAATGACCCGACTTCACGATAACCTCGCTGAGATTCGCACAATCGCGCCGCATTGGCTCGGCCAATCGTGAATCCATCGTCTCGCATACGTAATCGTATTCTGCATGCAGGAACAGCACCGGCATCTCCAGGCGTCCGCCATTGAGCGCCTTCAATCCAAATTCCAAGTTCCGCGCGTGATTCATGTACCAGGAATCCGGCCCGAAGAATCCATTGCGTATCAATGCCGACGTGTAGGTATGATGGTCCTGTTCCGTGAGAACTGCCGAGTCGATCGGCAAGTCCGGCAACGCGGTCGCCCCGCCAAACCAGCCTCCATCGTTGCGTACGCCTGCTGTGATCGCGGGCTGGCCTTTGCCTTCCGGACCGCCCGCTCTGAATAGCAACTTGACGAGTTTCGGTATATCCATTTCGAACGACGACCGCGCCTTGTCGAAGTTCTCTTCGTAGAAGCACATATATTCCCATTGCCCGGCCGGATATTTGGCTTCGGGATAGATTTTACGATCTACCTGCGCGACCAGATTTTTCAAGGAGAAGCCTTTCGCAAAGTATGGTACGCAGAGATTGACTATTCCAATACATTTCTCCGGATGATGGCTTGCCATGCTCCATACCACCGGACTGCCCCAGTCATGCCCAATCCATATTGCCTTGTCTCGTCCTTGAGCTTCGAGCAGTTCGAGCATGTCAGCGACGCTTTGTTCGAGCGCATAATCTTCATGGCGCGGGTAAACGCTCGATCGTCCATAGCCGCGCATATCCGGCGCGATCGCGCGAAATCCCAGCGCGGCAAAGGCGGGTAACTGATGACGCCAGCTCAGTGACAACTCCGGCCATCCGTGTACGAAGATCATCAACGGTGCGTCTTCCGCCCCACATGCCAGATAGAAACTCGTGTGCCGCTTGGTCTTGACTATATTATCTGTCACCGCGAACGCCATTATCCCACCTCGTTTTACTGCGCTGATCGAATCAACCTAAGTTGATGGACCGGCACGGCCATCTGCATGATACTACCCGCAATCTATTCTTGCGTCATGAGTACCTCCTGAATGCCGAGGCCCCGTTAAAATAGCCGTAAGGCGTCCTCCACCCTGACGATTTCCGGGTGCTGGTATTTTCGCGCCGCTTCCTGCTAATGCTTCGGCTTAACGAGGCGTCCGCAGGATCGTCTCGGCCGGATGGAGGGCGTGACCATGGCGAAAGTGATGATTGAAGCCGCGATCAACGGCAATGCGATGAAAAAGCTCAACCCCAATATCGCCTATAGCCCGGCCGATATCGCTGCCGACGCGATCGCTACCTGTAAAGCGGGCGCCGCTCTGATCCATTTTCATGTCCGCAATCCCGAAACCGGCAAGTGGGCCCACGACGTTCCTTCTTACGCCGAGGTTTATCGCCGCACCCGTGCCGTATGCCAACCGCTGCTGTGGCCCACCTTCAACAGCGATGGCGATGCCGCCGCGCGCTTTAGCCACTTCATCGAATTGTCAAAGGATCCCGCCACTAAGCCAGATCTTGGCGCCGGCGACATGGGCTCCGTTAATCTGGTCAGTTACGATCCAGCCTCGAAGAAGACTCACGGTGAAAAATCGGTCTATCAGAATTCTTACGAGACCATTCGCTACTTTCTAGAGAACTCGCGCGAACTCGGCCTCCGCCCGACCCTTCAGATTTTCGATCCGAGTTTTCTGCGTGCCGCCATGGTTTTTCTTGACCAGGGCATTCTCACCGAGCCTCTGCTTCTGAAGTTTTACTTCGGAGGACCTGAGCTGCCTTTCGGCCTGCCTCCAACGCTGAAAAGCCTCGAAGCCTATCTCGATATGATCAAGGACGT
>DATKPK010000079.1:0-14386 GCA_035524095.1 Binataceae bacterium (SeqCode) | reverse complement strand
AGGTCGGCCCGGCCACGAAGTGAGTGAAATCGAGGACCCGATAACCCTTGAGCATCAATGCTTGTTGCTGCTGCTCCATTTTAGCCATTGTCTCCGTCGGAATCAGAGCGCGATTAAGAATGCCGAGGCATCATACTAAGGTTAAATTGCTACTGTCCACGGAAAGCGTGGCGTCCGCGTGCTATTATGAGAAGAGGTAAGGAGCCATGTCCTCCAAGGTTGAGGCCAAGCGTCATCACTTTCTTCCTCAACAAGCCTATCTGCGACGTTTTAGCATCGCAGGGAAAGGCGAGAAAATCGCAGTATACAGGCGAGGAAAAGCCCCATTCGTCACCAGCCTCATCAATGTAGGCGTTGAAACCGACTTGTACTCTCTCATTAATCAACAGGGTGGTCTTGACCGCAGACTGGAAACCGAAGTGCTGTCGTCGCTAGATGGGCGCGCTGTTGGCGTCATGGATCTGCTAAATAACGAACCGAATAAAGTGGCTCTTAATACTGAAGAGCTCGATACCATTCACGATAGTGTCGCATTAGCAATGTTACGCACCCCGGCGTTCCGGGATAACCTCAACAGACTTGACGTCGAACTCTTGGAGCGCGGCGAAAGGGCAGACCCAACTATCCGATCTTCGCTTCGACAAATGAACTTAGCTGAGGAAGCGATTGACTTTTATATTCAAGCTGGGCTGGCGCGAGCCCGCGAAATAGTTGCCCATCCGAATTACTGGCTTGTTCGGGTTGGACGGTTTCTGGAATTAACAGCGCCAGTACTTCGGGACAAAAGCGCAGAGATATTAGAAACCGACGAGATCATCATCACCTCAGACAATCCCGTCGTATATGATTACAATCTTGGTCTGTTGAGGTCGGATTTGGTATTTCCGATTGGCAGTCATCGAGTACTCGTTTTTAGGACTAGCTGTTCCCGAACCTACGAAGCTGCGTTCATTCCAGTCCGCAGGATCACGCGCGCTCAGGCTCGTGATCTTAACTTGCAGACGATCAAGTTCGCCGAACAAGCACTGTTCGCGTCCGTCGAGCGACAAGGAATACATCGCCTTTTGAATGCGGCTAAGCCGCCTGCGCGAATGTCGCTTGCAGAAAGGCGATTCGACGTTGGGAACACATGATTGATAATTACTGTGCTCGGCTATTAGGGTGCCGTTATGAACGCCCTGCTGATGCCTGCAGGCGCTCGCGCATCACACCGGGGATAAATTCCTAACTGTCCACGGAAACGATAACGCAATCGGGCTGCTAGAACCCTTCGGAACCAAGCGATGAGATTCCTACGGGCGCGGCCTGATCACTCCAGCCTTGCCGGCGTGAGCGATCGGCGAGTAAGTTGCACTCATGGATGCGGCTTTAGCCAGCTCCCTCAACCTCCTACTTGAATCGGAGCGCGCGGGAGTGATCGCGCTCGACCGACTGATAACCGAAGTCAGTCACGAGGAACTGCGACGGCTCCTCACGCTATCGCGCGAGCACGAGGCTGCAACTGCGGCGGCGTTAGAAAACCTACTGCTTGCCGATGGCGCGGAACCGTCCACCAGAATCGGTCCGTTCGCCGATAAAGTCGCCGCTGCCGCGACGCTCCATGATCGCTTGAGCCTGCTGTTGCGGGGCGAGGAATGGGTCGCGCGCAGGGCTGATGAGGCTCTCGTGCACGCGCCAGCGACCGGTCCGATCCATGACCAGCTTGAGCAGATGGCCAAGCGTCATCGCTTTGAGGTGGAATGGGGCCGCGCCGAACTGATCCGCATCATGGATACGATTCGCTAACCAATATAGTTTTGCTAGCGAATCCGAAGGCTCGGCTTCAGAGTCTTAGGCCGGATGCTCGCAGTCTCAGATTTTTAGGCATAGCGCTCGCAGACTCGCGTATGCACGGGCTTGCAAGCAACCCCTATGTGCCCCGGTACGGCCTCGCAGGCTCGGCCTATCATGCGCTATAGTCCGGCGAAGCGACGAGCCGCCAGGAGATTCGACCTCGATGGATCTTGCGTACACGCCAGAACAAGAAGCCTTTCGCGCCCGCGTTCAGAAATTCCTCCAGGACAACCTACCACCCGGATGGGGTCAGGCGGGTTTCCGTCCGCAGGGTATGACGATGACCGAATTCCTCAAGGACTGGCAGCGGCGCCTCTATGACAACGGCTTTCTCGGGATGGCGTGGCCGAAGGAATACGGCGGCCAAGGCGCCAGCCAAATCGAGATGGCCATCTATAATGAGGAAGTCGCGCGCGTGCGGGCGCCCGGTCCGTTGAATGTCCTGGGCATCTCTATGGCCGGTCCGACAATCATCACCTACGGCACCGACGAACAGAAAAAACGCTACCTTTCGAAAATCCTCGACTGCGAGGAAATCTGGTGCCAGGGCTTTTCGGAACCCAATTCGGGTTCCGACGTCGCGGCCGCCAAGACTCGCGCCGAACTCAAAGGCGACGAGTTTATCGTCAACGGCCAGAAGGTCTGGACGACGCTCGCGCATATCTCCGACTGGTGCATGCTGCTCGTGCGTACCGACCCTGATGCTCCGAAGCATCGCGGGCTCAGCTACCTGCTGGTCGATATGCATAGCCCGGGCGTCACGGTTAAGCCGCTGCGCCAGATGACGGGCGAGTCTGAATTTAATGAGGTCTTCTTCGACGATGTTCGCGTGCCGCGCGAAAATCTGCTCGGCGGCCTCAACGAAGGATGGCGGGTCGCAACGACCACGCTGATGAACGAACGTGGAACGGCGGCGCTCGCGAGCGTGATGCGCTACCGGATCGTCTTCAACGAAATCTGCGATCTCGCACGCTCGACGATGCGCAGCGGCGTCCCGGCGACGGACGATCCACTAGTCCGCCAGCAGCTTGCGCAATTCTATGTCGACCTCGAGATGATGCGCTTCACGGCATACCGCACGTTCTCGAAAATCCTGAAAGGCGGAAATCCAGGTCCCGAAGGCTCGATCTCGAAGCTGGCATGGTCGGAGCTGAATCAGCGGATGCAGGAATTCGTGATGACGCTCGAAGGCCCGGCGAGCCAACTGGTCAAAGGTTCGCCGTACGCCGTCCAGAGCGGGCGCTGGCAGTACCATTTCATGCGCTCGCGTGCAAATACGATTGAGGCTGGTACTTCCGAGATTCAGCGAAATATTATCGCGGAGCGCGTTCTCGGCCTGCCGAAATCCCGTTGATATGAGTATCATCAACTGACTAATCCAACGACTACTCAATCGCCATAGTCATTCGGCAATGAGGTAAATCTGCGATGCCCATTTTCAAGCGCGACGATGTATCAATCTATTACGAAGAATATGGTTCGGGCTTTCCGATTTTACTGTTCGCTCCAGGCGGGATGCGATCGGCGATCGAGTTTTGGCATAAGAGTCCCTTCGACCCGACGGTTGAACTTGCCAAGGACTTTCGGGTTATCGCGATGGATCAGCGCAATGCGGGGCAGTCGGTTGCACCGATCACCGCGGCCGACGGATGGGATACGTACACGAAAGATCATCTCGCGCTGCTCGACCATCTCGGGATCAAGCGCACGCATGCGATGGGCGGATGTATCGGCGGTTCGTATTCGCTCAACCTGATTAAACTCGCGCCTGACCGCGTGGCCGCTGCGGTGCTGCAAAATCCGATCGGCCTGCACAATAATCGCGAGGCGTTTTACGAGATGTTTGACGGATGGGCGAAAAGCTTGCAACGCAAACGGCCGGAACTCACCGACAAGGCGCTCGACGAGTTTCGGGAGCGGATGTACGGGACTGAGTTTACATTTAACGTCGATAAGGCTTTCGTCCGCCAATGCACGACACCGTTACTGGTGCTCGCGGGCGACGATCTTTATCATCCGGCGACGACTTCGCGAGAGATCGCCGAACTCGCGCCAAATGCGGAAATCATTCTCGATTGGAAGCGGCCCGAGGTGATCCCGGCAACGGTCAGCCACGTGCGCAATTTCCTCAAATCGCACCCGTGAAGAAGCTTTGGTTGCGCGAACCGGGAATGTTTTCAGTCGATCGCGATACTGGCGAAGGAGACGGCGGACTCGGTCTGCGGCTCCATCGCGATGTCATGCATCAGGAGACGCGCCGTCCGTCCCTTGAGCATTTCGAGTTGCATGTACATGGGCGCGAGGCCGCAGATTTTGCGGGCATCGCGTTCCTTGGCGATTTGACCGAAGAAGCCTTCAGGGTCGCCGCGCTTGATCGTCTCGATTAGCGACAAATCCTCTGTCCGAACCCATCCGGCGACCTTTTCATCCGCAGTGAAGCTATCGCCGAACTTTTTGCCGACGTGCGCGAAATCAACGCCCGCGACGATCAGCACCCGGCGGGTCTCGCCTTCAAGTTCGGCCTTGAGCGCCTCGACCATCCCGCTGACCCTCGGATCGTCGAGCGGTGAGATGCCGCTCAGCACCATCTGATGGAACGAGCTGACAAGGATTGGCACGACTTTGTAGCCGGCAGTTCCGAGCGCCCAAGCGAGAAACAGTGCCTGAAACTCGATCGAATGCTCGTTGCGATGGAGCAACTCTTCGGCGAAAAGATCGCCTTCCTGATAGCGCCCGGCCAAGCGCTCGATAAATTCGCGATCACTGGCGACCGGCCCGAATGGCGTCATGTAATGCTTACGGGTGGCGGTGAACAATTGCGGGCCACCACCGTAATGCGAGGTACCGAGGATAATGACTAAGTCCGGCCGCTCGCGCGTCATCAGCTGGCCATAGGCGTGAGCGTAGGCTGGGCCACCTCGCCGCGGATCGATGTGAGGCGCGATCAACCCGCTCAAGGGCGCTTCACTGTTTTTAGGCTCAGGAATATGGCCGGGCCCGTTAGGGCCGCGAAAGTACCCTTCGATTTCGCGCCGCAGCGGCATCGCTTCCTTCGCATAGCAAAGCCCGGCATGCACGGCAGGACGTTGCGGACTCTGGCGGAACTCCTCCATCACGCGTTGGCGGCGGTCAACAAAGGCAGGTGAATCGAGAAATCCCGCCTTGTCCAGTGCGTCAACCAGACCATTCAACTGCTCGGGGGGCAGGCTTTCGTTGAAACGGCGAATGAAGGCCTCGTGTATCTCGGTCAAAGAGGTAGCGCCGTTAAAGAGAGTTACGAGAAAATAGGCGCCCATTCCGAGCACTATCGGTTGTGTCGCAATTCCCAGAGGGTCGCGCAGGCAGACGAGCTTCTGCCCGTTCTGCTCAACCGGGAATGATTCGATTGGACGAATTTTAGGATGGTCCATCGCTACTGGTGATGCTCCCTACCAGTCGGGCGGGCAAGACGGTGATGGCTCATATGGCTAGACACCATTCGTTAATGGATTTAACGAATATATTTTACGGTTCAATTTAACGCTTAGGCCACTATGGTACGGCCTTTTACTCAAGGCGCGCAATACCAAGGCAACGGCAAAGTTCGACCGGATGGGAGCTTTTGATTTCGATCACGTCATAGCTCGATCAAGGAATCTTGCATCTGAATTCAGGTTTAGCACAATTGCCGGTTCAGGTTATGAGAGCGCCACAACTTATACTGTCAAAGACTGTTGTGGTTTGTCGCTCGAATAGTAAAGTTTGCCACTTGGAAATCGATTTTAGCCGTGCAGGTTAATCCGGCTGCGCAGGCGCAGCTGTAGCCAGGAGCGCCGTCCGATGAAGCTTATTCGTTACTCTGCCAATGGCACCGTCGCATTCGGGGCTCTCGACGACGACCTGGTTACACCGCTGGGCGCTAACCTTAAACCGTCCGGGGCCGCACCTGTGCCGCTTAGCTCGGTCCGGCTGCTCGCGCCGGTGACGCCGAGCAAGATCGTCGCGATTGGACTCAACTACGCCGACCACGCCGCCGAAGCCAATCGCGAGCTGCCCAAAGAGCCAATGCTCTTTATCAAGCCCTCGACTGCCGTAATCGGCCCGGGTGACGAGATCATCTATCCACGGCACACCGCAAATCTCCATTATGAGGGCGAGCTTGCGATCGTGATCGGCAAGCCTGCCAGAAACGTCGCGTTGGCCGACGCGCGCGGCTATGTCCTCGGTTATACCTGCGCCAATGACGTCACGGCCCGCGACCTTCAACGCCGCGACGTCCAATTCACGCGGGGCAAGGGCTTCGATACGTTCGCGCCGCTCGGTCCGTGGATCGTCACCGATATTGACCCGTCCGACCTCGCGATTCAGACGCGCCTCAACGGTATCGTTCGGCAAGACAGCCGCACGTCGAAGCTGATCTTTAACTGCGATTACCTGATCAGCTTTATCTCAGAGGTTATGACGCTGCTGCCCGGCGATGTGATCTCGACTGGCACCTCGGCAGGGGTCGGCCCGATGCGAGTCGGTGATACGGTGGAAGTTGAAATTGAGCATATTGGATGCCTTCGCAACACGATCGCGGCGCCGCGCTGAGACGTCCGCCGCGAGGCAAGCGCCCGCGCAAGCGTGGCGCTACTCGATATATCGTCGCGCGCACCGGAGACCTCAAGCCGGGCGAATCATTGAAATTTTTGATGCCGATTCGCGGCACTGACGAGGAATGCTTCCTGATCAACTTCGAGGGTACCTACCACGCCTACGTTAATCGTTGCCGGCATGTGCCGATGGCGCTCGATTGGGTCGATAATCAGTTTTTTGCCGAGGAAGGCCGCTACGTGATGTGCCAGACACACAACGCCTATTACGAACCGGCGACCGGTGAATGTATCGCGGGACCGTTCGAGACGTGCGGCAAGCTGCTCTATCGGGTTCCGCTGGAAATCGCAGAGGGGACGATTTACGCGACCCCGCCGGCTGACGAATTCGAGGAGTGAGCAGTCATCGAAAATGACTCCTCCCCGAGTGGACCTCAGTCGTCGGTGCAGTCCGCAACCTGGCAGTCAGTGAACGACCCGTTGCGCATTGAAACTCACGTCGAGGAAGACAAAGAATTGCAAGGCTCACGCCGGAAGAAACCCTAATGCGGTCATGAACTTGTGATCGCGCTCAGTCAGGGGCGGGGGTGCGGGTGAGGCGGGTGTGCCAAGTCATTTCGGCGTAGGGTTCGGTGTTACTTTCGACGAAGACGCTGGCGTACACGACGATCGCGTCGCGATCCGGAGTTATACGGCAATGCAAATCGGCCAGTTCGTCGAGCGTGTTCACATTGCCGGTCGGCAGCCCGAACAGGCCGACTGATTCAGCGCGAAAGTGCAAGAAGGCGCTTAGCTCAGCTTCGTCGGGGCCAGTGACTGCTTTCACCTTGATCGCCTGGCGCTGATCGAAAGCGTGATTGGTGTCGGCGACGGAATTGTCGGCGAAGGTGAGCTGCCACTTACCGTTGGCTCCGGTCTGGCGATAGCAGAGTGTATAAAGTTTAGTCAGCCAAATTATCGGGGGCTCCCCCTCCTGAAGAGGCTGGATCGAATCGACTGCGGGCACACTACCGCTCCAACATCCGCGGAAGACCTGTGGGAGAGGAATCTCGCGCGTGTTCGACCCGAGTCCCATCGGCAGGCGTGGCGGGATAGTCTCTTCCTGCTGCGGCGACGGTGGTGGAACCGATTGTTGTGGAATCGTCTGCTCATGCTGGGAGGAGAGCGGTGGTGGCTCGGGAGCAAGCATCTGGGGTTGCTGCTGCGACGGCAGCACTTCGACGCCACCCGCTGCATAGCTGATGGCAGACGATCCGATCAGGGTTCCGACTACGCACCCCGCGCTCAGGGACGCCCTGATGGTCTGACGTAAATTGTCTATGAACCGCCGCTTCAAATTGAATTCGGCTCGCGGCATTTTGGCGAGGCTCAGCCTCGATTGCTGTTACGGGAATAGAGTCATGTTGGTTCGGAGGCCAATGGGTTGATGACGTTCGGTTCCCATCAACCCCAAGTCGCGCGGCGACACTCCGTTAGCGTCAGCCGAGTCGCCTTTTATTCGTATTCGTCGCCGAAATGGGCCCTGACAATCCGCGCCTTCAGATATTCGAGGGTGCCCAAGTCCTCGACGATGTCGCCGCCCGTGTCATAGAAAAATAGCTCGCCGTTTTTGGTTCGGCCAACGGCGATGATCCATTCCAGATCGTCCCGGTCTTCCAACAAATAATTGATCGTTTGAGCAACGCCACGACCCGGAATGATTGTAATTTTCGGTCGCGCTAGTTTTTCCTGCTTTGGCATCGCTTTGCTAAACACCTCGGGCGGGGAAGGTGCGGAAAAGCCCTCGCCTAGATTAGGAACGGCCTTGGCCCTAAGTCAATAGTACCTGCACGGCTACTTCAGCATGATGCGTGTTCGGAAAGAAGTCGAAAGCGCGCACCTGCTTAACTTCATAGCTATAACTGTGCAAGGCGCGCAGGTCTCGCACCAGAGTTGCACAATCGCACGAAACGTACACCACTGACGGAGGCCTGAGCCGAGCGATCAGTTCGACCAAGTCCGCCGCACCGCTACGTGGTGGGTCTAATATAATCACGTCAGGACGATAGCGCGCGCGGTCGAGAAAACGCGCCGTTTCGGCGGCGTTCATCGGGATAAATTGAGCGTCAGTTAGCCTCATCCGATTGGCGTTGCGAGTTGCAGCCGCGATCGCGAGGGGATCGGCGTCCACGCCGGTCACTCGGGCTCCTCGGCGGGCAAGCGGGAGGCTGAAATTCCCAACGCCGCAAAAGAGATCGAGCACCGCCATTGCGGCGCGCGCCTCCGTCATCTCGATTACGGTGGCGACGAGCTTGCGGTTTTGCTCGCGATTCACCTGATTGAAGCAATCGGCGTCCGCCTCAATCGCGCACCCGTCCTCAAGATCAATCGTGATAGCACCATCGCCAATGATTATCCTCGCGCCGCCGCCTCGGAGGATTATGCCTTTGACTCCAACATCGGTTTCGACCATTTGCCGAGCGATCGCGAGGTCGGCGTGGATCGGAGCCTTCATCAGATCGGCCAACAAGACGACGCGGCCGCGGTCGGCGACGAGCTCGATTTCACGGCATCGCCGCCCAAGCTTCGCCGCGAACTCAGCCGGTACCGAGTCAGCCGTAGCGACCATACAGCGGTCAATCGCCACCAAGTTGTTGCTTGCAGCGGCGTGGTAGCCGATAGAGCCGTCGCGTCCAACCTTGAGACGGATTCGCGCGCGATAGCCAAATTCTGCCGATGAAGGCTCAACGAGGCCCTCGAGCGGCAAATCGACACCCAAGGCGCGGTTAAACTCCCCCGCAATCAGTTCAGCCTTGATGCGGACCTGTGCGGGATAATCCAGCTGCTGCCAGTCGCATCCGCCACATCGCGGTACGAAGCGGCACGGCGGCTCACGCCTATCGGAGCTGCTGCGCAAAAAACGCTGCGCTCGCGCGAGCGTGTAGCCATTACGTTCGGCGACGACCGCCGCTTCGACGAGGTCGCCAGGCGCCACCCCAGGTAGCAGGACGGCCTTACCCTCGCTATGGCCCACGCCATAGGGTCCGAACGTCATCGCGGTGATTTCGATCTCCATTGCCTGTTCTGCTGCGGGGTCTCGGAATCACGGCCCCGCAAATTCGGCCTATCAGCGGCAGTGATGCAAATCTTTACTGGCAGCCGGCCGCCGCCGTACCTATAATGATGATAGTCTGACTGCTCACAGCCGCCGCCGCGCCAAACTCCGAATCTCTTCTCTTCAGGTGTGCCCTCTTGTCTAGTGAAGCAACAGCCGCGCAATCATCCGACGAGCCAAAGATTCAGCACGGTCGCCGCCTAGAGCTTTTCGCGGAACAGCTGTTCGCGCGAATCCCGACCGACCTTGCCGACGACTTTCCGCCCCATCGCCGCTATCAACTCGCGGAACAGGCACTCGCCTTCTTTGCATATCGGGCCGAATCTCCAGCGGTTCATGCGGAAGTTTCCCCTGACGCGCCGGGCACGGCGGCCGTGCAGACCCTGACACCGGATCAGCCTTTTATCGTCGACAGTATCCTCGAATATTTTCGCAAGCATTCGATTCCGGTCAGGATGATTCTACATCCGGTCTTTCACGCCGTACGCGACGAGGCCGGCGAATT
Source organism: Binataceae bacterium (SeqCode) (assembly GCA_035524095.1). Classification (GTDB taxonomy): domain Bacteria; phylum Desulfobacterota; class Binatia; order Binatales; family Binataceae; genus DATJUF01. The sequence continues at coordinate 4,380 of DATKPK010000079.1, read as the reverse complement.
GATCTCCTTCGAGCAGGCGACTGCGGCTGAACGCCCCGAATCATACACCTATAGCTGGATCGATCTGATACCCGGCAAGCTGGGGCTTGAGGCGATTTGCAAGGATCTAAGTGAAATATTGACGGAAGTGGGGCGCGCCACTGAGGACTTTCATGCGATGACCGCGCGCGCCTTGAAAATTTGCGAGGAGACTTCGGCGCGCCGAGGCCTGGTCGAGGTCCGCGACTTCCTGCGCTGGCTCGTCAACGGCGGGTTCGTGTTTCTCGGCTACCGCAACTACAGCGTGTCGAATCATGAGGGACGGCGATCGCTCGGCGTCACGCCGGCCTCCGGCCTGGGTATCCTGCGAGATGAAGCACGCTCACGTTATGCGGTGCCAGTCCCACTTGATGTGATGGACCCTGACATGCGCACGCTGTTGTTCGACGGCTCACCCTTAATTATCGGGAAAGCGCGCGCGGAATCGAGGGTTCATCGGCGCGCCCTGATGGACGATATCACGATCCGGCGGACGGGGCCGCGCGGTGAGCCGGTCGCGATGGATCGCTTCATCGGCCTGTTCACCTCCAAGGCGTACGCGGAAGAGGCGCAGCATATTCCAGTACTGCGCGCCAAGCTTGCCGAAGTGCTGGAGGCAGAGGGCGCCGAACCCGGATCGCACGACTACAAGGAGTTGACCGCCGCCTTTAACAGCTTCCCAAAGGAAGAACTGTTCCGCGCCCGCGTGCCCGAATTGCGCGCCCAACTCCGGCTCGTGATGGAGACGAAGCGGGAGGATGATGTCCGGCTCAGCCTCCAATCCGATCCGGTGCGCGGCAACGTGGTCGCGATGGTGATCATGCCGCGCGAGCATTTCTCAGCCGACGTGCGCGTGGCGATCCAGAACGCACTCGCAGCGCGCCTGAACGGCAAGTTGATCTACTACCATCTAGCGATCGGCGAGGGTTATAGCGCGCGGCTGCACTTCTGCTATGCCGCCGAGCTGCCGGGACCGGCAGCGGTCGCGGCGATGGAAGCGGATACGATTCGGCTGGCGCGCACCTGGGAAGAGGTCCTGCGCGAGCGGCTGCTGGAGCGCTTTGGGCAAATCGAGGGCCACCATCTAGCCGCGCGATGGCTTACGGCCTTCAATGCCGACTACAAGGGCAGCTCAACCCCCGATGTGGCGCTGAACGAAATCGTACGCTTCGAGGAGCAGCTTAAGACCGGCACCAATTTCAGTGTCTATATCGATCCGCCACCCGGCGCAGCCGGTCATGCCGCGCCGTGCCTGCTGAAGCTCTATGAACTCGGCGAGGCGCCGATTCTGTCTGAACTCGTGCCGGTGCTGCAGAACTTCGGGATCTCGGTAATCAGCGAGGACGCTCACGAGCTCAGGCCGTTAGTCGATGGCAAGCCGCGCCCAACCTTCTTTCAATCGTTCCGGGTGCTGAGCCTGACCGGCGAGCCGTTGCCGGCGATGCCCGGTTTTGACCTGATTGCCGACGCGCTCGTGGCGGTGCGGATCGGTCAAGCCGAGGACGATCCGCTAAATGCTCTGACCGTGCGGGCTGGACTCGCCTGGCGTGAAGTAGCTTTGATTCGAGCCTACCTGACCGCCGCCTTTCAGATGCGCCTGACGCCGGCGCGGCCTGCGGCCCGCCGTCCGTTCATCGCCCATCCCAGCCTGGCGCGCATCTTCGTCGATCTTTTCAAAGCTCGCCTCGATCCGCGTGAAACGACGGAGGCTCAAAGCTCTAACGGCGACGGAAAAGGCACGCCTACAGTCGTCCTTCACGATGGGGTCAAAGCGGCGCAACTTCGCGCGGCCTATCTCGACCAATGCGCGGCCGTCGACAATATCGGCGATGATCGCTTCGCCCGTACCTTGCTCGCGATGGCCGAAGCGACCGTCCGAACCAATTATTTTTTCGCCACACCGAGCCACTACATCACACTGAAGTTCGCGAGCCAGTTAATTCCAAACTTGCCCGATACGGCGCCGCTCTACGAAATCCACGTCAACAGCCCGCGGATGGAAGGATGTCATTTGCGAGCTGGACGGATCGCTCGGGGCGGTATTCGGTTCAGCGATCGTCCGGACGATTATCGCACCGAAATTCTCGAGCTGATGAAGACGCAGACGGTCAAAAACGCGATCATCGTGCCGATCGGTTCCAAGGGTGGATTCATCGTCAAGGGACGTCCTGGCCGCGCAGGTACTCCGGTGCCTGCGATTCAAGCTCAAGTCGTCGAGGCCTATACGACGCTGATGAATGCGATGCTCGATCTGACGGATAATATCGTTGAGGGCAAAATCGTACATCCGGCAAACGTCCGCATCCTCGATACTGATGGCCCCTATCTGGTCGTCGCGGCCGATAAAGGTACGGCGGCGTTTTCTGACATCGCGAACGATATCGCGGAAACGCGCGGCTTCTGGCTGGGCGATGCCTTCGCGTCGGGCGGCAAGCATGGCTACGACCACAAGAAGATGGGGATCACGGCGCGGGGTGCGTGGGAATCGGCTAAGCGCCATCTGCGCGAGATGGGGCGCGATCTGGTTCACGGGTTTCCGGTTACGGTCGTGGGCATCGGTGATATGTCGGGCGATGTCTTCGGCAACGGGATGCTCTACTCTGACAACCTCAAACTGATCGCGGCGTTTGACCATCGGCACATTTTTCTCGACCCCGATCCCGATCCGAAAATCAGCTATGCAGAGCGCAAGCGGCTATATGAAAAGCCAGGTTCCCAATGGGCCGACTATGATCCCAAGCTAATCAGCGCCGGAGGTGGCGTCTTCAAACGGGGCGAGAAGCGGATCGCGCTGACGCCGCAGGTGCGCGCCGGCCTCAAATGCGACGCCGCCGAACTCGATGGCGACAGCCTGGTGCAGGCGATCCTGCGCGCACCCGTCGAGATGCTCTATAACGGCGGTGTCGGCACGTTCGTGCGGGAATCGCACGAGACTAATGCTGAAGTGGGCGATCACGCGAACGACACCTGCCGGATCGCTGCCGCCGAACTGCGATGCAAAATCGTTGTCGAAGGCGGCAATCTCGGCTTCACGCAGAAGGCGCGTATCGAATACTCGCTGGCAGGCGGACGGATCAATTCGGACGCGATAGACAACTCGGCGGGCGTCGATATGTCGGACCACGAGGTGAATCTAAAGATTTTGCTGGCGCCAGCCGTCGCTCGGGGATCGCTCTCCAACTCCAAGCGCAACCACGTTATCGCCGGCGCCGCTGAGGACATTGCCGCCAGCGTTCTTCGTGACAACCGCGATCAGGCCTTGTCACTGAGCCTGGAACAGGCCCGCAGCCGAACGCGAATCTACCTGTTTCGTGATCACGTTACCGCGCTCGAACAGCAAGGAATAATTCGCCGTGCCGAAAACGTCGTTCCAAGCCATGAGGAGCTGTCGCAACGGCGTGCGAACTTCGCCGGTCTGACGCGACCAGAACTCGGAGTGGTGTCGGCATATACCAAAATCGATTTGAGCGAGCGTCTCGCCCACTCCGATCTTGCCGCCGATGACTACATGACGGCGCGTTTTCTAACGCCTTATTTTCCACTGCGGATTGCCGAGGCGTTCGCTGCGGACATTCCGCGCCACAGTCTCCGACGAGAGCTCATCGCCACTCGCGCGGTCAATGAATTGGTCGATATCGCGGGCTCCATATTCATCTTCAACTTAACGCGCGACTACGGCGTCGAGACCGAAGAAGCGTTGCGTGGATGGCTGTTCGCGTCGGGTGTGCTCAAGCTTGCTGAGCGGGCACAACAGATTCGGGAAGACACCGTGGGGCTGACCGCTGATTCTGATATCGCCGCCTTTCTGGCACTGGGTGACGCTGGCCATCGCGGGTCGGCGTGGGCGGTCACGCATACCGACCCAGCCGCCGCGTTGGGCGCTGAGGTCGATCGGTATCAGCCAGCGTTTGATCATTTAGCGGAGAGCTTCGAGCAATTTCTGATGGCTGGCGAGCGCGCGCGCTTCGAGCGCACATACCGTGAGATGCGCACTTCAGTTCAGCACGAGCAGTCGGCCCATCAATTAGCCCGGCTGGCCTTCGCCGGCCATCTGCTGAACATCCTGCACTTGAGCTTCGCGCGCGGGCTCGATCCAATACAGGTTGCCCGGCCATATTTCGATTTAAGCCGCCATATAGAGTTTGCGACTCTTGAAAGCGCTATCGACACTATCACCACCGACGACCAATGGGAGAGGCGCGCGGCCAATGACCTCGCGGTCGAGTTGCGGGAGGCACGAACCCGCTTGTGCGCGATCCTGCTCGACGCTACAGCGAACGATTCGACGATAGAAGTTCTGGCCCGTGGACGCGAACGCCGCGCAGCCGAGATCAATCGGCTGATGGGCGATTTGCGAGCGCT
>DATKPK010000078.1:0-13845 GCA_035524095.1 Binataceae bacterium (SeqCode) | reverse complement strand
AAACTGATCGTGCAAGCTGTCGACTTGCTGGCCAAGGCTAGTAAACCGCTGATTGTCACGGGCAGCGGGGTCCTCTGGTCACGCGCCGAAGAAGCATTGCAGAAATTCGTCGATGCTACCGGCATCCCGTTCTTCACGACGCCGCAGGGACGCGGCGTGATCGCCGAGGACCATCAGCGATCGTTCCCTGCCGCCCGTTCGACCGCCTTCCGCGAGGCTGATGTTGTTCTCGTGATTGGCGCCCGCGCTAATTCGATGCTCTCCCACCTGCGCGCGCCACGTTTCTCGCCGGACGCCAAGTTCATCAACGTCAACCTTGATGGCCGTGAGATCGGCCATAATCGCGCCGCCGACGTCGGCATTATCGGCGACGCGCGCCTCGTCCTCGAACAGCTCACCGATGAGTCGAAGGGCCGCTTCAATCCTCGCGAGGAGAATGCATGGGTGTCGCAGCTTGCCGCCAAACATCGCACGAATATGGAGCGCAACGCGCCGCTGCTCCATTCCGACAAGCTGCCGATTCATCCGCTGCGGCTCTGCAATGAAGTCAAGGACGTGATTTCGCGCGACACGATTCTGGTCGTGGACGGGCATGAAATCCTTAACTTCGCCCGCCAGTCGATTCCCATCTATCAGGCCCGCGCGAGCCTCAACGCCGGTCCCCACGGATGTATGGGCGTCGGTATTCCTTTCGGCGTGGGCGCCCAAGCCGCCGCACCGGATCGTCCGGTCGTCGTTCTCAGTGGTGACGGCGCCTTCGGCTGGAACGGCATGGAGATGGACACTGCCATCCGCCATAAGCTCCCGATCGTCGTCGTGGTCTCTAACAATGGCGGCTTCACCTCGCGTCAGACCGGTGGCAACGTGGGCCGCGATCTCGGCTATCAGCGCTACGACAAGATGGTGGAGGCGCTCGGCGGTTATGGCGAATTTGTCGAGAAGCCGGACGGTATCCGCCCCGCTATCGAGCGCGCGATAAAGAGCGGCGTTCCCTCGCTGGTCAACGTCTGCACCGATCCGAACGCGCAGGCAACCACCGATATGGGCTTTGCCGGCTATTAGATCTCATGTTGGGACCAGCATAAGGTTGCCGATTCGTTTGCGGCGAAAAATTGAATTCCGGGATTCCCTCCTCTTGCGTCTGACAAGAGGAGGCGGATTTCCCTCAATTTCACCCTAAACCGATTGGCGAAAGATCTATACCGGTTGCTTACCCATGGCGACTGCTCCATCGATTCCGCATTCAGGCCCGCACGAGGTCAAGACCCATAAATGGCTGGTCGCCCTAGCCGTCATGTTGGGCTGCTCGATGGAGGTCCTCGACGTCACCATCATTAACGTCGCGCTGCCCCACATGCAGGGCAGCTTCTCAGCCAGCGTCGATGAGATAGCGTGGGTCGTCACCAGTTATCTCGTCGCCAATGGCGTGATGATCCCGATGACCGGCTGGATCTCTGCCCGCTTTGGCCGCAAGCGCTACTTCCTCACGTCAGTCGCATTATTCATCGTCGCCTCTGCGATGTGCGGCGCGGCTCGCAGCCTCGATCAGATCGTTCTGTTCCGGCTCTTTCAAGGCGCCGCCGGCGCTGCGATGATCCCTTCATCGCAAGCCATCATGATGGAGACCTTCCCGCCCGACGAGCAGCAGATGGCGATGGCGCTCTGGGGTATGGGCCTGATGGTCGCCCCGATCATGGGACCGACCCTCGGCGGATGGATCACCGATAACTGGAGCTGGCGCTGGACCTTCTACATCAACGTGCCGGTCGGCATCCTCGCCTTCACGATGGTCACCGCCTTCGTCCACGACCCCAGCTTCATGCGCGGCCATCGTGCTCAGAGCGCGCGCGTCGATTACCTCGGCATCATCCTGCTCGTCGTCGGCCTCGGCACGATGCAAATCCTGCTCGACCGCGGCCAGCGCGCCGATTGGTTCGCCTCGATCTGGGTTCGCTATGCCACGGTTATTACCATCGTCGCGATCGTTGGCCTGATCATCCACGAGCTTACTTTCAGCGATCCGATTCTCGACCTGCGCATCTTCAAATATCCGCTCTTCGATGCTGCTGTTTTTCTCGTCATCGCCCATAGCTTCCTGCTCTACGGCACCGGCCTGCTCGCGCCCATCTTCCTGCAAGATCTGATGGGCTACACAGCCTGGGACGCCGGCCTCGTGATGATCCCGCGTGGCCTCGGCTCGATGTTCTCAATGCTGGTCGTCGGCCAGGTCGCGCGCGCCGGTTATAACAATCGCCGGATGATCGGCTTCGCCTACGTTCTGATGACCATCGGTCTTTGGCAGATGGCGCATTGGACGCTTGGCGTCAGCACCTGGCAAATCGTCATTGCTGGCCTTTATATGGGATGCGGGCTCGGCATCGTGTTTCCGATTCTCTCTGCCGCTGCTCTCTCATGCGTTGCGCGCGAGCGGATGGGCTTTGCGGCGAGCCTCTACAACATGATGCGCAACAACGCCGCCGCTGTCGGCATCGCCTACTTGACCAATAAGCTCGTCAGCCTCGAGCAGGTCCATCAGGCCTATTTAGTGAGCCATTTCTCTGTCTTCGACGCTTGGCGGCTCAGCAATATCGCTCCGGCTGCGCCCGGCTCGATGTCCTTCAATTACCTTCCGCAGTTGGTCACGGGCCAGAAGCAGGGCCTCGGGATGGTCTACGGGATGATTCAGGCGCAGGCCGCGATGCTCAGTTTCAACGATATCTACCTGATGGGCGCCATTCTCACCTTCTGCCTAATCCCAAGTTTTCTGCTGCTGGGCTCCCGCAAGATCGCCAGCGCAAGTTCTGCTGCGACTCGCAACGATAGTCTCGCCGCTCACTAGCAGTCCTCGGACTGCGTAACCCGACATAGCCAGGAGGCTGCCAATGGATAGGACCCTCGGTCTCTATCGACGGTTGCGCCAATCGATGACCCAAGACATCGCCGATCGCACCAAAGCGCATCAGGCCAAAATCGCAAGTTTCAAGACCGCCGCCAAGGCTCGATTAGCGACCGGTGCAGCGCCACCATCAACGCCATTGGTGATGCTCGCCCACGGGGACTCATGGTTTGACTACCCTCTGGACGGCAACTGTCCCAGTCTCTTTTGCACCGACGTAACCGTCCAGTTGAACGCGATGGGCAACCTCAATCCGCACATCCTCAACGTCTCGCAATGGGGCGATGCGACTACCGCTGAAATGTCCTTGCCTAAGCAGCAGCGCATGATCGCTGCGCTTCAGGATTCTGCGAATTGGATCGATGGCAAGCCGGACGCGATTCTTTTCTCCGGCGGCGGCGACGACATCGCGGGCGATCAGTTTTGCATCTTCCTTGATTACGCTTGCGCCGGCGCGACCGGCTTGGACGCCGCCCGCTTCCGCGATGCCCTCGCTATAGTCGAAGGTTCCTATCGGGACTTGTTCGCTTTCCGTGACCGTTATGCTAGCGGCGTGCCGATTTTTGGACATTGCTATGACTTCCCGATTCCCAATGGAAAAGGCGCGCTTCCCGCGGTCGGGCCATGGCTCCAGCCCTCACTGCTCTTTTGCGGCTACAGCAGCCTGCCTCAAGGTACTGCGATCGTGCGTCACGCGCTTACTGAATTCAGGGCGCTTCTCATCAAGCTTCAGGCCGAAACCGACGGGACCGGCAAGCCCAAAAACAACTTCATCCTCGTCGATACGCAAGGCACGCTCGATCCGGCTACAGACTGGGCAAATGAGCTCCATCCTTATCCGGACGGCTTCAAGAAGATTGCCGAACGTTTCGTTACAGCTTTACAGTCACACTTTCCCGATAGGATCTAGCGCTTCGGAGCGTTCCCAAACTTCCGCCCGAGCTTGATATGATGGCCGGATGGATACCGACAACGCGCGCGCCCAGGTCTGGGAGGCCATTCGTTCCGTTTCCGATCCGGAACTCGACGAATCGATCGCCGACCTCGGTTTTATCCAGTCCGTAGCGATTACCCAGTCTGAATCCACCGATCCGTCCGCGGTTACCGAGGCAGCCGTTCATATCACTTTCCGTCTGCCGACCTATTGGTGCGCCGCAAATTTTGCCTTCATGATGGCCGAGGATCTCCGGGAGCGCGTTGTCAGCTTCCCATGGGTGCGCGAGGTCAAGGTCGAATTGGTTGACCACTTCACCTCAGATGAGATCAATCGCGGGATCGCGGCCGGCGCTTCCTTTTCGGATTCTTTTCCTACGCCAGCAGAGCCGCAAGCGGCGGCGAGTACGTCAGTGGAGCGAAGCGGAACGAGCAGGCGAATCCGCGAGCTGCGTTCAGACAGAGGGATCCGCGAGCTGCGTCCAGACGGAGACTCTGCGGACTTCGGCGACCAATCTGATACCAATCTCGCCAGCTTGCGCCGCCTCTTTCGACTCAAGGCCTTTCAGCGCCGCCAGTATCGCTTACTGCGCAACTTGCTCGACGCCTCTCACGACCGCGCCGATCTGTTGAGGATGACGATTACCAACTTGCGCGACCTACCGATTACCGATGAAGAGGGTGCCAAACTCCGCACGGCATATCTCGATATCCTTTCAGAATTCTCACGCAATTTCAGTTCGGACTCCCCGGCCTTCATCCTGCCGAACGGGTCGCCGCTCGACCCCGATCATCTCGACGAACACCTCCGCCAACTCCGCCGCACCACGATCAATATCGAATTCAACGCAGCCCTTTGCACCAGCCTCCTCAAGTCCCGCAATACACCTACGTAACTTGGAACCCCTCAATTATGGGTGAAAGAGGCGTCAATGACTTCAACAATCGGGAGATTGATAGAAGCGAATGATTGGCTAGCTGCAAGTCGCGCGATCCGTATGGCATTGCACTCGGATCGACAAAATCACTGGCTGCTCACCAGTTTGGCGCTCACTTATTATGAGGAGAAGGATTATAGAAGAGCACTTGAGTACGATCTCGTCGCTCTAGCCGAGGCTCCAACATGTCCGCTCGTTCTGTGGAACTATGCTGGAACTCTCCAGATGATTGATCAGCGGCAGGAAGCACTAAAGATCTATCGAGCCTTGATTCGGCGAGGTACCAAGGAAATTGCCTTCGACGACTGCGGCGAAGGATTGGGATGGGCGCGTGGACTCGTCGCCGATTGCCACTATCGAATCGCGGGCTGCCACCGCAGAGCGCGCCATCCAGCACTGGCAATAAAATCGCTCGAAAAACACCTCGGTCTCAGAGGCCCCGGATGCCGATCCATTTATCAGTTGCGCGATGTTAAGCAGGAACTGGAGAAGCTTAGGACCGCGACCCGGCGCTGACCCGAATTCGCTTGGACCACGCTCGCCACCTACTTGATTATCAGAAGGCCGTACGCCCCGCGGAACTGTGATTAATCAAGGCGCACCAGCATCCCCTGACTCGGCGCCGCCAACGACGGTGCATAATCTACGAAATAACGCACCCGGCCACCGCGCCCCCGCATCGCATTGAGCAGCGAGTGCTCCGCCTGTCCTTCTTCACTAGCATGATCAATAGCCCGATCGGAATTGTCCAGATAGATGAAGCCGCCCGGCTTGATCGTCCGCAAGACGTTCGCCGCGCACTGGCTGCGTACCTCGCCATCGATCAAGGCGAAGTCGACTGAGCGATCGGCGTAATCGTTCAGATCGGCGTAGTTCGGCCCGACCCGCAATTCATAGCGGACATTCTTGTGCGCTTTGGCAAGACGTTCCTTGACGATTAGAAACCACGCCGGGTTGCTCTCGATACTATGGATCGAGCCGCATCGCGCTGCCAGCCACGCCGTCGAGCCACCCGAGCCGAATTCGATAATCCGCCAATCCGGCCGAATTATCCGCGCGATCTCGCGCCGCGCCCGATACGAAATCCATGGGACCGACGGCCGGTATCCTACGCGCTTGAGCCCGGAGGTCAGATAGGCGTGGGGAAGATAGACCAGGCCGCCCGCGTTAACGAGGTTCCCCTTGAGATCATGAAACCGCGTCTTGCGGATGCTGTCCGCGCGCACCAGTTTTTGCCAAATCGATTGAGTGCCGGTCCGTTCCATTGGCCTAGTTCCTTCTTGAGTGATCTGCGGTCCCCAAATTAGCCATCTAAAACTGTTGGTCTACTTTATCAACAAAGAGTTACCGCAGCGAAACGGCTTCACGCTTGCGTAGCCTCCGTTTTGCGAGTGCGTTCGGCATCAGTGGAGCGAAGCGAAACGATCAAACGAGTCTGCGAGGTGCGTCGATTCCGAGTCTGCGAGCGTCCCGCCTAAGACTCAAAAGCCCCACCTGCGAGAGGGGGTGCTGGCGTGAGGCTCACAGATTTTCGATTCGAAAAATCTGAGGCGCGGCGGTTATCTCCACGAAAATAAAGCGAAAGAATGGGCGAGTTTCGGAGCCATACTCAACACACGACGCATTCCGAAAGAACCGATTCTGCGGACGTTCCGCTCAAGAATCTGCGTTCCGCCCTCGATGCCTTCGGGTGAAATTCTTCCCCAACACGATCAAAACCTTGCCGGAAATAGAACGAGAGGATTGCAATGGATGCTTCACGTGAAACATCCATTGCAACAGCTCAAGCCGATTTGCTTCTTCTGCTCCGCATTCGGCTCGGTTTAACTCGTCTCGCATCCATCCTTCTTCCCGCACTCGGATCTTTCAGGCTGAGGATATGGAACTCGCCTAGACGGGCCGGCACCGATGTTTCACGTGAAACATCCCCTGCAAACAGAAGGCAGGGTTCTAAGGGCTGACCTGCGAGTCTTCGGCGGCTGCTGGCAAGCCTCTTCCAGTGCCCAGTTCGCAGACCCAGCGGCTTAATGGCTTCGCGGACTGGCCTATCTATGCGCCCACGTTCGCGCGAGAGAGGATATCGGTTCGTTTGACGGTAGGCGCAGAAACGGTGTAAACCGGCATTCTAACTTTCGGGCATCGTGAGTTCTCTTCGCTAAGCCAGGACATTGCGCCTATGGAACCCGCCATGCGATCAACCGATTATCAAAGCGGCTGCACGGCCGGTGATCGGTGGGGCGGCCGGTCCTGGGTGCAGAGCGGATTTCGACCGCATTGTTTCCTTGGGACTGCCCGGTCTGAGTGGTTGTGGAAAGGCGAGTTATGAAAGCAGCAGTACTTAATTCCTACGATGAAAGTTTGAGCCGTCCGGAGTTTGTCAGTTATCAGGAAGTGCCCAATCCGAAGATCGAAACGCCGACCGACGTAATTGTCCGGGTTGGCGGAGCGGGCGTATGCCGGACTGATCTGCATGTGATCGAAGGATTATGGCGTCCGAAAGTTTCAGTCACACTGCCCTATATCATGGGGCACGAGAATGCCGGCTGGGTCGAGGCGATAGGAAGCGCCGTGCAAGGCGTGAAAGTCGGCGACCCGGTGATATGTCATCCGCTGATCAGCAAGGGCGAGGCGCTAGCGGCGCGGCGTGGCGATGATATGCATGCCGGCGGCGCATTTCCTGGAATCGACAGCAACGGCGGCTATGCCGAGTTGCTCAAGACCGGCGAGCGAGCGCTAATTAAATTGCCACAGACGCTGGCGCCCAAGGACGTGGCGCCTTATGCAGATGCCGGTTTGACGGCATACCATGTTGCCAAGAAGGCGGCGGCCCATTTATTGCCCGGTCAGTTCGTGGTCGTAATTGGGGCGGGCGGACTCGGCCACATCGGGATTCAGGTATTGAAGGCGCTATGCGCGGCCGAGATTATCGTTAGCGATCGATCCGATCTTGCGCTCGGTCTGGCGAAAGAGGGCGGAGCCGATCGCAGCGTGAAAGCGGATGGCAGCGAGGTTGATCAGGTGCTCGCGCTGACCGAAGGGAACGGGGCCGAGGCGGTGATCGATTTTGTCGGCGAGGGCGATGCGGTGGCCAACGGGCTCAAGATGACTCGCAACGCCGGCTACTATTATATTGTCGGCTACGGCGGCAAGGTTGAGATTCCCACGATGGACATGATCGTTTCGGAGAAGACGATCGTAGGTAATCTGGTCGGCACCTATCCCGACCTGGTCGAGTTGATGGCGCTGGCTGATCGCGGACTAGTGAAGCTAGCGACGAGAGAATATCGGCTGAGCGAGGCGAATCAGGCCTTGCATGACTTGAACAAAGGCAAAGTCAAAGGGCGAGCGGTCCTGATCCCCTGACGACTGCGCCATTGCATAAGAACTGAACTGACTATTCAGTCGAGTCCAATTCAGACTGACCGAGGCTTGAAAAGATGTTTCGTACGGCAAACGGTGATGAGATTTTTGTAGTCGACGCCCATGTCCATTGGTGGGACGGCAGTCCGGCCAATCAACTCAATCGGCATGGCGCCGAGTTTATCAACTGTTTCCATGACTATCAGAAGGGCCTTAGTCCCGAAGAGTATCATTGGACGGCTGAGCAGTTCGGCAAATATACTCCGGAGAGAATGTACAAAGACCTGTTCGTCGATGGCTATGACGATATAGGTATTTGCCAGCCGACCTACCTGACGGATTTCTATCGCAACGGGTTTAACACGACTGAGCAGAACGCCGTCGTCAAAGAGATGTACCCGAAGCGGTACATTCTGAACGGGGCGTTCGATCCGCGCGACAAGGAAAAAGGACTCGACTACCTGGAGTCGCTGGTTGAGAAGTACAAGATAACGGGCGTGAAGCTTTACACTGCGGAATGGCGCGGCGAATCGAAGGGCTACAAGCTCTCCGAGCCGTGGGCGCAGCGCTATCTCGAACGATGCCAGAAGCTCGGCGTCGTGAATATCCACGTCCACAAAGGGCCTACGATCCTGCCGCTGAATCGCGACGCATTTGACGTAGCGGATATTGATGATGCGGCGACGAGCTTTCCGGAGCTGAACTTTATTGTTGATCACGTGGGATTGCCGCGCCTCGACGACTTTTGCTGGATCGCGACGCAGGAGCCGAATGTTTATGGCGGATTAGCAGTTGCTATGCCGTTTGTGAATGCGCGTCCGCGCTATTTTGCGCATATCATGGCGGAGTTGCTATTCTGGCTCGGCGAGGATCGGCTGCTTTACGGCAGTGATTATGCGATCTGGCAACCCAAATGGATTATCGAGAAGTTCATGGCGTTCGAAATTCCCGATGATCTGCAGAAGGAGACGGGTAAGAGCCTGACGCTCGAGGCGAAGCGGAAAATCCTCGGCGGCAACGCGGCTCGGCTCTATAAAATTGATGTCGATGTTCATAAGGCCCTACTGAAGCAGGAGAAGGCCTAAGGACTTTAACCAGCATCTTTCGAGCGCGGCGCCTTGATGAGATAGGAACTGGGTGGGCGCCAGGAATGCGGCAATGAGTTATACAACCTCAGTTCGCTCGATCACGGTGAGAGCAGGAATCGCGGGCGTCGCGGCTGTTGTAAGTGTAATTGGCGGAATAGGATTGCCGTACTATCCGACGGTCGTTCGTGCGGCGACGCAGATGTCCAGCGCCGATGCGACTGACTATCTGCCTGACATAACTCTGACCAATCAATACGGCAAAACAGTTTCGCTCGAATCGCTCAAGGGCAAGCCGTTGCTCGTGAGCTTTATTCATACGTCGTGCAAGGGCGTGTGCGAATTGATGACGGCGAAGATGAAAGATGTAGCCGATGACCTGGGCGCGAATGGCACCAAGGTCACGATGGTTTCAATCTCAACGGACCCGGGCGACGACGGTCCTGCACAACTCATGGCCTACGCAAAGAAGGAAAACGTCGCCAATGGCGGCTTCGTATTCCTGACTGGCAAGCCGGCGGCGATAAAGCAGGTGCTGGAAGTCTACGGTGTGAACCAGCAGCCGGGCGATAACGAGATGACACACGTGTTTGAATTGTTTCTGATCGGACCGGATGGCCGCCAGGTGAGGCGCTATCATGGCCTCAATATCCAGGCGGCTAAGGTTGCCGACGATATTCAGCATACGCTAGCGGACTGATGCCTATCTTTGCGGATGCCTAGAGTTCCCCAATAGTAGGAAAAGACTCGTTCTTTTTACTCGCGTATCGTCGGATATATGAGCAGTCGTCATGGGGTCGGCTTTAGAGGCCGAATGCCTGTGATGCTGTGACACTGGGCAGATGCACGAGGGCTATGCAGAGTGAGGCGAGGAGCCAAGGCCGCAAATGGCGAAAAGCCAATGCTTATACGGCTTCAGCTAGGCGCTTTAGCTGATTGCGGTGGCTTCGATTTTGCCACTCTTTTATTGTTTGACCGTATTGCCGCTTGCGTGACTTGCTTGGAAACTACGATCGAGAATGGCTATTCCACCGACCACTGAGAGTAATCGCGCGCTGTTCGTAACTCTGCTTGAGCATCATCTGCGGTTCACGCTGGCGAAGCCGCGAGCGTCGTTGAGCAAGCACGATTGGTACCGCGCGTGCGCGATGGCCGTGCGCGACATGCTGATCGAGAGGATGATAGCGACGCAGAGCCGGTTCCAGCGGAGCAATGCGAAACGGCTCTACTACCTATCGCTGGAGTTCCTGATCGGGCGCTCGCTAGAGAACAATCTTTTCAACCTTGGCATCATCGAACTGTGCCGTGACTGGCTGAGCGAAAGCGGAATCGACCTGGGGCCCTTGTTCGATGAAGAGCCGGACGCAGCGCTGGGGAACGGCGGGCTCGGGCGATTGGCAGCATGCTTCCTGGATTCGCTGGCGACGCTAGATATGCCGGCTTTCGGCTACGGAATCAATTACGAATTCGGGCTGTTCAAGCAGGAGATTCGCGACGGCTATCAGGTCGAGCGGCCGGATAGCTGGCGGCGCGAGGTTTCGCCGTGGCTGGTGGCGCGCCCTGAGGAATCGGTGCGGGTTCCGGTGTACGGCCATATTGAGCATCGCGTTGACCGCTTCGGGGAGTATAAGCCGGCTTGGGTCGGGCGGAGAGAATTGCTCGGTGTGCCGTCGGACCTGCCGATAATCGGGTACGGCGGACGAACGGTCAATTATGTGCGGCTATTTGCAGCCGGGGCATCGCACGAATTCGATATCGAGATTTTCAACGGTGGCGATTACGTCAAAGCGGTCGAGCAGAAGATGCTGTCAGAGACGGTATCGAAGGTGCTCTACCCGTCGGACGCGGTGCAGCAAGGACGCGAACTACGGCTGTTGCAGGAATATTTCTTCGTCGCCTGCGCACTCAATGATGTGATGCGCCAATTCGTCCGGCGGGGCGAGGACTTTCACGACTTTCCATCGAAGATTGCGATTCAGCTCAACGATACGCATCCGGCGTTGGCGGTGGCAGAGCTGATGCGGATACTGGTTGATCTGCAAGGGGTGGAATGGGACGAGGCGTGGGAGATCACGCGTGAGACGATAGCGTACACGAATCATACGCTGATGCCGGAAGCGCTAGAGCAATGGCCAGTGAGCCTGCTTGATCGCGTGGTGCCACGGCATCTCCAGATAATCCAGGAGATCGATCGCCGATTCATGAATGACGTCTGCGCGACGCGCTCGATGAGCGGCGAAACCGTGCGGAGAATTTCTATAATCGAAGATGGGCATGACGGGCGCGGCGCACAAGTACGAATGGCGCATCTGGCGGTGGTCGGCAGCCATTCGGTAAATGGTGTCTCGGCCCTTCATTCGGAACTGGTCAAGACCCGGCTAATGCCAGAATTTTGTGAAATCTGGCCGGAACGCTTCAGCAATAAGACAAATGGGGTGACGCAGCGGCGGTGGCTATTGGCCGCGAATCCGGCGCTCGCCGTGCTACTCGATGAGACGATCGGGCCACAGTGGACGACGAATCTCGACCATCTAATTGGGCTGGAACATTTCGCGGACGACAAGGAATTCCAGCGGCGGTTCAAGGCGATCAAACTGGATAACAAGATGCGGCTGGCGACTGAGGCGCATCGAATAGCCGGAGTGGATATCGATCCGACGTCGATTTTTGATGTGCAAGCGAAGCGAATTCACGAATACAAACGGCAGTTACTAATGGCGCTCGGGATCGTGCATGAGTATTTGAGCGTCATCGAAGATGGAGTCGAGCCACCAGTTCCGCGCGTCTATGTAATGGCGGGGAAGGCTGCGCCCGGTTATTGGGCGGCCAAGATGATTATCAAACTGATCGGCAATCTGGCTGAAGTGATCAATAACGACGAGCGCACGCGAGGCTTGATCAAGGTGGCCTTCATGCCGGATTACCGGGTGTCGCTGGCGGAGAAGATCATTCCGGCGGCGGACGTGTCGGAGCAGATCTCGACGGCGGGAATGGAAGCTTCAGGCACCGGGAATATGAAGTTCGCGATGAATGGTGCGTTGATTATCGGCACGCTGGACGGAGCAAATATCGAAATCAAGGACGCAGTCGGCGAGGAAAATATATTTATCTTTGGGCTGAAGGCGGAACAGATCGAGGACATGAAGCTGCGCGGAACCTACAATCCGCATGAATGCTACAGCTCGGATCTGCGGCTGAGGCGGGTACTTGATGAACTGGCGTCGAACCGATTCTGTCCCAAGGAACCGGGGCTGTTCAGCTGGATTCGCGACATGTTGCTGAGCCATGACGCGTACTTCGTGGCGGGTGATTTCGGTGCGTATGCGGATACGCAGGCGATGATCGCACGAGAATACACGCGGCGGGACGAATGGACACGGAAAGCAATCCTCAACGTTGCTCGGATGGGGCGATTCTCGAGTGATCGCACGGTGAGTGAATACGCGCGCGACATCTGGCATTTGGAGCGAGTATAGCAACTCGCTCCGCCATCATTACTAAATGACTATTCGATCGCTATACTGACTATCGTCAGCCCAGGGCTTCGGCCAGAAGATTCAGGGCGGTGGCCGCAAACGCGCGCATGTTGGCGACGCGGTTGTCATTACCGGTTTCCAGGGTAACGACTTTTTCCTGCGGGCCGGCGAGGGCGATACAGGTATGACCAGCTGCGTCGCCGTAGCGATTGCCGGTCGGTCCCGTTGCACCGGTTTCCGATAAAGCCCAGGTAGCGCCGAAGCGCTCGCGAGTAGTACGCGCGAGCAGAGCCGCGTAGGGTTCGCTCGCGCTACGCATCCCTTTGACAGCCTCGTTGGGGATGTTCGCGAGTAATTCGCGTGCTTTCAGCGTGTAAACGACCGCGCCGCCGAGGAAATAGGCTGAAGCGCCTGGGACGCTGAGCAGAGCGGCGGAAATTAATCCTCCGGTAGATGATTCGGCGATTACGATAGTTTCGCGGCGCTGCTTTAGACGGTCACCGAGTTTTTGCGCGAGCGGCAGCAAATCCTGCATGTTGAAATCCTCCGTGCGACAGGGAATCTAGCTGAGGATGCGAACGGCGACAAACGCTCTGAAGGTACTCTTTCAGCATACGTCAGGCTGCGTTCCTAAGGCATCGCGTTGTCATGTCTTCTTGATTTGAATTTTGGGTAGGGTTTTCCTACTGTCAGCGTGTAATGGCTGAAGAGAATGATGATCCGCATCATTTCGAGTTCGATCTAGACCGCGGTATTCGCACTCAAGTGGTCGAAAAGCTGGAGGGGAGTCCGCTTTGCCCGCTCGAGAAGAATATCGGCCCGGTTGCTAGTGGGATTTACGCACTCTACCATAAAGACCATTTGGTTTACTTGGGAATGGTCTCCCGCAGCACTACGAAGAGCAAGCGATCTTTGAGAGACCGCCTAAATGAACATGCGGAAAAGATCGGTGGCCGCACAGGCATCACGCTCGACGAGATGGCATGCAGGTTTTTGACATTCAACAGCGATTGGTGGGTATTTGCGGCGGAGCTAGCCCTGATTACTCACTACAAACCGGATTGGAACGCGACTGGATTTGGAAGCAAAGTGCCCGGAAAAGGACGCCCGGGCACGGAAAGAATTAGCAAGTGGGACAAACTGTTTCCTCCGAAACC
>DATKPK010000077.1:0-11079 GCA_035524095.1 Binataceae bacterium (SeqCode) | reverse complement strand
TATCGGGCTTAGCGCCAAGACCGCTGAGCTGATCAGCCATGTTTATGCGATCGACACGATGCACGCTGGATCAGCTCTTGAAGCGGGTCTGACGGAAGCGCAGATGATTCGCGAGGAGAAGCCGCCGTACAATCGAATGCTCAAGTCGGCAGCGCCTGCCTATTTCGTCAAGCTCAACCTCAACGACCCGTTCCCGCGAATCCAGCTTACGCAGAAGCTTGGGCTGCGCACTGGCGTGATGTATCTCGGACCGTTTATTGGACGGCGCAATCTCGATTACTCGGTACGCATCCTCTCTCGCCTAATGGGCCTGCGGACCTGTTCGGGCAGACTCGTGCCTGACCCGGATTTTTCGCCATGTATGTACGGCCAGATCGGTCATTGCGCGTCGCCATGCAACGCAATGATCGGCGAGGATGGTTACCGCGACCGCGTCCGGCGAGCAATCAGCTTCATGCGCGGACGGGTCGGCGCGGTGATGGGGGAACTCGCGCAGGCCCGCGACCAGGCGGCCACGGCGATGCGATTCGAGGAAGCCAATCGCCATCAGCGGGAGCTGCGCGCATTGTCGGCATTTGGCGATCGAGCGAGCCGGCTGAGCCGCGCAATTATCGAAAACAATCTCGTGATCGTGATTAGACCGTGCACGCCTCCGCCTGAGCGAGAAACGCAAGGTGAGCGGATCATAACGGAAACATCGGACGCTAGGCGCATCGTCTATGTGGTTTTGGGCGGGCGGCTGGCGCTGACACATCGATGTGAAGGGCTGGATGAAACCGTGATTCAAGAAGATGCCGAGAAAATTACGGAGTTTGTCACTAATAACTTCGAGCGCTACCGCCTGCGTCCAGTGGCGCGCCCCGAACTCGAAGCGATGACGATCGTCGCGCGATGGTTGCGCGAACGTGATCCGGCCGACGGGCAACTAATTTATCTGAACGGTCCGCACGCAGATTCCGCGGCGATCGCGCGCGCTCTCGCGGAACCAGCTACAGCAGCGGAATCGACCTATCACAAAAAGAAAGGCGCGGGGTCCCGTGCAGACGCCGCGCCTCTATTTGTCCAATAGTTACTGGCGGTTCAAGGGCGAATCCTATCGATGGGCTGGCTGGCGAGGTCGGAGGGCTTTTTGCCAGCGGCCTGCCGATGCTCCTTGTATTCGTGCATCGACTTGAGAATCGCCTGCACAGAGGACTGGAACAGGGCTTCCTTACGCTCCGAGGTCCAGTTCTGCGAATAGGCGATAGGCGCTACGGTGCCCTGAAATTTCGGCATAACGTAGCGCGCTAGTAAGTCATAGGAATGCAATGTTTTTTCGCGCGACGCCCATTCGTGCGCGAGCATTAGCAGACCGCCGAAGCCACCCCCCGAGGCCTCGATGATCTCGCTGATGCGCGAGATAACATCGTCAGGCGTGCCGACCAGTGCTCCGCCGCGCGCAACCATGCGGTCGATTGTCATCTCTTCGGTTGGCTGGTTTGGGTATTCTTCGAACTGAACTTTCGCCGCCAGCGTCTTGATGAAGTATTCCTGAATCCAGGCGTTGCCACCCTCGCGAATATCGTCGAGCGCTTCCTTCGAGGACTCAGCTATGTGCACAGGAAAGACCAGCCGCCAATTCTTGCGGTCAACCGTCTTGCCGTTCTCGGCGGCGGTTTCCTCGGCGATCTGCCAGCGCTTCGGCAGATTATCGAGACCGCCCTTGCTGAACGCTGCGACGGACAATACGCCGCATCCGAGTTTTCCGGCTGCGACCATTCCTGAAGGCGAGATTGAGTTCGCCACGAAGATGGGCATCGGCTGCTGATAAGGCTTCACCTGTAAATGAGCGTCGCGCATCTTGAAAAACGAGCCATCAATGGTAATGCCGCCGTCTTCGTGGAACAACCGCATTACGGCTTGCAAGCCCTCGACCATGGCGTCGCGCTGGGTGACCGGTTCGATCCCGAGCATGTAGGCGTCGCTGGGTAGCGCGCCCGGGCCGCAGCCAAGAATGACGCGCCCGCGCGTCAATTGATCGAGCAGAGCGAAACGGTTGGCGATATTGAATGGGTGATGATACGGCACGCTGACCACGCCCGACCCCAGCATGATGCGCTTGGTGCGCGTTGCAGCGACTGCCATGAAGATTTCCGGCGACGGGATGATTTCCCATCCTGCCGAATGATGCTCACCGATGAATGCCTCGTCGTAACCTAGCTCGTCGAGCCATTCGATTAGCTGCATGTCGCGTTCGAAAGCCAGCGCAGGATTCTCGCCAACGCGATGGAACGGGGCCATGAAGATGCCGAATTTCATGAGGACTCCTTCGGCCGGTGGGAAGCGAAACCGGCACCTTTCAATTTATCGGATGCCAGCTTAGGCCTATTCCCTTGGACCCGACAATAGCCTGCGTTGGGCCCGGATCCTCCATCTGCTCCGCGTGAGAGGAGGTCCATGCGGGCCGCGGCAAGTCTTGAAATTTATGACGAAGCGATTATTGCGTCATGAGCATGCGGTAATGGCGCCAGAGGGCGCGCTGGGTAGTCTCATCGGTCTCGTGGCCAGCGATTTGCCCGTTATCCTCACGCTCTTCGCGATCCAGCCCACGGCGCAAAACCAGCCATTCGTTAACTTGGGCCTGGAAGCCCGCCTGATTGCGCTCGTAGGCCTCGATATCGTCGGGTGCAACACGCCCGGCCGGCCCATGAATCAAATAGGTCTCACTCAAACGGCGGCTGTTCATCTCGTCGGGCACGCCTCTGAGCAGCGTCGGATAATAACTTACCACGGTGTGATCGACGCTCACCGGCTGAATCACGCGCATCTGATTTAGAATGAAGATCAGATTAGGAAAGATGCAGAAATGCGGCGGTCCTTCGGCGATAATCCTGTCGGCGCGCTCCGCACCATGACGCGTGGTGAGAGCGGCCCGGTATTCCTCGAAGGCCTGCGCACTCCATCCCGGAGGCACAACGCGGCCACCGTTTTTGGTCTGAATCGGTGTGAGATCGAGCTGCGCGGCACCGTTGCCAAGATCACGGGCGCGGGCGTCGCTGCGCTCGCCAAACAGTGTATCGATATCGGCCTTGCCCTTAGTGGCCATCACCATCGCGGCATGATGGAGGATGTTCGGATGGTAGCCATCGACTGAATTTTCGATCGCCATCTTCCAGTTGCCACGGAACTCATGGCGCAGGACGCCGGAGCGGACGACAATCTCGCCCTCGGGTGAAAGGTCCATAAACTGGTCGATAAGACGGCGTGCGTTGCCGAGCCGCTCGAGCAGCGATGGTCCGGTGGGACTCATGCTGGCGAAGATCAGGCCCCGATAACTCGCGTAACGCGGAACCTGCGCCAGCGGATAATCCTCGCGCTTGAACGATTTGCCATAACCGGCCGAGTAAGGCACGCCGACCAGATCTCCACGATTGTTGAAGGTCCATCCGTGATAAGCGCAGCGGAAGGCGTGGGCGTTGCCGCGTTCGCCTTGGCATACGGTGTTACCGCGATGGGTGCAGCGGTTCAGTACCAGATGGACGGCACCGTCCTCGTCGCGCGAGACGATTACGGGCTGGAGGCCAACTTGACGGGTGACGTAGTCGCCGGGCTCGGGGACTTCGCTTTCATGAGCGACGTAAATCCATTCGCGATGCCAGATGCGGTTGAACTCCTCACGGAAGATCGCTGGATCGCAATAGAGTCTGCCGCTGATACGGTCAGGGAGGACTAGGTGGTCGTAGTCAATCGCCGAATTCGAGGAGTTTAACATCGTAGCCATGAGACGATCCTCCAAGGCGGTAGCCAGATTACGTTAGTTCGGAGCGCACGTTTATCTGTCCACTATCTATCCACTACCATTCGCGCTACCAGGACCGGTGAAGCGTGACGGATCGAGGAAGGGCGCCAGTTCCTCGTGCCGGATCCAGGTCAGGGCGGCGAGTTCGAGCGGATCGAGTAGCGCGACGCGCCCGCTGCGCAAGTCGCGGATAAGCAGCCGCGGGCCGTTGCCGCTATTGTCGCGGCTAATCGCGACTGTAGCGAATTCGCTCGTCAGCACGATCGGTTGGGTATGGTCGTTCATGGCAATCGCGCATCAGATCAGGAAAAGCATATTAGGTAGAGGCTCGTCGTTATTGAGTAGCAGAACCTTCTTGAATCTTATCTTGAAGCTGCGGTCATCCGGAATCAGTTTATGGATCGTACTGCCGGCCCATAGAAGCTGGCGATGATGGTGCAGTTCGGTGAGGATAAAATTCGACCTCACGCCGATCATATTATCCTCTTCTGCTTCGGCCTCGATGTTAGAGACTAGGCGTTTGAGTCGGGGCGCAGATTCCTTGAGCCATAGAGTTTCGCGCAGCCGCTGAATTCGATTACGCAACTGGCCACGGCGGTCGTAGATCACCGAAACATTGCGGGCAGGATCAATATCATCATCGTTGGCGGGCACCCAGTAGGTCGCGTCTTCATCCCATAGCGCATGCCATTCGTCGTAGCGATGGGCATCCATCAGGCGCGCCTCGTGGAAAAGAAAGCGCTCGACGGCGCGATGATTAATTCCGCTGTGGTCAACCGGCATCGGTGACGGCTCCTGCTAAGACCGTCTACCAAATCAGGGGAACATTACAAGAGCGTAGGTTGGCGGATGCCTCCGAGTTGAGGGCGGAGGTCAGTCGTCATTGTCAGCATGAGCGGCAATCTCGACTTGACGTTCGATTTCGTCAGCGAGGCAAATGCTCTTCATGGCGAGAAGACTTTCGAGCGCGGTCAGGAAGAGACCGTAATAGGAGGAATGCGACCCGCGTGCATCTTCTGCGGTAATCTCGGCAATCAATCGCTCACGGAATTCGTCCCATTTAAGGAGGCCGCGTTCGCATAGCGCGACTGCGATCCCGAAGGCGCGGCTTTCCCATGGCTCGTTGAAGACCGGCTCGCCATTGCGTCTTGGAATCGCCGCCGGGCTGTCAAGGTCAGCCGCAATGAGCTGCGCCACAGTGCTCATGATTGCGGCTCGGATGCGCGCCCGTTCGCAAGCCTCGCGACACCAATCAGAGCGTCGCGCGTGATCAGGGCGGCGAGTTCAGTTTCGCTTAATTCCGCGGTATTGGCTGGACGTTCGGGCAGGACCATGTAACGTATCTCGGCGCTGCTGTCCCACACACGGACCTCAACGGTTGGGGACAGATCAAGCCCGAACTCGTGCAGAACCGCACGCGGCTCACGCACGATTCGCGAACGATACGGCAGTGATTTGTACCAGGCGGGCGGGAGTCCAAGAACTGGCCAAGGATAGCATGAGCATAGCGTGCAACAGATGACGTTGTGCACCGTCGGCGTGTTCTCAAGGACCACCATGTGCTCGCCCTGAAGGCCGCCGAAGCCCAATTCGGCGATCGCGGCCGTCGCATCCTTGAGTAGCCGCCGCTTGTAGGCCGGATCGGTCCAGGCGCGCGCGACGACCTTGGCGCCGTTGAGCGGGCCGACTTCCCTCTCGTACATCGCAACGACACGATCGATCACATCGGTTGTGATCAAACCCTTCTCGACCAACAGCGATTCTATTGCCTTGGCGCGCAATGCGGCGGGCGACGGCGGCTGCGGATGGTGGTGGCTCTTGTCGGATTCGTGATCGCTCATCTGCGTTTCTTCGGCCTCCCGGCGGGAGGTGATGCCTTGGTCGAACACCGCTTCGCGCGTACCGGTGCAGCCTTAACCTTAGCGACAGGCTTGGAGGTGGTTTCGGACCTCGCCAGACCTTTAGGAAGCGGCTTGGCTGCTGGTTGGGTTTTGATTGATCGCGTCGCCGCCTTGCTAAGGTCGCTATCCAGGTAGCTCTCCCATAAATCGATTAGTACGGTCGCCTTCGGCTCAGCGGCATTGCCCCAGAGTTCGCGGGCCGCGAATCGCACCGTATACAGATGCTGTGGATGCTCGCCGAGCCCATGCGCATTGGTATCAGGAAAGACGTGAGCGCCGTGATGGAGCACGATTAAACCACGCTTGCCCCGTGCGTAGCGAGGCAGCCGCGTATGTCCCAACGGATTGAGATTGCGCGTCAGCACGTGGTCGCCGATCGCGAAATGCGCAGGCCTGCGAATTTTGCGTGTGACAGGACTTCCAGCACGCAAAGCGCCGACGACCCCTTCCGCATGCGCCGGATTTTCCGTGTATGGCATTCGCTGATCAGGCACTGCCTCGAGTTCGCGCGTGCGTGCGTCAATCTCGTCGGACGTCAGGGTTCCGGCCTCGATGATCGCCTGCGTCATCGCCGCCAGCCAACGTTCGTAATAGCTCGATCCTAGATAGCGCAGCGGGTCCAGTCGCTCGATACGGTGGCGCAGCGCGTCGACCGGTATCGGTGTGCGCCCAGGGCCGAGCATATTGAGAGCGAATACGCGGCCCTCCCACGTCTCATGAAAGACTGGCTCATTGGTTTCCGGTCGCACTGCCCCGAAGCCATCCATCCCGCCCAGATCGTGTACGCCGTTCATCGCAGACTCAATGCCTCAGCTCGAACTATGTTTCAACACTAAGCTGAGACAGTTTTTGCCGAACCCAGGTGACGTTGCAACTGTTGGCCTGAGATTTTGAGGTAGGAAGTGATTTCCTTTCGTGGGATAAGTGGTGCAGGAGAAGATCTATGGCAGAACCCAAGCTCCGGTTTGGCGCGTTTATGGCGCCGTTTCATCCGCTCGACGAAAACCCGACGCTGGCGCTCGAACGCGATCTTGACCTTGCGCAGCACATGGACAAACTCGGTTACGATGAGTTGTGGGTCGGGGAGCATCATTCGGCCGGCTACGAAATAATCGCAAGCCCGGAGTTGTTTATCGCTACGGCCGCTGAGCGTACGCGGCATATCCGGCTCGGCACCGGCGTGGCGTCGCTGCCCTATCATCATCCGCTGATGCTGGCGGAGCGTATCAACCAACTCGATCACATCACCCGTGGGCGCGTGATGTTCGGGGTTGGTCCTGGCGCATTGCCCTCGGACGCCACGATGATGGGAATCGGCATCGCGAGCCAGCGCGACCGCATGGACGAGGCGCTCGACGTGCTGGTTCCGTTGCTCCACGGCGAGACGGTCAGTGCCAAGACCGAATGGTTCACTCTTAACAACGCGCGGTTGCATCTGCCGCCGTATACGCGCCCAGCCGTCGAGATGGCGGTGGCAAGCCAGATATCGCCAACCGGAGCGCGCGCAGCCGGAAAGCATGGCGTGGGCCTGCTTTCGATTGGGGCGACAACGGCAGGTGGCTTCAATGCGCTCGCCTCAAACTGGGCGATTTGCGAGGAGATGGCGCGGGCGAGCGGTACCGCCGTTGATCGCAACAAGTGGCGCCTGGTGGGACCGATTCACGTCGCCGCGACCCGCGAGAAGGCGCGTGAAGATGTCCGTTTCGGCCTCGAAAAATGGCTCTTCTATTTCCGTGAAGTCGCGGCGCTGGCGCTCGCGCCGGTCGGTGGCGACGACCCGATCGACGCAATCATCGCAAGCGGGATGGCAGCAATCGGCACGCCCGATGACTGCATCGCGCAGCTGGAACGGTTGCGTCAGCAATCCGGCGGCTTCGGATGCTTTTTGCTGCTCGCCCATAACTGGGCGAATTGGGAGGCGACGCAGAACTCGTACGACATGATCGCCCGCTACGTGATGCCGCATTTTCAGGGCTCAAACGGGAACCGCGTAGAGTCGCTCGAACATGCGCGTGTCAACTATGCCGAGTTGGTTGGCCAGCAGAAAGTCGCGATCGGCTCGCGCATCGCGCAGCACATTGCCGAGCGAGGCTCGGACAATATTCAGCCGGAAGTGCTGCGGGCGCTGGAAGCTGAGGTTCGGGCGACTCAGGCTAGTCAGAAAGGGGCTAATGGCAAGGATAATTAACTCGTCAAAGCCGTCTGCAACCACATCTCGGTCCTCTTCGTATCATCTATTGATGGTATGGAGAGTGCTATGCAAATACTATATATAGTCCGGAAGCTTAAATCGATGCTTCTCGCACTTATATGCGCCTTTGTGATCGCAACATTGATGGGATGTTATGCGGGCGGCTTCACGCCGCGTGAGACTGGTACTGTTGGCGGCGCCGCACTTGGTGCCGGCGGCGGTGCACTAATCGGCTCAGCCGTCGGCGCTCCGGGTACTGGCGCTGTAATCGGCGGTCTAGGTGGCGGACTAGCCGGCTATCTGGTCGGTAATCAAGTACAGGAACGTGACTATCGTAATGGCTATTATGGTAACGACTATGGCTATCGCGGTTATTACTAACATTTGAGTCGTCGCCACGATGCCGAATTTCCTAACCGACGGGCCAGCAAAGGCGAAAATCACGCTCGTACTCGCGCATGGTGCAGGTGTGGCGATGGATTCGCCTTTCATGACGGCGATCGCCCAAGGCGTCGCAGTCAACGGCGTCAAAGTGGTGCGCTTCGAGTTTCCCTATATGGAGCGGCGGCGCGCGAATGGGAAAGGCGGAGCGCCAGACCAGGAACGGATCCTGTTGCAGGCGTGGCGTGATACGATCGCGGAACTCGGCGGCAGTACAGGATTGGTAATCGGTGGCAAATCACTCGGCGGACGAATCGCCAGCATAGTTGCGGATGAGGCCGAAGTTCGGGGCCTTGTATGCCTCGGTTATCCGTTCCATCCGCCGGGGAAACCGACGGGGAACCGCACCAAGCATCTGGAGTTTCTGCACACGCCCGCTTTGATTTTGCAGGGAACGCGCGACCCGTTCGGATCGCCGGGCGATGTGAAACGCTATCGGCTGTCGCCGAAGATTCGTGTCGAATGGATCGAGGACGGTGATCATTCGTTCAGGCCGCGGGCCAGCAGCGGCCGAAATGAAGCGGACAACTTAAGCCTGGCGATCACACTCGTGAAAGACTTTATCGCGCTACTTTAGATAGTGGCGCCAACGCCTGGCAGTAAAGTGAATGCCGCTTGCAAATTAGCGTATAGTTGGGCTTATCGCGCGCGCTCGTTCATCTCGGCGCGCTGCCATTAAAAAATCTGCAAGGAGAATGTTTACTAATCCCATCGTGAGCCCGAACGAATCCAGCGTTTCTGAAACCGTAGCAGAAGCATCTGCTGTGACCACCGCGCCGCCCGTAGCACCAAGTCAGCAAGCGTTTGCTAGTTGGACGAGCCGGCTGCGCGGGATGCTCGTTCGTCACCTACTCGTCGTTGGGATACTCGGCGCGATGGTCATGATCGGACTTTTTCTATCGAATTATTCCAGCGTAAAGGCTCTGTATTACTGGTGTGCGATGTTTCCGCTCTTCGGGGTCTTGAGTATTGTCTATGAATTGATCCGCTCGCGGCCGGGCAGTCCAGCATTTGGGCCGATTCTACTACGCCAGATACCGCATTGGATCGGACCGGTTATAGCGGTGAAAATTCTCTTCATGCAGCATGCTCGCGGGCAGATGTCGACGGACGCCGTCGCACTCACTACTGTCCTGGTTCTCGCGGTCACGTGTTTTCTGGCAGGAGTTAATTTCGAGCCAAGCTTTCTATGGGTCAGTGCGCTTCTTGTGCTGGCGGCGCTGATTGGCACTGAAATCGAGACTTATTTGTGGCTTGTAGTGATCCTGTTCCTGGCCGGGATCGTACTAGCTGCGATTGCAGTGATATTGTCGCGGCGGGGCAACCACGTGCCAAGCGTTGTGAAAGTGCCAACCTCTTAAGGTCTCGCCCGTTTCTTGCGCGTCAATTCGGCTGAGCTGAAATTAACGTTCGGGGCGGCGATCGCTGATAGACGTGATCGCCGCCCCGTTTAAACAGCTACCGATCGTATATCTCGTCGGTTACTTACTCGCGCTCATTGCAGCTTCTCGGGAATGCTCGGCGGGCAGCTGAAAAGCCGGGTCATTATGTAGCACCGGCAACACTTTTTCAGCGAACAATTTGAAGCTGCGCTCAAGCTTAGGGTAGGGCAATCCACCGAATGCGAACGTGCCGATCACATGCTCAAGAGGCACCGTCTGATGGACGTAGCGCAGCTTTTCAAGCACCTGCGCCGGCGTGCCTTCGGCATGGAGGCTTCGGTAGAACTCGACAGCCTTGACCTTCGCTTCCGCGTCCGCGTTCAGCTTCGAGTAGGTCTTGGCCATCTTCGCGTAATATTCATAGCCCTTGACGGAAGTAAGATGGCCGTCCGAGAAGTGGTAATGGCGATCCACTGAATCCCACATCGCTTCCATGTGAACATTGCCAAGGTCGGCGGCTTCACGTGGATCATCGGCCACGAGAATATTCAGCAATCCGATCGGAGGGCGCGGACGGAAGCCATTGGCAGCGGCCGTCGCACAATAGCGCTGGTAGTCCGCTGCCGTATCGGCCCAACTGCGCTGCGCGATAATCAACACGCCGAACCCGAGCTTGGCCATGATCTCACTCGACTCAGGGCTGACGGTGGAAGCGTAGAAACGATCCTCAGGATGCGAGATCGGCCGGGGCCGAATCTGAATTTCCGGAATCTTGTAGTACTTGCCGTCGAAGGAAAAGCTTTCCTGTGTAAGGCCTTTGCGAATGATGATCGCGCTCTCCACGAATCGATCGCGCGCTTCCTCCATTGGGATACGGAAGCCGTTGTACTCGACCGTCGCGGCGCCACGGCCGAAGCCGAAAATTGTGCGCCCGCCCGAGATGACGTCGAGCAATGCGATCTTCTCGGCAATCTCGACGGGGTCATGCCACGGCAGCACAATCACCGCAGTGCCGAGCTGAATCCGCTTGGTGCGTCCTGCAACGTAGGAAAGCAACTGCGTCGGGTCGGGCGACATCACGTAGCCGGTGAAGTGATGGTCGAGCGTCCACACCGAATCGAAGCCGAGTCCTTCGGCCATATCCGCTAGCGACAATTCGTCTTGATAGGTTTCGCTGTCGGGCTTGTTACCGAAGCTGGTCAGCTGAAGCGTCATGCCAACTTTCATAATGTTTCTCCTGAGCAATCGCGTTTTGAATTGCCGCTAATGTAGAAGATTAGGCTGGCTGAGAGCAAAGGCTTGCGTGCGCGACCAAGAGAGAACTCGCCGCCGCTTGCCATTTAGCTCATTTTTGGCTTCGATTCTGCTAGCTAACGAAAACTGGAG
>DATKPK010000076.1:0-4871 GCA_035524095.1 Binataceae bacterium (SeqCode) | reverse complement strand
CGGATCGCCGATCGTGGACATCTCCCAATCGAAGAGCGCCATCGCCTTCGGTTCCGGTTTGCTCACGTCCCACATCACGTTGTCGAGCTTGTAGTCGCCATGCACGATTGTCGCCGCCTGCGTTTGCGGCACATGCGACTTGAGCCAGAGTTCGATCTTTTCCATCACCGGCAGCGGACGCGTCATCGGAAGAGTGCGCGCTAGCTGATCACACCAACGCTTCAATTGCCGCTCGATATACCCATCGGGACGGCCAAACCCTTCGAGACCCACCGCACGCCAATCGACCGCCTGCAGTGTCACCAGCAGATCGATCATCCCTTCGCTCACCGCCTTCCGCTTGGACGGCGTGTCGGCGAAGCTCTTTTCGTCCGTCATAATCAGGCCCGACCTGATCACCTGCCCTCGCATATACTCCATCAGGTAGAAAGGCGCGCCGATATAGCTCGCATCCTCGCACGCGGCATAAACCCGCGGCAGCGGCACAGCAGTCTTTTGCAAGGCGTTCAGGATCCGATATTCGCGCAACACGTCGTGCGCCGTCGGCAGCAACGGTCCGCGCGGCGGCCGCCGCAACGTCCATTCATGACCATCAAAATGAATCAGGTGAACTTCATTGGAATGGCCGAACGAGATATTTTCGGTCCGCAGATTGTCCGCGTCACCCAGCTTGCGATCACGAATAAAGCGCTGCAGCCCCTCGATTTCGATCGTCGCCGAAGGGCCCGTCTTCTCTTGTTCACTATCTGCCATGGCTTCGTATCTCGCCGGTTGATTTGCACTGCCGCCTCGCGGCCGCGCCTAAGCTCTATACCGCCGCCGATAGACCGGCGGCAAGCTCACTCACCTCGAACAAAAGCGGGTTGTTGAGCGAAGCGACTGGGGCATTCGCCGTAAAGCAAAAGCTACGGTGTCACCGGCTCCGCGCCGTAATTCGGCATCAATGACGTCCGCTGCTGGAATGGATTCCGTCCGAACGGGCTCTCGCCAATCGATCCTAGCCCGCCCAGCGTTAACTGGAATTGGAAGCTGGTCTCGCTTGGATTATTTGTTTTGGTGATACCCATATCGAACGACCAGCAATCACACGGCGACTTGAGCCGCACGCCATACTCGGTCGAGAGGAATTCTTTGTCGACGAAGTCGTACGACGGCGCGAAGTAAACCCCCAACCGGCTGAACAGATCGTAATAACTACGCAATACCAGAAACTGGCTATAGTTGGAGTTGATTCCCGGTATTGCGTTTGGACCCGGCGCTACATAGTTGTAGCTCAGCTGCATGAATGAACCTTCTTCCGCGTTGCCGGTATAGACTCGCGGCCTGTTGTTCGTCCACCACGGCTGAAAGTTCACATAAGCGTTCGCATAACTGATCTGGTTATTTTGCGGGTAATAGCCGAACTGGCTGCCGAAGGAGATTACCCGCGTCGGAAACACCTGGCCAGTCAAGTCGACCGCCGAAAAGTGCGATCCCCCCACCGCGACGTTGTGCGTTAGATCGTAAACCTGTTCCATTGTGAAGCGGAACAATTCCGTAGTTGCGCCAGCTCCGTAGTTCTGCGCTCGGAACGGACTGATAGTCGAGTCCTGCTGGACGTCCGGCACGTAATCACCGTTGTCACTTGGGCGCAGCAACGCTGGCAGCTTCGCCAAAATCCGCGTTGTGAAGCCGTACGTGAACATGTTGCGTGGCTCAATTCGATCAGTCTCGTCGTAAAGTGGCAGATCGTTCTGCCCGTATGACGGAATGTAGCTGTAGTTCACGAACGGCTCGAACGTATGCTTGATCTTCTCGATATATTTCCAATTCAGGTCGTAAACTCGCTCGATCTCGCTCGCGACCCCGGCGCTGCCATAGAGCATCTCGCGGCTATCGAGGCCACCCGGCCCCAGCGGCCCCAGCTTCACCCCGTTATTGTATTGCAGCCCTTGCTGTCCCACCGGGATGATATCGAGAACGTGGCCGGACGTGTCGTAAACTGTCTCGCGCGCCGCCAGCGTTCCATATCCGTACAAATAGTCTCCTAAGCGCCACGGCAGCGTCACCCGCGGAAACAGATCTATCCTGGTTCCGCTCTGTCCTTCTGCCCGCCAGAAATTCGTCGCGCTGAAATCGTAGTCGCTGTACATCAGGCCGCCGAGCAATTCTTGCCGCCCGCTCAATAGCGCGGTTGGCAAACTCTGCAGGGCGAATTCCTGCGGTTGAATCAAGTCCTGATTCCAATCGGCGTGCACGTCAGCATAGCCATTGTCGTAGCTATACATCGTGCCAAGAACTCCCAGCGCATCGCGCATGCTCACGAAATTGTACGGATACTGCGCCCCCGGACCGACCGTGCGCGAGAGCGTCCACACGTTCATCTCGCGCAGTTCCAGGCTGTCACTGACCGTCAGCCCGTTACCGTAGAGCACCCAATCGTCTGTCAGATGCTGCCGCATCATCCCGATAACGTCATAGCGATTCAGCGGGATGTGATCGTCGGCGATTTGGTTGTCGATTATGTCGTCCTGGCGATTCGCTTCGCTACGAAGGCTTTCGTTGTAAAAGGCGCCGTCGACCGACAGGAAATCGTCGTCGCCATTAATCAGCCGATACTCACCCAGCAGTCCGACTCGCTGCGAGGTTTCGACATCCAAGGCCACCGTCGCGTCCGAACTCTTGTTGATGGCGTAGTAATACGGCTGCACAATCTGGGCGCCCCGCAGGCCCGATTCGCCGAGGCGCGGGGCCAGCAGACCCGAATGGCGGTCAGTGTCTATCGGGAACGTGCCGAACGGCAGTCCCATAATTGGATAGCCGAGTATGTCGAACTTCGGATCCTTGGCCGTTGCCTCATCGCCGAGATGGACGTCCATCTCGTCCGACGTGATACTCCAGTCAGGTGTGCCGGGGTCGCATCCGCAAGTCGTAAAGAAGCCGTCCAAGATGTGATAGCGCTGGCCGCTCTTCTTGATGACCCGCGTCCCTTCGAGCCGATAGGTTCCGTAATGGTCGGTGATCGTCGCGTCAGTCAGGTCCGCAGTCTCATCATCGAGATTGATCTTGCCGGTCTTGGCCGTAATGTTGCCCAGCGGATCCACCAGATGAACGTTGCCAACCGCGTCCATCATCCGCGTCTTCTGCTGCATCGTCACCTGATCGGCGGTCAAGACCGTGCGATTCTGCGTCACGACCGCATCGCCAATCGCCACGAAAGTATCGGTCTTGGAATCGTAGACGAACTTGCGCGCGGTCACGTCGACCACGCCATGATGGCTGCCCTGGAAGGCTTGGGCGAACCCCTCGCCCATCTGCGCGCACGCCAGCGCGGGCGCGATCAGCGACGCGATCGCTGTTACACCCGCCGCGAGCATTGGCGCCATCACATTGCGTGACGCGCCGCCAATCAATTTAGCGAGCCGTCTCAGGAAAGAGCCCCTGCCGCCCTTGACGCGCCAAAAACCACGGATAAATCTCCCCCACGAGGTAGACTGAACCGGTCACCAGCACCACCTCGTTTTCCTTCGCCCGAGCCATTACCTGCGCGATCGCCTCAGTCGGTTCGCGCACCACAGTTGTCGGCGCGTAATTTCCGAAGATCGGTTCGAGCAACGCCGGGTCAAGCGGCCTTTTCGGCTGCGCCCGTGTCAGCGTAACTGAACTCATCCGCGGCCCCAGCATCCGCGCCATCCGCTCCCATTGCTTATCTTCGAGACAGCCAAACAGCAGATGGGGCCGGACTTCTTCCCCGAGTTCAACCGTCACGGTTTCCAGCAAAGCTTCTATCGCCAATTCATTGTGCGCGCAATCCAGCACCGTAAGTGGCCGCCGCGAAACGATATCGAAGCGCCCTGGCCACTCCACTTCCGCCAGCCCCGTCCGGATCGCCCCCTCGCCAATCGTCCAGCCTTGCGCGCGCAGCGCTTCGAGCGCCGCAAGCGCAATCGCGGCATTCTCATGCTGAAATGGACCGGCCAGCCCCAATTCGACATTCCTCAGCTCAAGCCCCAAGCCGTGATAATCAATCCTGTGCGCCGGGGCATGCGAGCGATACGAAAACTCGCGATCCATCATGAACGCCGGGCTCTGCCGCTGGCTCGCGATCGACGTCAGCACCAGCCGTGCCTCGGGATCGCGCGCACCGATCACCACTGGCACCTCGCTTT
The DNA here is from genome assembly GCA_035524095.1 of Binataceae bacterium (SeqCode). Lineage (GTDB taxonomy): Bacteria > Desulfobacterota > Binatia > Binatales > Binataceae > DATJUF01. The sequence continues at coordinate 723 of DATKPK010000076.1, read as the reverse complement.
TGATAATCCCGCCTTTCTCGCCCGCGATCGCCGTGATCGTGTAACCCAGACGATCCATATGGTCGAAGCCGATCGGCGTTATCACGCTGACCAGCGGCGTCACCACATTGGTCGAATCGAGCCGCCCGCCCAGCCCGGTCTCGATTACGCTGATATCCACCCCGGCCTCGGCGAAGTAAAGAAACATCAGCGCGACCGTGAATTCGAAGAACGTCAGTGCGAGCCCGGCCCGCTCATAAATCGCGCGCAGCCGGTCGATATAGTCCAGCATTTGCGCCGCGGGCATCCCACCGCCGTTGATTCGGGTCCGCTCCGTTAGATGCACCAGATGAGGCTTCGTATACAGCCCGCATCTATGGCCCGCCGCCCGCAAGCACGCATCGATCATTGCCGCGACCGAGCCTTTGCCCTTGGTCCCGGCAATATGCACCGCGCGAATCTTCTTATGAGGGTCGCCGATCAGCCGCAGTGCATGGTCCATCCGCTCGAGCTTGTAAATCTCGCCTCGAGCCTCCAGCGAATATAGCCAATCGAGCGTTTCCGGCATGCGCTCCATAGTCAACTGCCGCGCATTTTACGACGCCCACGCGTGCGGTGAAAGCATTCTATTCGCGGTTTTGTGGTCTCCAGTCTGGATTCGGCTCGCGCTAGTGCTGCTGACCATAGAATATATCTGAACATTCGTTCAAACATCTTGCCACAGCCGCGCCACGATTTATTTTC
>DATKPK010000075.1:0-14440 GCA_035524095.1 Binataceae bacterium (SeqCode) | reverse complement strand
CTCGATCGGTGTAGTCGGGCCGGCGGCCAAACTCGTAATCGATCCCTGCTGGATATACTGCAATAGTTGGGTCAGGATTGCTGCGTTCTTTGGATCAATTCCGCGCACCAGCACGCCACTCAGCCCGTGCGCCGAACTCATCATCGCCTGCCCAACCACGAACGGGTCGGAACCTCCCACCGCAGACAACCCGTCGATACGCTTCTCCATCTCCGGATAGCCGATGATCGATCCGCCGAAGCCGAGCACTTCAACTTGTGGAGTGAGGGTCAAAATACGCTGGCGCAAGCTCTGCTCGAAGCCGCTCATCACCGCCAGCACCATCACCAGCGCCGCCACGCCGATCATCACGCCAATGGCCGTGAACAAGGTCGTAATCGATATGAATGCGTCGCGCCGTCGCGCGCGCAGGTAACGCAGGGCAATCTGAAGTTCGTAACGCAATCGGCCGTAGCACAGCGCGGTCCTATCAGGCGCCGGCCAACAAATTCTAACAGAAGGCTAGTAGATTACCTTCTCGCGCTTGAGGTCCTCGATTTCTCCCTCGCTCATCCCAAGGATTTCCTTGAAGACTTCATCGCTATGCTGGCCCAGCGCGGGCGCGGGACTCCGCAAATCTCCCGGTGTGCGGCTCAGCCGATGCTCTAGGCCTTCGTACGGTGACGGTCCCATCGTCTGATGGTCAAGCCAATGCCAGAAGCCAAACGCCTCGAGATTCTCATCGCGATGGATATCCAAACAGTTCTGTACCGGGTAAGCCGCCACCCCCGCTGCCTGCAACTCGTTAGTCAGATCATCGGCATTGCGCTCGCGCACGAGGCTCCCGACCAGCCGATCGACCGCCTCGCGCTGCTCCATTCGTGTCGTCATCGAAGCCAAGGACGGTTCCGGCTGATGGCCAAGCACTTTCAACATCGCCTTCCATTCATCGTCATTGGCGACTGCGATTGCGATCCATCGTTCATGCCCGTCGAGATCGGCACATTGATAAGCGCCATGCGGCGCGTAGCATTCTGATCGGTTCGCCGATGGTCCCAGCACGCGGCCCGTCGCAAAATAATCCACCATCGCAGGCGCCATGTTGTGCAACGACGCCTCATACTGCGCCATGTCGATGTATTGGCCCTTGCCGGTCCGGCGGCGATAATCGAGCGCGGCTATCAACGCACAAGCCGAGAAGCGCGGAGCGATAAAATCTGTATAGGCTCCGTATGGCGGGCACGGCTCCGACGGCGAGTAGCCGGCGGCATAGTAAAAGCCCGACAGGGCAGCCATCAGGTTTCCGAAGCCCGGATAGTCGCGGTTCGGGCCTGTCTGGCCCAGCATGCAGGTCGATAGCATGATCAGATCAGGCTTGACCGCGCTCAGTTGCTCATAACCGATTCCCCAGTTGCGCAGCGTCTTGGGCGTGAAACTTTCGGTCACGACGTCGGCCCACGGCAGCATCCGCATGAAGATCTCGCGAGCCTTCGGCTTGGACATGTCCAGCGCGATCCCGCGTTTCGACGTATTGTAGCTCGCAAAGAACTGACTGTTGTTGATTCCCGGTTTCGCGTCCTTCCATGGCGGTGCGAGCCGCAGCCCATCCGGCCGCGCCGCCGACTCGACCCGAATCACGTCCGCACCGTTATCAGCCAGATATTTCACCGTCACCGGCCCGACCGCATACCAGGTGAAATCGAGTACGTGAACTCCCTCGAACGCGTACGCCATGATGGTTATCTCCGTACTCCTCGCTTGCGCCGAATCAGATCGCGCCCGCCGCCTGCAACCGCGCCAGTTCCTCTTCGCTGCGGCCGAGCAGGCCGCCGTAGATTTCGCGATTATGCTCACCCAGTTGCGGCGCCGGTCCGGCGGGTCCGACGGGCGTCGCGCTCATCTTCGCGAAGGGTCCGGGCAGCGTCAGCGTACGACCCAGCCCCCGATGCTCCACTTCAACGAAATAGTCGCGCACCTCCAATTGCGCATCCACGGCGATATCGGCGACCGTGTTGATCGGCGCAGCGAGCAATCGGCGTTTGAGAATATTCTCCCAGATCTCCTTTTTGGTCTTGGGTATGAAGAATTGCTCGACCGCTTCTTCGGCCGCCGCCAACTCATCGAAGTCGCTTGCCTTTGCGGTCATGAAACCGCTGGGGGTCAATGTCTTCAGGCCTCCTTCGCGCACCAGCCACTCCGGCGCCGCACCTTCTTCCTTCATCCACGCGATTACTGCGTTTGTCGAAGGCAGATAAGCGCCACCAGCCAATAAAAAACTGATATGGCCGTCTTTGCACTTGAAGATCGTTTTCCGCCGTCCACCGATCGCCCCCGTGAAAATCCCGCTCCGCCGCAGGTAATCGCCATGCAGCAGCGGCATCGCTTGCTCATTCATCATCGTCCAGACTGCGCAGGCCTGCATATCAACCACGATTCGCTGGCCAAGACCGTCCTTGCCGCGCGCATAATAGGCAATCATCGACGCGACCGCCGCCTCGCCGCCCGCATGCAGTCCCGCTTGCGGCTGGCTCATTTCGAGTGGTGGACGGCCTGGCTCGCCCATCAGAAACATCGGACCGCCCGAGGCCCAGCTGACGATATCGGCGGCTTTGAAATCGCGCCCCGGACCCGTATCCCCAAACGGTGTGATCGCTGTGTAGATCAGGCGCGGATTCAGTTCGGCGAGTTGCTCGTAGCCAAGACCGAGCGAGTCGAGATGACCCAGCGGGAACGACTCCACCATGAAGTCGGCTTGCTTGATCAAGTCGAGCATCAACTCGCGCCCATCTGCGTCCTCGAGATTTAGCGTCACCGACTTCTTGCCTGCTGCATAGGCCAGGAAATAGGTGCCGTGGTCGAGCTCCGGATTGTCATTAAGAAAGGGCGGAATCCGGCGCGTCGGACAACCATCCCTTGGCTCGACCTTGATTACCTCGACGCCCATGTCGGCGAGGATCTTGCCACACAGCGCGCCTTTTTCATCCGCGAGATCGAGCATGCGCAGGCCTTTGAGCAAGTCGGAAGCCATCGTCCCCTCATTCCGCGAAAACGTCCGGATGCGCTCGCCGAATCCGAATCGGCCTTCCCCAGCGCAACGGCGCGCCGATTCTAACCTGAAAACGCGCCGACCGTCACGCGCCGGCAATGATCTCACCTGACGCCATGGCCGAGTGGACCCTTAGGCCTTGCCAAATACAACCGATAGGTGAGATGACTGCGCGACGTGACCAAAAGAAAGGCCCCCGTCGTGAGAGCCTTTACGTCTGTGCGAGCCGCTAGATGCTAATCCCGTTCGTGATGTTCGGCGGCGAAAGGAACGTATAGTCCCATAATCCCTTTCTCGTTTCAGGAGCCGGGATCGGCAACCCCTTGAGCTCCTTCTGAAACCCTGCGACGGCGAGCCTCCACGGCTTGTTGGGATCGCCGAGGTCACCGTACTCCGTCAGGAAGTCTTCGGTCGAATAGTTTCCAAGTTGATCCCACCGGTACAGCGACAGCCGCGAGATCACTGCCCCCTGGTCTCCAATCTGCTGATGCGTAGGCTCAAATTTCTGCTTTTGCCCAGCGAGTTGGATGCAAAACGGCAGAATTTTTGCTTCTCCTAGGAAATCGTACTGAGTGTAGTTAACCGCTGAATGCTGCGGTCCGCTGGTCCAGATAATGTTAGTACAGGCAGTCACCAAGTCTTCAAGCGAAGCGTCGTCCCCCATCAGGGAGGGCGCACGATATTCCTCCCGCAGAGCGCGGCGCCAAGTCTGAAGCGCAATATCATCCCTATAGATCGCCCCGTCGGGCGGATACCACAAGCTCAGATACGATCTTACGAAGTTCCGTATCGCGCCGTAGACGTTGAGCCCGTACTCTTTGTAGGGCCAGAAGGGCAGCTTGCAATCATCGCCAGCCAAGCCTCTTCTCGCGAGATCCGCTTCAAGACCGCCGTGCGTGCCGAGATCCCACGTGCTGAACGCGTCCACGGTTACTTTTACTAGCGTATCGATCACGGCTGCGAAGTTTGAGTCCACTGGGCCGCCAGGGTTTATCAAGTTCTTGATGGCGTCGTTATTGGTCGCGACCATGAACTTGAAATGCGGACGAAGAAGCCGTCCAACCGGATGCCACGCTGGCAGATTACGATACGTCGCGAGAGCGTAACGCTCCATGGTCATATGACAGCGGCTTAGATGAGTGCCAAGCTCATGATAATTTGCAGCCGCAGTAAGCATCGCGCGTTTGGCGAATTCCCACTCGGTTGCGCTGCTGTTGGGGAACGCACACGTTCCACTGGCTTTGTCAGCGATCGCTATCGGCAGCAGCCTGTTCTCCTTCCTGCCGAATGAATCAGTGCCCTCAACCGATATAAAGACAGCATGCGGCCAGGAGGCAAAACGCGGTGGACTTACCACATGGGAGTACTTACTGAGATCGACATGAAATATCCGGTGCTCTGCGAGCGCCTTATCGAAGTCCAGCGGAACCCTTGTGCGCGTCTGCACCTTCCGTCCCCCGGGCTGCTTGAAAGAGAGTGGTGGAGGGAGCTGGTTATCATCGGTGACGAGCTCCAACGTAGTTGGATCAGGCCCACTCAAGAAGAATAAAGCGAACTGAGCGTCGTCTTTGTAGAGCTCTTGGATGGCTCCGAGCGGAGTCGGCAAGAGGAAGAAAAAGTCAGTAAATGCATCGAACAGATCGCCCTTCCAGCGGAGAAAGTCGGCAAGGAACTTTGCGAAATCGACGTTGGCGTTCCGCCGGACGCTGTAACTATAAATTCCTCCGTCATCTCGGTCATCGGGCGGATTCACCGCCAATGGTATCACGCCTTGGTAGAAATAATGGTTGTAATAGTCTTGTGCGATACTGGCCTTCCAAGCCTCGTATTTCATCGGGTCCAGGTCGCCTCGCGGAGCCCAAGGAACGTGCGGACCGGGTGGATAGCCTGGTTCGGCTGGGTTGGCCATTATCGTTACCTCACTTATCCGACGTGCTTAAGCGTTTCGTTTCAGCTCGGCTCGCACCGACTCCAGAGTTTGGAGAATCGGTCCGCCGAGGCGCCGCGCAAGTTGCGTGATCGGTAAAGCCGCTACAATGGGCTGCGATCGCTAGACGCCGATAACCTTGATGAAGTGTTCAGTAGAAAAATTCCACTGACAGTATGATTCGACCGCTAGGATTGATTACACGAAACTATGCGAATGATGCAAACGTATACATCAATCGAATACATCGAATATAACGTAGAGCCTTGTGGGTACACCCCAAGGCTTCTGGCGTTAACCGACTGTTAGATCGCTGGTAGCAGTGACAGTGCTATGCGGTGGGAACGCTGCACACAGGCTCGATGCTGCTGCACTCAGCCTCTTTTGCGACGGCTAAACGATGCGGCTTTTGCTTGACGAATCGTTGGGCTAGGCGCCCGGCGGCACGATCGCGATCTTGCCCGCGATCGTATTCGTCTCCATCAGGTCCTGTGCCGTCGCCAGTTCTTTTAACGGCAGGACCTTGCCGACCACCGGCTTGATATCGCCGCTGGCGACGAAGCGCATCGCCTCAATCAACTCGCCTTTGTTCCCGAGATGAGATCCCAGATAGTTCTGCTGCTTGTTCCATAGCAGCCGGATATCCAGATGGGCGTCGAAGCCGGACGTTGCGCCGCAAGTGACCAGCGTGCCGCCCCATTTCAGGCATTGCATCGAAATCGGCCACGTATCGGCGCCAGTATGCTCGAACACGATATCCGCACGGCGGCTGCCGGTTATCTTGCGCACTTCCTGGAAAATGTCGTGCTTCTTGCGATCGAGTAGGAATTCCGCCCCCAACCGGCCGCACAGTTCGAGTTTGTCTGCGCTCGAGGCCACCGCGATCGCCCGTGCGTTGTAAAGTTTCGCGATCTGGATCGCCATCACGCCCAGTCCGCCCGCTGCCCCCCATACGAGGACGAAATCCCCCGCCTGGATATGCGCGCGCGAGACCAGCATCCGCCACACCGTGACCAGCACGAGCGGCATCGTCGCCGCTTCCTCGAACCTTAGATTAGGCGGCTTGGGCAGCGTGTTGACCGCCGGTACCTTGCAGTATTCTCCATGTGCCCCGTCGAATGGCCCAGTCTGGAAACCCCAAATTTTGAAGTCCGAGCAGAAATATTCCTCGCCCCGCGTGCAGTAGTAGCATTCGCGGCACGAAATTCCGCAATGGACCACCACTTCGTCGCCGACTTTGACGTGTTTGACTTCGCTACCGGTTTCTACCACCACTCCAGCCGCATCCGATCCTGAAATATGCGGCAAGATGATTTTCATCCCCGGTAAGCCACGGCGTGCCCAAATATCATTAAAGTTGCAGGCCGACGCCTTCACCTTGATCACTACGTCGTTGGGGCCGGCCTTGGGCTCAGCGACGTCTGCATATTTGAGGACGTCATAGCCGCCGTTGCGCTCGAACATTATCGCCTTCATGCTAGCTTTTTCTTCTCCGGCGCCAGTCAAGCGTAACCGGCGGGTGTAGCGAAACAGCAAAAAGCTATCTGGACGCCACACCTTTGACAACTACCTTTGTCTAAGTTTGTCTTTTATTACGCTAATCGGGATGCGACGAAGGTTGACGTATCGTACTCAATCCCATAACAATCCCGCTAATGGCGTCGCTATCCCTGCTACCAACGCAACTTATAATGGCTTTGGGGCAATGCTGGCTGTCAAACTTAGTTAGGCCGAGCGACAAATCCAACGCCAAGTTCGCGATTTAGCTCGTAATCGGAGATTTTTTCAGCTCATGTTCATTCTCGACAACGGCACCCGTATCGTCATCCCGCGCACCGAGATGACCTATCCCGGCCACAACCTCAAGCTGCACCAAAATGCTGCCGATCCCGTCAAATCGCCGGTGGACCATGTGATGGCGGATTTTGAGGACGCCTGCCCCTACGAATTCAAAGGCGAAAAGAGCCGCAAGGTGATGGTCGAAGCTTTGACCACCCTCGACTTCGGCAAAAAAGTTGTGACCGTCCGCCCCAACAACATCCATTCACCGTTCTTCAAGGGCGATATGGAGGCGATTGTCCTCGGTGCCCCGAACCGCTTCCACGGCATCATCTTGCCCAAGACGCGCGGCCCCGAGGAGATTCGCGAGGTTGGCAAGCTGCTCGACGACCTCGAAAAGCGCGCGGGCTGGAAATACCAGATCCAAATCGAATCTCTGATCGAAACTCCGCACGCCTTGATCAAGGCCTACGAAATCGCCACCGCCTCGCCCCGCATGGCCGGCCTCGTCTTCGGTATCGCCGATTACGCCGCCAATCTTGGGATCCGCGAGATCGTCGAGAATCAGAACCAGAATTTTCATTATTCCAAACAGGCGGTCGTCGTCGCTGCGAAAGCGGCCGGTCTCCACGCCGTCGACAACGTCTACTTGCGGTTATGGCGCAAAGAGGATTCGCCCGAACGCGTCGCCGAGCTTCAGCGCGGTCTGCGTGAAAAGAATACTGGCGCGGCCAACCTCGGCATGGACGGTACTTGGGTCATCCATCCGCAACAGGCAGCCATCTGTAACGAGTGTTACACGCCGAGCCCTGATCAGGTCGAAGAAGCGCGCCGTGTGATTCGTCTCTATCACGAGAAGGGCGGCGGTTCGATGGCTGATCCCAAGACCGGTGAGATGATCGACGAAGCCACGATCAAAATCGCGTTGATGGACATGGCCAAAGGCGCTCAGGCCGAACTGGTTGATGCTACCGAGCTGAAAGAGTGGTCCGAAAAGAGCCGGGCGATCACCGGCTACGATATTCTCGAATTGATGCGCCGCACCGCTTGATCTCAAACTCGCAGAGGTGAAATAGGGCCGGGAAATCTCCGGCCCTTTTTTATTCAACTATACTCAGTTGAATCTAGTCTCTAGGTCCAGTCAGAGTTTGGGAATTTTATCATGCCAGTCAACGTTCAAGTGATTTTCTACAGCATGTTTGGACACGTCTGGAAAATGGCTCAAGCGGTTGCGGAAGGCGCGCGTGCGATTCCCGACACAGAGGTCGGCCTCTATCAGGTTCGAGAACTGGTACCCGACGAAATTCTTCAAAAGAGTGGGGCAAAAGCGGCCCGCGCCGCCTTTGCGGATGTCCCGATCGCTACGGTCGATCAGCTACCTCAAGCGGATGCGATCATTTTCGGGACACCGACCCGGTTCGGAAATATGACTTCGCAGATGCGGAACTTTCTCGATCAGACCGGCAGCCTATGGGTGCGCGGCGCCTTGATCGGCAAGATAGGAAGCGTCTTTACGAGTACCGGTACCCAACATGGCGGTCAGGAAACCACGATCACAAGTTTCCACGTGACGCTGTTCCATCAGGGTATGATCGTCGTCGGTACGCCGTACTCCGAACCAGCTATTTCCAATATGGATGAAATTACGGGCGGTACGCCTTACGGCGCATCGACCCTGGCCAAACCTGACGGTAGTCGCTTTCCAAGCGAAAACGAACTTAAAGTCGCCCGCTTCCAGGGCCGCCACGTCGCAAAGCTCGCTAAACAGTTGAAAGCAGGATTATCCGCTGTGTCTTAACGCGATGACGCGACCGCGTTAAGGGCAGGTCGACGTTTAGGGTACCGGGGCGGCAGCGAGTAATCCCGCCGCTTCGTCATAACCGAGCATCAGATTGAGATTCTGCACCGCCTGACCTGCCGCGCCCTTACCCAGATTGTCAATCGCTGTGAACACGCACAACGTCTGTGAGCGGCGTTCGAGCACAAACGCGATTTCGCAGAAATTCGTTGCCCGCACGTTCTTCAACTCAGGCAATTCGCCGGGCTTGAGAATCCGCACGAAGCGCGATTTGGCAAAACTCGCCTCCAATGCGGCGCGCACGTCCTGTTCGGTCGTGCCCGCACGCGGGCGCATGAAAATCGACGTGAGAATCCCACGCGTGACCGGCAGCAGGTGAGGCACGAACATAATCGCGACTTCGCGTCCGAGCGTGCTCCCCACCTCCTGCTCCATTTCCGGAGTATGGCGATGATTTCCCACTTTGTACGCCCGGAAATTCTCATTCACCTCGGCGAACAGCTGCTCGACATTTGCCTGACGCCGCGCGCCGGTAGTCCCCGACTTCGCATCGATCACAATAGTCGCAGGATCGATCAGGTCGCGCCGGATCAGCGGCAGCAGCCCCAGCAACGTTCCCGTCGGATAGCATCCGGGGTTCGCGACAATACGCGCCTCACGCAGTTCACGCCGATGGAATTCGCTCAGGCCGTAAACCGCTTCGGCCAGCAGCGCCGGCGCTGGATGGTCAGCGCCATAAGTCTGCTTGTATGCGGCTGGATCCTTCAGGCGAAAATCTGCCGAGACGTCGATCACCTTAATGCCATGAACGATCAGGTCAGCCAGCAATGGCGCGCCAACTCGTTCCGGCAAGCACGAAATCACAACGTCCACCCGCCCCTTGAGCAGGTCCGGACGCAACTCCTCGAACGGCGGTAAGTCGACGCCCGCTAGATGGCGATAGACATCAGCTACTTCGCGTCCCGCGTAATGCTCCGACGTGAGCGCGCTCAACTCGACGAACGGATGGCCTGCGAGAATCCGCACGGCCTCGATGCCCGAGTAGCCGGACGCTCCCAACACTGCGACTTTGACCCGATCGTGCGATGCCATCTGGATCCTCGACTAGTCTCCCAAAAATTGACGCCGATTTGACTTGGATATCACGAATCTACAACAGTCGCCAGTTCCACCCTGTCGGCGGCGTCCGCCGCACTGACTCTCGAGAGCGAGACCTCGCTCTTTTAGGCGCACTCAATCGCTCTTTGGCCGATGTACTCCGCTATTTTCGGCAAAAGCAACGCCTTCCACTGAGTTGCAGGGAAGGCGTTTGCGCCGCTCGCGCGGCGGGTTTGATTTGTTCGACTTGCGTCTAGCGCTTCGAGTACTGCGGACGCTTGCGGGCCTTGTGACGGCCGTATTTTTTGCGTTCCACTTCGCGCGGATCACGTGTCAGCATCCCGTTCTTGCGCAGCGCCGGCCGCAGCGCCTCGGCCACCGTCACCAATGCGCGCGAAATTCCCAGCCGCACCGCGTCAGCCTGGGCCGACGTGCCCCCGCCCACGACTTTCACCACCAGGTCATATTGACCCGTCGTCTCGGTCAACTCGAACGGCTCAAGGATGCGCATTCGCGACGTATCGCGCTGGAAATATTCTTCCAGCGGTCGATCGTTGACCGTTACCGTGCCAGTGCCCGGCGTCAGCCGTACGCTGGCGATCGCGGTCTTCCGCCGTCCCGTCGCTCTGATTGTATTGCGTGAATCTGCCATCTTTTAACTGCCGCTAATCGTTTCGAAGCCCGCGCAAATCGCCTCGCCTTAAAGTTCCATCGCTGCCGGTTGCTGAGCCGCGTGCGGATGCTCCGCGCCGCGATAAATCTTGAGCTTGGTGAACAAGCGCCGCCCCAGCCGATTCTTCGGCAGCATCCCATGCACTGCCATCTCGATCAGCCGCTCCGGCCGCGATTCCAGCAATTTGCCCGCCGTTGTCGTCCGAATCCCGCCCGGATAGCCGGTATGCCGATGATAGATCTTGTCCTCGGCCTTACCCCCAGTCAGCTTCAGCTTGGATGCGTTTATAATCACGACAAAATCGCCCGCATCCTGATGCGGCGTATAGTCTGGGCGATGCTTCCCGCGCAAAACGCTGGCCGCCCTCGACGCAATCCGTCCGAGTGCGCGGCCCTCTGCGTCAATCAGCACCCATCGCCGCCCCCGCAGGGCCGCTTCGTGAGATACGCTTCTGGTCTGTTCCGTCAACTTCAAGTTATCTTCACCACGGCCCGCCTAATTTTGGTTTTCGTTGGCGGACTCTGCTTTGCTTTCTGTCTGGCCGAATCTCATCGCAGTATATCCGGCTCCTCATGAACGTTCAGCACTGCGCCTTGACTCCACTTGGGCCGAACCGTTTTTTGGTCCGCTGAACCTATCTCTAAAGCGGAACCTGTTTGAATTTGGCGGGGCCGATGGGATTTGAACCCACGACTTCCGACGTGACAGGCCGGCGTTCTAACCGGGCTGAACTACGACCCCGCCGAAGCCTTCCTTTGTACCGTTTCCAGCGCCCCCGCACAACCCGCCCGCCGACTGCTCCAAGATCTGGGACTCATGCGTTCACCTGTCAGCGCCTTCTTCCTTAACTTCCCGCCATCCCGACTCCATGCTATGACCACGCCAAACCTCAAAGGAGCGCCTGACAATGCCCGATCTGCATATCGAAGGTACTTGCGACCGCCGTTTTGCCCGAGTCAAAGACGCCTTTGCCGAGAATTTCGCGACACGCAACGAATATGGCGCCGCGGTCGCCGTCACGATTTCTGGCAAGCCGGTTCTCGACCTCTGGGCGGGTCATGCCGATAAAGCCCGCACACGCCCTTGGACCCGCGACACACTCGTCAACGTCTTTTCGACTACCAAGGGACTTACCGCCATCTGCGCCCATCGTTTAGCCGATCAGGGCAAACTCGATTTCGATGCTCCCGTTGCCCGCTATTGGCCCGAGTTCGCGCAGAATGGCAAGGAGCGTATTCCCGTCCGCCAACTGCTCAACCATCGCGCCGGACTGCCCGCCATCCGTCATCAACTCGCCGATGACGCCGCCTACGATTGGCAGGTCATGACCACCGCGTTAGCCGCCGAGGAGCCATGGTGGCAGCCCGGCAGCAAGCACGGCTATCATGCGCTGACCTACGGATGGCTGGTTGGCGAGGTTATCCGCCGCATCACTGGAAAATCGGTCGGCGCCTATTTTCGCGACGAGCTTGCCGGGCCGCTCGCCCTTGATTGCCACATCGGCCTCGACGCGCGCGACGACGATCGCTGCGGCCAGATAATCCAGTCGCCGCCTCCCCCGCCCGGCCAGATGAATATCTTCCAGTACGCGATGGACCATCCAACTTCCGTCACCGCCCGCACTTTCAATAATCCACCGACGGCCTTGAAGCTGTCGGCTGTCAACGCGCGCGCCTGGCGCGGCGCCGAAATCCCCGCCGCCAACGGCCACACGACCGCTCGTTCGCTCGCCCGGCTCTATGGCGCGCTTGCTGACGGTGGCCAGGTCGACGGCGTCCGCATCCTCAGTCCCGATGCGATTACGCGATGCCATACCGAGGAATCAGTTGGCACCGACGAGGTCTTGCTGGTGCCGACCCGCTTCAGCACCGGCTTCATGCTCACCCAGCCGCACGACCCGATCGGACCCAACGCCCATCCCTTCGGTCATCCAGGTGCCGGCGGTTCGCTTGGCTTCGCCGACCCTGACGCCAAAGTAGGATTTGGCTATACAATGAACAAAATGGGTCCTTATATCCTGATCGACCCGCGCACGCGATGCCTCATCGATGCCCTCTACGCTTCGCTCTAGGTCATTGAATCGATCGAGCAGTAGTCAGTCACCGCTCCGTCGTCCGACATCAGGCGGCCGGGTTTCTCCCGAGCCGCCTTCTCTATTGTCTTAGCTATATCACAGCCTGGTCTATTGATTCGATTCTACTTTCTCTATTTCCCAGAGTGTCCGTCCTTCTATTGCGGCTTGCGAGTCACGATCTCACCGAACCGCCACAAGCCGTTCTGCAAGTAGTTAATCGAGCTTACGAGATACGCTGTGCTTTAGTTTCAGTCGCTCGCTTGAATGACGTACATCATCTTTACTTCTATCAACCTGACTAAAGTTGCCACGCGACAACTACTAATTCGTTGATTCATTGAATCTTTGCCCCTGCTTCGCAGGCGCAAAAATTCACCTTGCGCCAATCTACAATTTGTTCGCTTTATATACCTTGAAGACCGTCCAAAAAGGGGGATCGCGTAATGACTATTCGTTCCTGGGCCAGGGCGACCGTGCTCGTCTTGGCGAGCGCCTTGGTATGCAGCTGGACTGGTAGTCCAGCTATAGCCGGGGCCAAAAACGCCGCTAGCATTCCCGTTGGCGCTAGTTATCCGCTGGCGCTCAGAGGCAATCTGGTGGTCAGTTCGATTTCGACCGAAGGCTGCAATTTCTGCGCGGGTAATGAGGGAACTTGCTCCTGTCTGAACGTCACTAACGGCACTTCGTCTTACTGGTCATGGCATAACAATCCCTACACGGTGATTGGCTTCAATGCCGAAGTCGATTACTTCACCAGCGCTTCAATGCTCAATGGCACCGCCGGTTTATGCAGTCCAGCCATCGGAGAGATCACCGTTCAGGGCACTTTCTCACCCAACGCGGTCTATGCCGAAACGGTCGGTATGCTCTGTGACGCCACTGCCAATACTTCTAGCCCGGACAATCCCTACTCCGGGGCGACCTACAGCGGCAGTTATTTGATTGAGGGCGACGAAGGCATTTTCGTCGACGCAACCGGCGCCGGTTCGCTCAGCTTCGGTTTGAACGATTCGGCATTTACCGGCGCTCCGACTGGAGGCCAGCTTCAAATGACCGGGAATATCACGCCCAACTCCGGCGGGTGCTCAGCGAGAGGCGCGCATTGCTAGGCCTTCGTCACGATCGCTCAGCGTAGCTGATGTTTAAATCAATAGTCATTACAGCTTCTAACGGTGTGAAATGAAACGAGAGGATCTACTGAGAATGCTCAATCGAATAAAGTTATTATTGTCTATAACGGGATTATTCCTATTGACGGTTGGAGTTAACCCTGCCCTGGCCAAGGCGAAAGCCGCTCAACCAACACCGACTGGTGTGCAAACAAGCTACGCAATGGAAGCGTTGGGTACCTCTATCGACGGTTACTGGGCCACCGACACTGCATCGTGGGACTGGATGTACACCAATGGCTGCTCGTTTTGTACCGGTGACCCCTCGTGTAATTGCTTTTACTCTGATTCTACTGGTGGCTCGGGACTTTTTCAGGTCAACGCCATCAACCAGTACACCACGATGGTCTGGACCCAGGAGCTCGACTATACCACCTACTCTGCGATTCTGAGCGGCTCACCGCCGGATGCCTGCTACGCCGCCTCTGGCGAAGGTCAAATGGAAGATATCCAGGGCAGTACTGCAAATTCCTTGCAGTATTCCACAACGGGCCTGCTCTGCGTCACTCCCGACGGTCAGAACCAAACCTACACCGGAAGCTACGTCATAACGGGCGGCACCGGACTCTACGAGAACTATCAAGGGTCAGGAAACATCGGTCATGCAATTTATGGGCGCCTGCCGAGTCAGGTTATCAGCCAGATCCAGTATACCGGCAACTACGTTCCGCCCATTCCGACCCCCTCGTCGGAGCCGACGCCGTCACCTTGGACCGACGTTGCGACACCAACGCCTTAGTCATCAACACAAGGCAAGCATAGCTAGTCACTCTACTCGAATAGGTAATCTTGAAGAGGGGGAATTTTAATGAAGGTTAGATCGAAGGTCGCGGCGGGTACGATAGCGATGGCGCTGGCAGCCATGATTAGTGGCGGCCGGCCAGCGCTGGCCCAGTC
>DATKPK010000074.1:0-2703 GCA_035524095.1 Binataceae bacterium (SeqCode) | reverse complement strand
ATACTGATTTGCCTATATCCACTTTGCATGATTACCGAAAGACTACTGAGAAGTGGAACGCCAAGGCTTGGGAGATTCGAAGTAAAGACGCACGTCGTAAGGCGCGAGCTCAAGCGAGGCGGCGACGCCACGCCGAGGGTGATGTGCCGATCAGTTTCTTGAAAGCGCGGCTGAAGGCCGCTTCGGATCCATAGCCGGTTGCAGCGGCAACAGTTGCGATATCGGCGTTGCCACCTTTCAAAAGGCCAGAGGCAATCTGCATCCGCCATCGGGCGAGATAGTGCATCGGCGGCGTGCCTACGAGACTAGAGAATCGCTCTGCCAGTTCGGAGCGTGACAGGCCCACCTTCCTGGCGAGTTCCTCGATGGTCCAGTTGCGTGCTGGATCGGAGTGCATCAGCGCCAGCGCTTTGCCGACGAATTGGTCGCGAAGACCCGCCAGCCATCCGGCCTGTTCTGGCGGCATTGCCTCCAGATGCCGACGAATCACCTCGATGAACATCAACTCGCTTAGTCTGGCGAGCACACTTTGGCAGCCAGCGCGCTTGCTCTGCGATTCAGTCATCGCCAACCGGATGAACTGACCCACGCAGGAACCATCATTGGATTGGAGGTTTCCGGTCTTGATCACCCGCGGCAGATTGTCGAGAAGTGGATTGAACGGCTGAGCTTCGCACGCGAGGAAGCCGCAGATGAGCTTGGCTGAGGCGGGGCCGCCACCGTCATAATTGATGAGGATCGGTAACTCGAGGCCGGTCTGATCGCGGAACGGGGCGAGCCACCCGGGATCGGCGCGCATACCGGGACTGCTGGACATGACGTGCGGATCCCCTTTGGTGAAAACGACGACCTCACCTGCTTCGAGCGCGATGGACTGCTCGCCAATGAGACTGGCGAAACAACTACCTTCAGTGACGACGTGATATGCAATCAGGTGGGTGGCGTTGGGGAGAATCTTTCGCAGGATCATTTCGCGTGGCGGTTGTTCGGCGACCCACGGCTCGAGAGCCATAACGTCAAAGAACACCGCGCCGGTCAGCCTTACGGTTCTCAAGACGTCGGATAATACGTCGCCTGCCATAGTCCGTCCCGCGGCTGAGCGTGTGATTAGGACGCTCGATTAAGAGTCGTGGCAATTTCCGACGAGCTGTCAAGGATTGCCGACGCGTGGTCATTCACAGCCACTCTAACGGAACCTAGGATAGGGCACCTTGACTGTGGCAGCCAGGGTGGAGAGCGCGAAAAATTTCTTCGTTTTTTGCGCTGCACGCGATTGTTTTGGGAAGTGTCTGCTGGACCTGCGGAAAAGGACGCGGTCGCAAAACCAACTAAGGAGAAGTTGAACAATGACCCTTCAAACAGCCACGCCCACAATTGATCAGGTGACGATCAAGAAACGCCAGCAGGCCGCATGGAGCTCCGGTGACTATGCCTTGATAGGCACCACACTGCAGATCGTCGGTGAGACGCTCTGCGAGGCCGTCGATCTGCGCAGCAACCATCGCGTCCTGGATGTAGCGGCGGGTAACGGCAATGCGACACTCGCTGCAGCGCGCCGCTTCGCAGATGTTGTCTCAACGGACTACGTGGAGGCGCTTCTGAACCGTGGGCGCGAACGGGCTGAGGCCGAACGCCTGCCGGTGACGTTTCAGGAGGCGGATGCGGAAGCGCTTCCCTTCGCGGATGCGAGCTTTGATGTGGTCCTGTCGACCTTTGGTGTCATGTTCACGCCAAATCAAGAGCAGGCCGCAAAGGAACTGAAGCGTGTCTTACGCATCGGCGGAAAGATTGGTATGGCCAACTGGACGCCGGAGAGTTTCATCGGCGAGTTGTTCAGAATTATCGGCGAATATGCGCCGCCGGCGCAGGGGACGAAATCGCCACTGCTTTGGGGCACGAAGGGACATCTGGAGACCCTGTTCGGCTCGACGATGACAGTAGCGGCGCAGGGCAAAAACTTTGTCTTCCGCTACAAGTCGCCCGGGCATTGGGTCGAGATTTTCCGAAGTTACTATGGACCGATTGTAAAGGCTTTCGCGGCGTTGGATGCGAAGTCACGCGGGGCACTGGAGGCTGATCTGTATGCTCTACTAAACAAATATAACGTTACCGGAGACGGCACCCTGGTCATCCCGGGCGAATATCTCGAAGTTGTTATTACCAAAAGAAATTGATAGCGGGCTGCCTGGCAGCTTCTATCAAGGGGACGCGGACGCGGTAGCCGTCCATCGCGAGTAAACTAGCCCGCTATCGTTGGATAGCGGGCCAGCAGATCGGACACAAAAGCGGGCTATTTTTTAGAGAAGGTGAAGTGGTCGTCCATGCGGTCCTGGACCTCGGTCATGTGCTTGCAATACTGATAGAAGCCGCCGTTATAGTTGCCGTCCTGGCGGCGATTCGATTCGCCCTCGAAGTTGTAATAACCCGGAGTACATTCCTGATTGCGGCTGGTCTTGCCGCGATGCTTGATGACCTCCTGCACCCACCATTCCTCGGCAGTCGGCGTGACCTCGATTGTCTGAAAATCGTTGCGGCGGGCGTGAGCGATACAAGCCGCAATGTGATCGCCCTGAGCCTGCAGCATATCGGTCAGGTTGAACTGGAATGAAGCCTGATAGCCGCCCATGATAAATAGATTCGGGTATCCCTCCGAATGGATCCCGAGCAGGGTGCGGATGCCGTCCTTGTACTTGTCGTTGATTT
>DATKPK010000073.1:0-24099 GCA_035524095.1 Binataceae bacterium (SeqCode) | reverse complement strand
GTAATCACGACGCGCTTGACCGTCTCGCTCAAGGCGGACTCTGCGCGCCGCTTCAGCTCGCGTAGAATCTCGGCCGAAAGCTCGGGCGGAGTGAATTCGCGGCCAGCGGCCTTGAAACGCACGACTAGAGAATCCATATCCGCGAAGCCATAGCGCTTGCGGTCTTCGGGAGCCAGATCGGCACCACCGAGTCCCATGTAACGCTTAATCGAGCGGACAACGATGGCGTTTTCCACGCCATCGGGGGTTTCACTGTCGGCGCGCGGCTCCAATGCGATAGCGTCCTGACCGGCGACCAGCGAGCCGTCAGGCTTGATCGCCACCACCGAGGGCAGCAAGCGCCTGCCCGTCGCAGCATCGGCGATTACGCGCGGGGCATCACCATCCATAACAGCGATGAGGCTGTTGGTAGTGCCGAGGTCTATGCCGAAAATCCGATCCATCCTAGGTCTTGCGGTAACGCTTTCTTAAATAACCAAATGCCGCGCTCTGCAGGCCGTCCCTCAGAACGGCTGCCAAGCGCGGGCTGTTCTTTATGTCAGGCTGCCTGAGCTATTTCAAGGGCACGACCGATATCGCGTAATAGCGTTCGTAGATAGGCGATCCTCGCCAGCACCGACTTGAGGGCTTCAAACAGCCCCTTTTCTCCACCTTCGGTAGCACGGTCCCAAAGGGCAAAATTAGCGTCTAATTCCGCAAACGCTTGCTCGAGAGCCGCCTGGACTTCGAGCCTTTGTCTTTCAACGCCGTTGCGCAGGTCCGCAACGTGGGCGGCCACACCGGCCTCACGCAACTCGGCGAGTTGTCCCTGGATCTCAAAAACGGTCGCCGCGAGGTCGGAGGGAACTGACTGATTGCCGTCGCTGAGCTTGCGTCCATGCAGCTCCAGCCAATAAAGCCCGCGATTCACAGGATCGCGTAATTCGCGATAGGACCGCGTCAGGTTCGCCGTGCTTTTTAGACTGGCAGCGCGCACGCTCGGAGAGTCGGAGGCAAAGCGATCGGGATGCACCTGGCGTCCCCGCTCATGATAGCTCCGCTCGAGCCGGGCTAAGTCAATTACCAGATTGCGTTCAAGTCCAAGTGCGGCAAAGGCGTCCAGATCGGCACCCAATGGACTGCCGCATTTAACACAGCAAAGCTGAGCCGCTTGGGCCTGGGAACATTTTGGACAGCGAATCATTGCCACTAAATCGCGACATTACTCCGAATGAGACCTTAACCGAAATCAGACGACGAACGACTCGCCGCATCCGCAGGTCCGTTTGGCATTCGGATTCACCAGACGAAAACCCGCGGACATCAGCTCGTCGGCATAATCAAGTTCGGAGCCATTCAGGTAGAGAAAGCTTTTCTTGTCGACAATAAGCTTCGCCCCATCACGCTCGAAAATCTTGTCGCGCTCCTTAGCAGAGTCGATTTCCATGCGATACTGCAAACCTGAGCATCCGCCGCCAACGACTTTAACACGCAACCCACCATCAGGCTTCGCCGCGGTTAATTCGCGGATTTTGCTGACCGCGCTATCTGATAGCGTGACCGTTGCCATCGCTTCTTCGCCTAGCCCTCTTGCGCTTTCTTGGCATTCTCCGGCTGAGCCACTGGTTCGCCACGATGGTTCCGCCAATCGGTAATCGCCGCTTTGATCGCATCTTCGGCCAACACCGAACAATGGATCTTCACGGGTGGCAGATTCAGCTCCTTCACGATCGTCGAATTGCGGATTGCCATCGCCTCATCTACATGACGGCCTTTGACCAATTCCGTTACGTAGCTGGAACTGGCGATCGCGCTACCGCAACCGAAGGTTTTGAAGCGCGCATCCTCGATAATCCCGTTATCAGGATTAATCTTGAGCTGAAGCTTCATCACGTCGCCACACTCGGGCGCACCGACCACACCGGTCCCGACATTTTCTTCGCCTTTGGCAAAGCTGCCAACGTTGCGTGGATTGGTGTAGTGGTCAATTACTTTCTCTGAATAAGCCATAATCTTCTCGTAATGCCGGGCGTCTCACGCGTCGCAAATTGCTCCGCGGAATTCCTATTCAGCCTTCCACTGAACTGACTTCAAATCGATACCTTCGCGTGCCATTTCGTAGAGCGGGGACATATCGCGCAGCCGTTGCACTTCCTTGCTCACGCGCTCAGTGACGAAATCGACCTCTTCTTCGTTGTTGAACCGGCCGAGCCCAAACCGAATTGAGCTATGCGCCAGTTCCTCATCCACACCTAACGCGCGAATTACATATGACGGTTCGAGCGTCGCCGAGGTGCAGGCGGAACCTGAGCTGACCGCGATATCACTGATACCCATCAGCAGCGACTCGCCTTCGACGTAGGCGAAACTTACATTCAGATTCCCCGGTAGCCGTTCTGTCGGATGACCGTTCAGATAGATCTCTTCGAGCCGCTCGAAGATTCCTGCTTGCAGCTTGTTGCGCAGATCGAGCAGATGCCGATTCTCTTCGTCCATCACCTCGCCGGCGACTTCACAAGCCGCGCCCAGCCCGATAATGCCAGTGACATTCAGAGTGCCTGAACGCATCCCGCGTTCATGGCCGCCACCGTCCATCTGCGGGATAAGCCGCACGCGCGGGCCCTTGGAGCGGACGTAGATGCCGCCGATCCCCTTGGGGCCGTAGATCTTATGGGCGCTCAGCGACATCAGATCGACATGATCACGCTCGACATCCACCGGGATCTTGCCCACCGCTTGAGTTGCGTCCGTATGGAAAATCACGCCCTTCTCATGCGCAATCCGGCCAATTTCGGCGATCGGATGAATTGTGCCGATCTCGTTATTGGCGTACATGATGGTGATCAGGACGGTCTTGTCGGTGATCGCTCGGCGCACATCGTCGGGATCGACCATTCCATACTTGTCGACCTTGAGGTAAGTGACCGTCGCTTTGCCCTGGCGCTCAAGTGCACGGCAGCTATCGAGAATCGCCTTATGCTCAGTGACGCAAGTGATAATGTGGTTGCCCTTCTCCTTGTAGAAGTCGAGAACCCCTTTTACCGCGAGATTATCCGATTCAGTCGCGCCACTGGTGAAAACGATCTCCTTGGACTTGGCGTTAATCAGACCCGCGATTTGATTGCGCGCCTTGTCGACCGCCTCTTCGGCTTCCCATCCAAAGCTATGATTGCGGCTAGCCGCATTGCCAAACTTCTCAGTAAAATATGGCAACATCGCCTCGAGCACCCGGGGGTCGACCGGAGTCGTGGCGTGATTGTCCATATAAATCGGTAATTTAACCATCGCTTCGCGCACCTTGCTAAAGACTTCCTGCAACCCAACAACTCGGAATCCTAACTTGGCCGGTACGCCCACACGGCTGTACTAGTTCACAAGCGAATCCCGTCTAAAATTAGTGGACCCAGTAGGTATAGTATAGCCACCGCCTTCGAACTGTCAAACGAAAGCGCCTGTGCCTAAAGGGTTTTTTGAGCTTATATCGAGGTGAAATCAGCTTGGCGAAAGAGCAATTTCGACCAATTTGTGCTCGCTGCGAATCGACTTCAATGCCGCCTCGCGGATAATCTCGAATTCGCGCTCGATAGACGGCGCGATCCGTTCGAGCACCTGATCAGTCATAGGCGATCGACTCTCATCGCATTCCATCCCATTAATACGGCAACGGAAGACCACTCGTTCAATCCCATCGGCGCGTGCCAGCACCAGCGGCAGAACCAGGTCGTCACCGACCCTCTCCGGCCCGGCTGCTAAATCAAGATGATAGATACCGCGCCCCGTTTTGAGGTCAACGGCCACAATATCGATCCACGTGTCGCACGCGTTTCCGATTCAATTGAGAAGACAATTGGCCGCAGATGCAACCTAGCTCAGCCCCGCTGGTCAAGCTGCGCGGGAGACCGTGCCTTTGATTCGATGGCCACTCTCCCAGAACAGCACCACCGGACCTGCAATATAGATCGACGAATAGGTACCAGTGATGATCCCGACGAAGAGCGTGAATGCGGCCGGCCGCAGGATCGGGCCGCCAAGCACGAGCAGCGAAAGAAGCACGGTCAGCGCCGTACCAGAAGTTAGAATCGTACGTGAAAGGGTCTCGTTGATCGCACGGTTCATCGTGACCGCTAGGGCTTCGCGGCGACGTTTGCCTGCGTCCTCGCGGATACGATCCGAAACGATGATCGTGTCGTGCACCGAATAGCCGATAACAGTCAACAGTGCGGCCAGCGTCGTCAAGTCAAATTCGAGACGCGAGATAACCAGCGCACCGGTCACAACCAGCACGTCATGAACCAATGCGATCACTGCACCAGCGCCGAAACTCCAGCTAACTCGGCGGAATTGCAGGGCAATATAGAATCCCATGAAAATCGTGGCCGCAGCCACTGCGAGGAAACCGTCGCGCCGGAGGTCTTGGCCAACTTTGGCGCCGACCGTCTCGACGCGTAATACCTGAGCGCTATCACTACTGCCGTAACTCTTATCAAGCGCGGCCTCGAGTTGCTTGCCGAGGCTGCCGATATTATTCACCTTCTCGAATCGCACAAGGTACTGATTCCGGCTTGCAGAACCGAAGTCCTGAACCGTGATTTCGCCCAGATTCATCGAGGTGAGCGCTTTGCGAATCTGCTCGGCTGAAGTGGGATTCTTGAACTGGAGCTGGACTACACTGCCGCCGACGAAATCGACCCCATAATTTAGCCCGACGAATATCAACAGTAGAATCGCCGCAACATTGATTGCCGTCGAGAGTATGACGAAGAGATAGCGCTTGCCGACGAAATCGATGTTAACGTCGGGCGGGATTAACTGTAGTCCCATGTTCCTGCCTGAGTTCCCCCTGCCGATCGGTGAGCTACCAATCTCAACATACCGAACGCGACCGGCCCTAAAGCCTGAGCCAGCCGGCCACAATCTTCGATGAGAATCATTACCGGTTGACGTCTTGAAAAGAAAGCTGCGCGCGATGAGCCGAGCCTGCGAATTCAGCCGGTGGCGGCATTCGCCACCAGCGTTGCTCAAGCAGCCGCGGTGCGAGTCTTAGCGCACTTCCCGCAGATATTGTTCTGATTGTTGGGGTCTTCTTGAAGACCGTCATCCAAGGAATGGCATACTTTCATGCATTTGATGCAGATGAAGTAGATACCTTCGATGGTCTTGTTGATCCGCTCGCGGTTGAGGATGCGTCCTTTGAGCTTCTCGATCCGGATGCCGAGCAGATCCATGTACTGGCGCTTGATCTTGCGCCGTCCAGCCTCGTCTTTAGGCAGGTCGGCATCTTCTTCCGGTTCTTCCGCCGTCTCGGCGAAATCGTAAAGCTCACGTTTGGACGATTTGGTCTTGCGCACCCTGGCCATAATCCTCAACCGCCTCCGTTAGCGGTTACGGCCGATATAGCCGCAGTTTTTCTCGCAGACCAGATAAAAGCCCTTGCGGCCGAACCCCGCGAAGAGCGTCACTTTGCTTTCCGCATTACAGTTTGGGCAGTAATGCTTGTGCTGGACCTGACCACCACCCTTTTCCGCCGTTTTTGCTTTCTTTTCCGCCATGATTCCGTTTCCTTATTTAATATTTCAGCGAGCGCACTTCGTTCTTGTTCTGACTCACTCGTGCGTCTAAGCTAACCATCAATAAAACACCCGGCACTGCTTTGCCCGATTTCGGGGGCTGCTGCAATTGCCAGGCTTGCTACAACCGTAAGCGGCCCCAGGCGGCACAGTCAATACTTTACCACAATACCAACTCTGCCGCTCGCGATCGCTCGCCGAAATCGCACGGGCGCAAGGCCTAATTCAGCTTGAATCATCCTTTCAAAGAAAACGATCCCGCTCTTTTTATCGACCGTAAGGGCCGCCGTTATTTGAAAATGTTGCGGCGCGGAACGAAGCTCGAAATCCGCGGCTCGCTGGTGGCAGAGACTCTGTGGGGACTCGACGAAGGCTCTCGCGTGAAATTCAGCTCGGGCGAAAACTATCTGGTGTTTCGGCCTACGTACGCCGATTTGATCCCCCACCTACCACGCGCCGCCCAGGTAATCTATCCGAAGGATACAGGCCCGCTGCTGATTTGGGGCGACGTCTATCCGGGTGCAACCGTGATTGAAGGCGGTGTCGGCGCTGGAGCGTTGACGATCGCGCTGCTCAGGGCGGTCGGTCCGACAGGGCGAGTGATTTCCTATGAAATTCGGGAGGATTTTGCGGCGGCAGCGCGCAAGAACGTCGCGGCCTTTTTCGGCGACGCGCCGGCATGGACGCTGAAGCTCCGCGACCTCTATGAAGGTTTCGACGAAAGCGAAGTGGATCGGCTCTTTCTAGACCTGCCGGAACCTGGCCGTGCGCTTGAGGTCGCGGCCCGTGCATTGCGTCCTGGGGGCGTTTTCATCGCGTACGTACCTACCGCATTGCAGCTCAAGGAGACCGTGGATGCGCTCCAATACAGCGGCAAGTTCGCCGAAATTGACAGCTTCGAGACTCTGATGCGGCATTGGCATGTCAAGGGGATGAGCGTCCGGCCGGTCCATCGGATGGTCGCGCATTCGGCCTTCATTATTATCGCGCGCCGCCTCGCTGCATTGGCGGTTGCCTTACCAGCTCAAGCGGAAAACGAGTCGATGGCATCAGCGGTGGAAGCGTCACCTTCAGGGACCGAGACCCATGTTACTGACGTCAACTCCTTGGAAGTCCCCGCAAGCGACCCAGCCGATGACCTGGTCAACGACGTCATCGATCCTGATCACCACGACGACTGAAGTCCCAATCCCCATTCCCTCCGCACCTGCGTATAATCGGTAGCTGGCTTAGCGGGGTGGGAAGGGACGGTAGCGTCCGATGGCTGAGGCGGGTAAGGGCAATGGCACCAAGCGGTCGGGCAAGACCGTTCCAAAGCGGCCACGTTGGGCGATGCGGGTCGCGATCTTTGCACGGCGTGTTCGGGCTCTCATCAAACGGGCCGGTTGGCGCAGGATCATAATTGCTGCCGCGGTCACGGCAGCTTTCGGCTGCGGCTTCTATCTGGCTCAGGTCTATAGCGAAATATCCGTTTTGATTGAGGAGCGGCGCGCCGCGCTCAGTTCCGCGATTTATTCCGCACCATTGGAAATCGAGGCTGGCGACCAACTCGCGCAACTCCGTCTGCTGGATCGACTGGACGAGCTGAGTTACAGCCGCGTATCCACGCCAGCTCACCCGGGGGAATATTCGGTCGATCCCGGCATGATCACAGTCTATCAACGAGATTTCGCGATGGGCTCGACCGATTTTCCTGCGTTGATGGTCCATTTGAGTATCGTTGACAGTCGCATCGCAGGAGTCGCCAATGCTTTTGGCGTCGCACTCGATCACGCCGACCTTGAACCTGAGGTGATTGGCCGCCTGACACCGGACGCGCCCGCCGAGCGCGTCGCGGTCACTCTCAACGAAGTCCCGCCGGAACTGATCAAAGGCCTGCTCGCTACCGAGGACCGCTTTTTCTATTACCATCCCGGCTTTGATCCAATTCGCATAATCGAAGCAGCGATCGTCGACCTCCATTCACATCGCCTGAGCCAAGGCGCCAGTACCTTGACGCAACAGCTCGCACGGACCTTCATCGAGCGCCACGCGCGTAGCTTTCATCGCAAGATTCGCGAACTTGCGATTGCGATCGTGCTCGAAATCAGGCTGACCAAGAACGAGATTCTCGAACGCTATATCAATGACGTCCCGATGGGTGAATATGACGGTACCCCGATCTACGGGATGCCGCTGGCCGCCCGCTATTTCTTCAACAAGGATTTGAGCCGCGTAACGCCTGCCGAAGCCGCAACACTGATCGGGCTGATCCAGGCGCCGACACTTTACGATCCGAGGCGTCATCCTGACGCGTGCCGCGTGCGCCGCGATACGGTGCTCGCCCTGATGCAACGCTCGGGCGTAATCACGGCCGATGAGTATCAGATTGCAGTCGCAACTCCCGTCACGACCGTTAAGCCTCCGGGATTGCGGCGTGCTCCCTACTTCACTGATTACGTGATCGCGCAAGTCCATAAGATTCCCGGCGCGGCGGAGGCCAAGGGGCTGAAGGTCTATACCACCCTCGACCCGGGGATGCAGGAAGCGGCGCAACAGGCCGTCAATGCGAACCTGGAACGGATTGAGCGGGAGCATCCATCGCTGCGGCGGCACGATCCTCAACACGACCTTGAGAGCGCAATGGTCGCGGTCGATCCGCGTTCTGGTGCGATTCTCGCGATGGTCGGCGGACGCGACTACGGCGCCAGCCAGTTCAATCGCGCAACCGACGCTGAACGCCAGCCCGGTTCCGCCTTTAAGCCAATCGTCTATATCGGCGCGCTTGATCCTGAGCGCAACCCGCTGCCCGAGCCGGTTACGCTCGCCTCGCTGTTGCCAGACCGTCCGATGACGTTTAACGGATGGACGCCAGTCAACTATGAGCGCACCTATCAAGGGACAGTCACAGTTGCTGAGGCTCTGGCAGAATCGCTCAACGTGCCGACGGCCTACCTCGGCAGCCTGCTTGGACCTGCGCGTATCATCCGCACCGCGCATGAACTCGGAATCCATGAAGATCAGCCCGACTATTTACCGGTTACGATCGGTGCGGGCGAAGTAACCCTGACGGAGCTAACCGGTGTTTACAGCGTATTCGCCAGCGGTGGCGTGGTGCGCCCGCCCTACACGATTACCTCGGTGGTTGATGGCGACGGTCATGTGCTATTGGAGCATCGCAATGACTCGACGCGTCTCATGAGCCGGGCAGTCGCGTCGCTGATGACCGGTGCCTTGCAGGGTGTTTTTCAATACGGAACGGCGGCGTCGGCGGTGCATCTCGGGCTTGATTTTCCAGCGGCGGGGAAGACGGGAACCACCGACGATTATCGTGATGCCTGGTTCATGGGCTATACACGCCGTCTGGTATGCGGCGTATGGGTTGGCTTTGACGAGCCGCGCACGATTGGCCTGACTGGCGCCGCTGCGGCCTTGCCTGCCTGGATCGATTTCATGAAGGCTTCCGAACGCCAGCCGAACCTAGGGTTCGGACCGCCACCGCCGGGCGTCAGAATGGTCACGATTGACCCGGCGAGCGGAGGAATCGCCACTTCGGCCTGTCCGCGCGTGCAGAATCTGCCGTTTCTCGATGGCACGGAACCGACGCAGTTATGTCCGCTACACGGCGGCGTCAGTATGGCATCGGCGGCGAGCAGTCCGCCCTCAAGCTCAACGGTGGATAGCGAGGCGGGCAGAGGCACCCTAACGCCGCCGTCAACCGCACCGCCGCCCCCGGCGACGAATAATATGTTCGGTGCGATTGGTCACTTTTTCGGCTCGATCTTTCACTGAGCAACTGTCGGCCGCACTTGACAATCCGTGCCGCGAGACCGATAGCTATCTGCCGATGAGTCTGAGGGAGTGGTTCTGGGGGAGCCCGCGTTCCCGCGCGATCGATTTACTGGTCTCAGTGGCCGCACGCTATGGGATCTTGATAGCCAAACTCAAGAATCATGCCGCGATGTGCAAATATCCGACGATACGGGCGGGTCTCGAAGGGCTGGCGGCAACTGAAGAGGCGCAAGCCGAGATACTCGGTCAATTCATCGCGACTGAGGGCCGTAGCTTCATAGCCCAGCCGATCATGCAATTTGAGGGCGCCAACAATTGGCGGCGGCTCAAGGCCGACCTGACGTTGCAGGCGCAGATGTTAGGCGATTTGAATCAGGCGATCGTGCTGTTGGACGGCCATGACCATCACGCGGCGGCAAAGCTCCGCGCTCTCGCCTCGAACGAGGAACGCAACCTCGGTGACCTGCGTGGTCTCGTGCTGAAATGCGATACCCAAGCGCTCGACTGATCGCACAGGCGGGCAAACGTTAGAGATAGCGTTTGAGGCCACGCCGTGTCAGTTCGTCGATTACGCCACGAATCTCCTGCGAGCGTGAGCGGCGTGCGATCAGAATCGCGTCACCCGTATCGACCGCCACGAGGTCATCGACGCCGAGCAAAACCATCAAGCGGTCACCGCCCCGCGCGAGCACGCCGCCGCTCCCGAGTACGACAACATTGCCGCTGAGAACGTTCGTACCGCCACCGCGCATCGCCTCCCATAGGCCTTGCCAGCTTCCCACGTCATGCCATTGGAAGGTCGCACGAACGCCCAGCAGGCCTGCGGTCTTTTCGGCAACTACGCGATCGAACGAGTCGAAGTCGAGCTCATGATACAACTTTGCCAGTTGGCGCGGGCCGAGCGTCGCGAAGTTCTTCATCGCGTCCGCAAGCGTCGGAGCATGACGTACTAGCTCGGCTGCCAGAATTGACAGCGGCAATATGAACATTCCGGCGTTCCAGAGGAACTTGCCGGAACGAATCATCTTTTGCGCCATCGCTGGTGGCGGCTTTTCGACGAAACGATCAACCTTGAATCCGTTGCCGGCCGGCCGGCCGGTTTTCATATAGCCGTAGCCGGTCTCGGGCCGTACAGGCGGGACCCCGATGATCACGATAGCCCGATGGCTATCCGCCAGCGCGATCGCGCTCGCGAGCGTTGCCTTGTATGCACTTACGGGCGTCACATGATGATCGGCCGGCATAGCCGCGACGACCGCTTCATCACCGAGCCGTTTCGCGATCATTGCGCAACCATAGACGATTGCGACAGCAGTGCCTCGTCCTTCCGGCTCAACGATCAGATTGGCCGGCGGAATCAGGCCCTTGATCGCGTCTACGAACTGCCGCTTTTGATCCGCCGAAACGAGCGCGAAGATGCGCTCGCGCGGAACGAAGGCCGCCGTCCGCGCTATTGTCGCTGCGAGCAGCGAGGTCTTACCGTCAAGCGCGAAAAGCGGTTTGGGACGATCACCGCGGCTCTCTGGCCAGAAGCGAGTGCCACGTCCACCGGCGATGATCAACGCTGCCGACGCCGGTTTTTTCCGCCCTCGCACTTGTTTTACGTCAGAACCGGATGGTTGGAGCAGTGGTCAGACGCCCGCGCCGAATTCGCGCAGTTTGCCTTCAAAGAGGCTACGGATTTCGCCGAGACGCTTTTCGTCGTCGGCCTCGAAGCGCAATACCAAGGCCGGTTGCGTATTCGAGGCACGCACGAGGCCCCATCCGCCGGGGAAACTGACCCGGGCCCCGTCGATATCGATCGTGTCGTAGTGCGCACGAAAATAGTCAGCGGCCTTGCGAACGACCTCGAACTTGCGATCGTCGGGACAATCGATTCTTAGCTCCGGCGTGAAAGAGGTTTTCGGCAGATCGGCCAGAATTGCGGCGAGGCTGCCACCGGACTGGCCGATGATCTCCAGCAATCGAAAGGATGCGTAAATCGCATCATCAAAGCCGTAATAGCGGTCGTTAAAGAACATGTGGCCGCTCATCTCGCCAGCAAGCGCTGCGTGCTCCTCCTTGAGCTTGCTTTTGATCAGCGAATGGCCGGTCTTCCACATGATCGGCCGGCCGCCATGCTTGGCGATATCATCATACATTCGGCGCGAGCACTTGACGTCGCCGATAATCGTAGCGCCCGGCTGACGCGCCAGGATCGATCGCGCATAAACCACCATCTGCTCGTCACCCCACACGATGCGGCCGTATTCGTCTACTGCGCCGATGCGATCGGCGTCGCCATCATAGGCGATCCCGATCTGCGCCCCGTTCTCGCGAACCGCGGCCTGCAAATCGCGCATATTCTCTTCGACTGTAGGATCCGGATGGTGATTGGGAAAGCGGCCATCCATCTCGATATAAATGCCGATTGTGTCGATCCCCATCTCGCGCATCAGCGGCTCCGCGACCGCACCACCGCAGCCATTACCACCGTCGATTACGGCCTTCATGCCCGGGGTTAACTTAATGTTGGCTTTTATGAACTCACGGTAATCCGGCAATACAGGTCGTCCAGTGAGTTTGCCCCGGCCCCTATCGGTAACGAAGCGGCGCTCCTCAACGATCGCACGCAACCGCTGAATTTCGGCACCAAAGATCGTCGAAGGCCCGACCCCGAGCTTGAAGCCATTGTATTCCGCAGCGTTATGGCTGCCGGTGATCATGACGCCGCCGTCCATCTTCCAATGCAAGACAGAGAAATAGAGCAACGGCGTCGGCACCACCCCGATGTCGACCACGTCGATTCCGCTCGGCAGTAGTCCTTCGATAAGCAGGTCGCGTAGCGCGTCGGAGGACATGCGGCAGTCGCGCCCTAAGGTGATCGTCTTTTTGCCCGCTTCGTGGAGCAAAGTCGCATAGCCACGCCCGAGGTTGACGATAAACTCGTCATCGAAATCGTCCTCGACGATGCCCCGGATATCGTATTCGCGAAAGACCTGCGGGTTCATTGGGAAGATTCTCACAGCCGATCAGGTTCGATTCAATACGGTTAAGCGGAGCTAGATGTTCGCCAATTCGATGCCGCTGAGGGTATAAACAGAGTGGCAATGTATGGAGGACTGACGCTTATGGCCGTACCGAGTAAATTCGCCCACGTCGTCTATAAAACCCACAAGTTCGACGAAATGATCGAATGGTACACAAAGGTTTTCAATGCGAAGGTGCAGCATCGCGACGATCGCCTTGCGTTTCTAACTTATGACTCTGAGCACCATCGCTTCGCCTTCATTAACCTAGGCGAGCTGCGTGGTGAAGAAGCGCCCCGGCGCGACAGCGACTCAGGGGTCCATCATGTCGCATACACCTGGAGTAACCTCGGCGAGCTCATCGAGACCTACAAGCGGCTTAGGGCGAATGGTATCCTGCCTGCTCAGCCGATTCGTCACGGCCTTACGCTGTCGCTCTACTATACTGACCCCGACCGGAACATGATGGAGTTCCAAATCGACTTGATGGACGCGCAGACCGCGAATGATTTCATGGGCAGTCCGGCGTTCGCGAAAAACCCAATTGGTGAGCGCTTCGATCCCGATGAACTGGTCGCACGTTACGAAGTCGGCAAGGCGGTCGACGACCTGATCTTTCGCTCCGATCAGGAAGAGAGTCATGGCCATGCGTATGCTCGCACCGGAGAGGCCAGCGCTAACGGCGCGGTCAATCAAGTGGGGAAATAGTCGCGGCTAATTCCAGGTCTTGAGGCGCGCGATCGGTAGTCCGTGAGCTGCATGGCTGACGAATCCGGGCGCCGAGTTGCGTTGATAACAGGTGCCGGACGCGGACTCGGACGTACAATCGCGATCAAGTTAGCGGTTAGCGGTTACGCGCTCGCCCTCACTGCTCGCACCTTCGAGGAATTGGAAAAGACGCGGCGCTTGAGTGGTCTTGCCGCACGTGACGCGTTGATCATATTGGCCGATCTCAAGCTCGATGACGCGCCCGAGCAGATTTTTGACACGACGCTTGACCACTTCGGGCGACTCGACGTGCTGATCAACGCTGCGCATGTCAACACTTCTGATGAGTCTTTTTTGGGACTGGATGCCGAGAAGCAGGATCGTCTACTGGCGGTTAATCTACGCGCTCCGATCACTCTCGCGCGGATGAGCGCCCGGCACATGCTAAAGCAGGCAACTCTCGGGACAATCCTCACTTTCTTTGGCTTTGGAAAAGCGTGTGACGCTGTTTCAGCCGCGGTCGACGCGGGGATTCTCGCCTTCTCCCAAACGGCAATGAACGCGCTCCACACCGGCCAAGTGACCATCGGCGCGATCCCGTTCGCTTCAGTCGATCATTCAGCAATCGAAGAGGTGATGAAGTTAATCTGCAAGCCAAGCACAGACCATCACGACGCCGTCATTCTCGAGGACTGACCGCAACGTCAGCCACAGCTCCGCATCATTTCGTCTCGCGCTTCACCTTCGCCCTAGCCGCAGGCTTGATTGCTGCAGCGATCCTGTCGCCTTTTGCGGCATGGGGTGTTGCGGCGATCGGCTTCCATTTTCCTTTCCCGCGCATCTTCGACCGTACGATGATGGTGGTGCTGCTGATTGTCTTACTGCTCTGTGCGCGCCGCCTTGATCTCCCGGTACTGTTGCAGCAGGCCTTCGCACATCCACTGGCCTATCGCCGCGAATTCGCGTTGGGGCTAACGATTTCCCTTGGCGTGATTGCGATCCTTTTCGCCCTCGCCGTAGCCTCTGGCTATGGGCATCTGCTGCCGGCGCTCCCACTTCTCCGGCACGGGCTCAAATATGCCCTCGCTGCGATAGTGATAGCGGTGATCGAAGAAGCCTTTTTTCGCGCCTTTCTGCTCGCGGGCATTCGCATCGATTACGGACCGCGCCCTGCGCTAATCGGCAGCGCTTTGGTCTACGCGGTAGCGCACATTTTACGCTCGCCAGCGCATATCTATTTGCGCGGCTACTATCCGCTGGCGGGCTTCCAGAATATAGCGCTCAGCGCGGCACGCCTCGCTCATCCGATGGAGGTGCTACCGGTCCTGATCGGACTTTTCCTGCTCGGGATTGTCCTCGGCGAGGCCTTTATGCTGACCGGCAAGGTCTATCTTTCGATTGGCCTCCATGCCGGGTTCGTAATTGGCGCTAAGACTTGGCCGATTGTTGTTGACCATACTGCAATGCCGTTATGGCTCGCAGGGCCGGGTCCGGTGCCCTTGATCGCCGCCCCAGCGGCATGGAGCGCCGCGATAATTATCGCAGTCGCTTTGCGTCGGATTCTCGGGCCGCCCAAGGATTCGAACTTGGACGTGCGATCCGCCTAATCCCGCTTTGGCTAGGCATCATAGACTGGAGGTGTTCCGCGCGGACGGGTGCGGTAG
The DNA here is from genome assembly GCA_035524095.1 of Binataceae bacterium (SeqCode). Taxonomy (GTDB): domain Bacteria; phylum Desulfobacterota; class Binatia; order Binatales; family Binataceae; genus DATJUF01. Next base: position 9,402 of record DATKPK010000073.1, on the reverse strand, counting down.
CGTCGATGAGTCCAGAGGAACTGCTCAGGATAGCGTCGCACGATATCTTCAATGGCCCGGACGAAACGCCGTGTATTTTCCACCACGTCAGACTCAGCGTCACCGCTGCGCTGCACCGGCACCTCCGGTTGCGCCTCAATCTTATGGGAACGTCCATCGGGCTGGCGAATAATCACGACTGGCACGACCGAGGCGCCCGATATCGCGACCAGCCGGGCTAAGCCGCTGGCAGTCGCGGCGATCTCGTTAAAGAAAGGAACGAAGATTGCCTCGCTACGCTTGGCGTTTTGATCAAAGGGAATACCGACCAGATCCCCGCGCCTGAGCGCCCGCAAAACACCGCGCGCTGCCGAGTGCTTGCGCATGATCTCAACACCCGCCCGCTCGCGCACGAAGGTCATCAAGGCGTCGCCCGCGAGGAACCGTTGCGTGTGATGCACCAGGGTAATCTGATAACCATGCATCGCATGGGCGGTGGGCAGCAGCTCGAAATTGCCGAAATGAGCGGAGAGGATCACGACACCGGCCTTCGGATCGCGCCCCTTCGCCTCGGCCAGACTATCCATGCTGGCGTACGTGACGCGGCTCTTGAGACGCTCGTAGAAGAATCCGCCCAACCGGACATATTCTGCCGCGCTTCGTCCCAGGTTCACGTAGGAGGCACGCAGGATGCGCCGGTGCTCATCTTCGCTGCGATTGGGAAAAGCGATCGCAAGATTGCGCATGCCGATACGGACATGGCGGCGGTCGAACGCATAGCCGATTAGGCCGCCCATGACGCCCAGCGGGTAGAGTATAAAATCCGGAATCAGGCTCAGCAGATGGAGTGTCGCCGCCATCAGATAGAACAGTAAGCGGCTCGCAGTATCCATCGGCACAGCGGACGGCGCAATGGGCCGGCGCAGTGGAAGGAAAAGCGTGCTGTCCGTCAGGGTTGAATCGTCACGGATCTGACTGGCGGATTCGGGCATCAGTAATCTTTGGGATAAAGGCTGGTCTTACAAGCCGGGCGGGTTCAAATAAAGGCGTTGGTTTCTGGCTTGGGCGACTTAGGAATCACGACGATACCCGACTCAGTGACGAAAAACCGCTTGCGATCGCGTTCGAGATCATAGCCAATCTCTTCTCCATCTGCGATCCGCACGTTTTTGTCAATAATTGCTCGGCGAATGCGTGCGCCACGCCCAATCTCGCTGTAATCCATGACGACCGAATCGTCAATCTGGCTGTAGGAATGGACGAACACCGAACGCCCAAGAACTGAATTGCGAATTGATCCGCCCGAAACGATACAGCCCTCTGAAATCACCGAATGGAGCGCCTGCCCTCGTCGAGAGTCTTCATTAAAGACAAACTTGGCTGGTGGTTGGTTATAATAGGCGGTGCGCAGCGGCCAGAAGGGATTGTAAAGATTCAAGTGGGGCCGGGCGTCGCGCAAATCCATATTGGCCTCGTAGTAGGCCTCGACCGTCCCGACGTCGCGCCAATAGCTGAAATTCTCTTCTGAATCGCCGCGAATCCGATTGGTCATGAAGTTATAAGCGTAAACCGGCACGCGTTCGATGAGGGATGGAATCAGGTCACGCCCAAAATCGTGATGACTGTTGTGATTTTGCGAATCCTCGATGAGCGCGGCGCGGAGAACAGTTGGATCGAAAAGATAATTGCCCATCGACGCCAGGCATTGGTCGCGTGATCCAGGCATCGGCCGCGCTGTTTTGGGCTTTTCGTCGAAACCCGTGACGCGCAGGCCAGAGTCCACCTCCAGCACGCCGAATTGATCCGACTCGTGCAAAGGGACAGGTAATGTCGCAACCGTAATCGCAGCCTTGCGTTCGACGTGGAACTCAATCATCTGCGCGATATCCATCCGATAAATGTGGTCGGCGCCGAATACTGCCACGAGGTCAGGACGAAAATCATCCATGAGGTTGAGGTTCTGGAAGATCGCGTCGGCGGTGCCCTGATACCAGCTCTCCCCGAGCCTCATCTGCGCGGGCACCGGCACGATAAAATGGTCATGGAGAATGCGCCCGAACTGCCATCCGTCCTTCAAATGCTCAATCAGAGACTGGGAGCGCCATTGCACAAGCACGTAGATCGAGTAGATTTGCGAATTGACCAGATTCGAAAGAACAAAATCCACGATGCGGTATTTGCCACCAAACGGCACGGCCGGTTTGGCGCGGTCGCGTGTGAGTGGATAGAGGCGGGTCCCCTGCCCACCAGCCATTACCAACGCTAGAGTTCTCATCCTGCTCAGGCTAATCCCAGTGTGCGCAGTCTACTCCAATGCTTAGCACATCGAGGGCCAAGCAAAGTCGGCAGTGCCAAATAGTACGGGCGTTGACGCGGCGATCATAGTCGCGACCGCCATGATCGCTCGATTCAGCAAAATTCGACGTTCGGCAGAAAGTTTTGGGCTTTTACTGCTCCATTGATGAGGCAGTATGTACCAAATCCGATGGGTCAATCTCAGCGCGATACGCTAGCCTGAGTACCTGATTGACGCTCTGTCACTTAAATTAAGCTAGGTATTATCCCGATTTGCAGTTTTTGTCAAAAAGCAAGCCAACTTAGGCACGTCTGTTGCTTGAAACTTTATTCCAGTTTCGACGTCTAATTCATGGACAACGAACCCAAGGCGCTCCTTGAACGAGCGCGGGAGGCCGCAAAAAATGGAAGCTGCAACTGTCACGGATCGTACCAGCAAATCATTGCCTGGGGTGATTTATCGAACTGAATGCCAAAACCCAGGCTGTGGGCACAAGTTTGATCTTCGTATCACACCAGAAAACGCCAAGTTATTGAGCGGCACCCTGCCCTGTCCCCGATGCCATCGCCACGGTGGAATGTTGAAGTCGCAGGGTCGCCTCGGCGACAAATTGTTCGCAGCGAAGCTCATCTATCGGGTGACCGGCGTCGGCCCGCGCCCGGACGAAGATGACGCTTTCGTGGAGACTAGCGAACTGCGCTACTAATTCGTATGCAATTATTCTAAGGTTACCGCAGCCATCTCCGCGTCCGCGAGAAGTCGCGGGCCGCAAGACGCCGTCCAGCTCATTTGCTCGGACGGCGTCTGTTCTTCATATTCAGAAGAGAGATTGTCGGCTAAGTCAGCTAGAAAGTGAGCGGAATCTCGATTAAACGCCCGCCAAAGTCTCCAATGTCAGCCCTTGCAAATTCTGGATGCTGCTGCGGTCGATCAGACGCCGAAGCCAACTGTCTACGTTGGGACGATTTAATCCGGGATCGAAACCGAGTTCTCGCAAGATAATTAGCCTCGGCGCAAAGCCGATATCGGCCACTGAAAACTGGGTCGCAAGAAACTCCTGACCCTGCAGTTCGCGATTGAGAAAATCCAGCGCACGCTGCACACGCTGAATGCGCGCCGGATCGCGTTCGGTTTCCGGCTTTTGCATCTCGCTCATCAACTGCCCAACCTGAGGCGTAAACGAGGTATCAGCAAAATCTTCAAGGATCCGGGCACGAGCTCGCAGTGCACTGGCACCCAGCGGCGGCAGCAGAGGAGGCTCAGGGTATTCGTCCTCCAGATACTCCGCAATTATCGTCGAGTCGTAGATGACCGTATCTTCGTCAACTAGGACCGGTACACGGCCGAATGGATTCAGCCGCAAAAAATCTGGCCGACGCTGTTCGCCCTGGGCTAGATCGACCTCGACTAATTCGTATGATAATCCCTTTTCCGCCAGGATTATGCGCACTTTTTGGCCGAAGGGGCAGGGAAGAAAGTCATAGAGCTTCATCATTTATCGCCGGCCCTCATCCTTCCGCCGCTACGGTAATTTTCAGCTGCGCATCAACTTCGGCACCCAGTTTGACCGGCACGGTAAATTCGCCCAGTTGTTTGATTGGTTCCGCCAAAATAATTCGCCGCCGTTCCACCTCAACCCCCTTTTCCCGCAAAGCGCGTTCGATATCGATATTCGTGACCGAGCCGAACAGCCTGCCCTCCTCGCCGGCGCGCGCGCCTATCGTAATTGCCAGCGCTTCAATTCGCTCCTTGAGGCTCGCGGCTTTCGCCTGCTGCGCCTCGCGCTTGAGCAGAGCAATCCGCTTCTGATGTTCAAAGGCGCGGAGATTTTTGGGGTTAGCTTCCACCGCCAGATTGCGCGGGAGCAGGTAGTTGCGAGCGTATCCCGCCCGTACCTTAACCACATCGCCCGGACGGCCAAGGTTGGCTACTTCTTCACTCAAAATGATTTGCACGTTCATAAAGCTATAAGCCTGTTTTTGTCGAGCCCGGCTTTAGAGGAAGTCCCCAAGATTACGCGCCTCCTGACTAGGCGACCGCAGCCGGCGAAAATCAATCCAAAGGTCGAGCACGCCAGCCGCGCAGACGAGAATCGCCAGCACTGGTTGGACGCTGGTAACGAAGTAAATCAGGCCGCGCGCCAACGCTGGCATCGCCAACACCCTGAAGTAAAATGCCATGATCGCGAGACCTTGGCAGAAATAGACCGCTACTAAACATATGAAACAGTTAAGCGCGATCGTGCTCAGAACCTTCATCGGGATGAAGAGGCCGAAGCCCGTGGCCAGCAGCGCCCAGATCAGCCATTCCGGCGCTGACCATCGCACTAGGTCGCCGAATAGCGGATAGCCGACCCTCTCTTGACGGCCGCCCAAGCGCCAGAACAGCCCCAAATTCATCAGGACAGTCACTGCGGCTGACATCGTCGCAAGTGCAGGAAACAGCTTGATCGTGCCATCGACGATTGTTGCACGCATGTCGGGTTGCAGTACCGTATCGAGTCCGGCCGATTTGTAAAATTTCTGACCATTATCGAGCGCAAGCAACAAATTCGCGCGAAGACTATCTGACAGCGCACTCGCCGATCCGGCCGCCAAAATTGCCGCGACCGCACCGCTCACAATTAGCGCGCCGGCCGTGCAGGCCGTAATGACCTCGAACGGATACCGCCGGGCAAGCATGTAACTCATGATTCCAGCGGCCAGACCTGCGGTGACGAGAAAAACGCCTGCCGCAATAAGTCCAGCTCCCGCGCCGATCAGTCCGGCAGCGAGAGCGATCGCTATGGCAACGCGCAACTGAGCCCGAGGGTAGCCGATCGCGAACAACATCAGGGGTACTGGGGCAAGCATCGTGGCGAGTGCTCCAACAACCGGCACAATCCCACCTGCGATAAACATCGCGGCGGAACTGAGCACGGCCCGCAGCAGCCCAAAGACGTCCCTGCGTGTCATCCTGCCCTTTAGACCCCTAGTGTCGAGAAGGGCAACAGCGCGATAACACGCGCGCGCTTAATCGCTACGGCGAGCTGCCGCTGATGCTTCGCGCAGTTACCTGAAGTGCGGCTTGGTACGATCTTACCGCCCTCGGTGATAAAGCTCTGGAGCGTGCGGACGTCTTTATAATCGACCGCTAGGGCCTTGTCTGCGCAGAAGCGGCAGACCTTGCGGCGCCCGCCGCCGCGCCGCCGCGCCCCGCCACGATCGCGTCCACCGCCTTCGCCACGGCCGCCATCCCCCTGACGGTCGCCGTCAGAGCGACTTCGGGGTGGACGATCACTGTCGCCCTGTTCGTTTCGGTCTCCATTAGCCATTGTCTACCTATTCCTAGTCAACCATACCTGAAAGTCCGTCATCTCTCAGGTCTGAATCGTCAATTACAACAGTGTATCCGAGTACTTGGTGGAGGGATGCCCTCCGACCAGGGGATTCACACCCTTCTTTGGGCAAATCGCGCTTACTGGATTCCGCTAGCCACAATTTCAAGCGCCACTCCGCCGACTGCGCGTGCGGATCTTCCTCCCTGAAGGCGCAACCTCCCGGTCAGGCGAATTGGACTTCCAACGCCTAGTAGCCCTGCGAGTACGCGCGCATCGTCACCGGCCACTATTACAGGCATCACAAGATCTCCCGGCCGCTCGCCGCAATCGACCCGGATACGCAGGATCGGATTACCGGCAGGCGTGACACGCAGTTCGGGCTGCTCAACGACCCGTCCTTCAAGCTCAATCCTGTTGCTCACTCTCTGGTTCGTCACCGTCAGGTCCGGCTTCGAGTTCGTCGCCTGCTGCCAAGTTGTCAACCGTCTCATTCGCCGATGCTGAAGCGTCCGCTTCGCGTGCGGCAGCCGCTTCGGCCGCAGCAGCCCGTTCAGCGGCCGCGGCAGCCGCGCGAGCTTCGGCGGCAGCGCGAGCCTCAGCCGCACGGCGATGGCGCGCATCAATCTCCGCCCGCACCTTCTCCATGTCAGCGTCCATATCGATAAGCACCGACATGTAACGAAGCACGTCGTCCGAGATTTTCAGGTTACGTTCGACCTCGTTCATTGTGGCGCCGTTGCCACCGTAATCGAGTCGGACATAAAAGCCTCGTCGTTCGCCCTTGATGCGGTAGGCGAGTTCGCGATAGCCCCATTCTTCGGTTTCGGCCATGTCTCCGCCACTCGATGCGATGATGCCTTCGTAGCGGTGGATAGCTTCTTTTTGTGCTGATTCGCCCAAGTCAGGACGAAAGATTAAGATAGTTTCGTAGCGCCTCACGCGCTTGAGCCTCCTTTCGGTTACCAGCCCCTGAACTAGGAGCAAGGAGCAAACGCCCAATCTAACAGCGGATTATATTGTCCACAAGCCGCGAATCGCACAAAGATTACCGATTTTGTTTCTATCTTCTCTTGCGGATCACGTTGGTCCTGCTATTAGCATCGTGCTGATCAGTTAATTGATTCGGGTCACAGCAGTCCGACTGATGACGACCCAGTTAGCAAAAAGGTTCCTGGCGATGGCTAAAGCTAAGACTGTCAAACAATCCAAGACCAAGCCCAAAGCGCAGGCTAAGCCGCCCAAGACCAAAGCTCCTGCTAAAACGAGCAGGGTGAAACCAGCGTCTTCGGTTAAAATGTCGATCAAAGCGCGTAAGCTGGCGGCAGCATCCAAAGCCTCTACCAAACCAGCTGAAAGGCGCGTGTCGAAAAAAGCTCCTGCCCGGCGCCGGGTGGCAGAGCCGCAATTGCCCCGTCATGCCGATTTGCCGGTTCGGGAGGGTGCTCCAGCGGGTGCCGCATGGGGCGTCTTTGGCAACAACGATCAAGTCGGGACAATCAATCTAATGACGCCCGATCGCGTAGTCGAAGCCGCCCGCTCTATTCGTAGCGGCAAGGTTTTTTCGCTCAACCTGCCGATCAACATCCCGGACCCGCCGCTGTTCGGCCGCGGCAAGCACGTGCATACGATCAAGCAATACGCGAGCTACATCCTCGACGACTATCTTGACAACTTTTACCCCCAAGCCTCCTCGCAATGGGACGCTTTGAGCCATGTGAAGCATCCTAAGTTCGGCGGATACAATGGCTTTCCCGACAGTGAGATCACCGGTTATGGTGGCGATAAGCTCGGTATCGACAATCTGGCGCGACGGGGCATCGCAGGTCGTGGTGTGCTCGCCGATATCGGCCGATATCACGAGCGGATCGGCAAGAAGATCAGTTTCACGACTAACGAGTCGATCCCGTTCGAGGATTTGCTCGCAACGCTGAAAGACCAAAAGACGAGCGTCACTGCCGGTGACGTCTTATTGATTCGGATCGGCTGGACACAAGCATATCTGGCTATGACGCCCCAGGAGAAGCAGGCACTCGCCGCCCAGACCCGCTGTCCCGGGATCGAAGGTTCGCGCCGGGTCGCACAATGGCTTTGGGATAGCGGCATTGCCGCGGTCGCATCCGACGCGCCGGGACTTGAAGCGATTCCGCCGCCGCGCCCATCTAACCCGGCTGATTCTGCCGATTTCCTACACTTCCACATGCTCTCGTACTTCGGGATGCCGATCGGTGAGATGTGGGATCTGGAGAAATTGGCCGAGGATTGCGCCGCCGACCGGCGCTACGACTTTTTCTTTACCTCCGCACCCCTCAATATACCCGGCGGAGTCGGCTCGCCACCGAACGCGATCGCGATCAAATAGGCGCAGTAAAGTCTCTTCCGGTGATCGCGCAAGTGACTATAAGTCGCGGCGATAGGCGACAAAATTGCCGGTGACCCGCGCGCCGAGACTTTCTGCGGTTCGCCGTGACGCCCAATTGTCATCGAGCACCAGCGTGTATCCAGCATAGCGCATACTGTTCTGTGCCATCGTCAGAAAGGACTGCGCTGCCATTGCGCGAGCGATCCCGCGGGAGCGCGCCGATTCTAGCACACCTACGTTGATTAAGGCTCCACGTGTGCCGCCGCCGCGAACAGGCGACAGCCGTTTTCCCGGTTTCACTTGGGCCAGTGTGGAACTAAGATCGGGAACGGAGAACACGGCGCCCACCGGCTCGCCGTCAATCAGCGCCAGCATCGAGAGATCGGCCACCATCGTAGGGCTGAGCGGAGTCAGCATCGGCCGCACCTCGCGGCGGGTAATCGGATTCCATCCCCAATGGCGGTCAAACGCCGCGTTGGTGATATCGGTCCATACGTCCACCGAGGCAAGAAAGCCGAACTCGCGCCAATTCTTAATAATGACCCCATTCGCGCGCGCGGCCGCGGTCATCGAACGATAACGCTCTAGGATTTCCGGAGTCAGCTCAACTGTGTAATCCACCTGCCCTTTTTCCGTCGCCAAGCCAGCGTTTTTGAGGTAGCGATGATAAAACTCGGGATTTCCGCGTAGCAAAAAAGACGGCAGCGCCTCGTAATTGTCGATCGTATAGGGGTAGTCGAGGAAGGCGGCGAACCCACTGCGCACCGCCTTCATTCCTCGCCTCGACAGCCAGTTGATTGCCTCGTCCAGAAGCGCACCCACTGCGTCTTCCTCATCTGGCAGCGATTCAAAATGAATCAGCTGACCGATTTTCTCGTTCCAATGCTCGTTGTAACGGTAATTAACCACAGCGCTGACTCGTCCAATCAGCCGATCGCCGCTCCACACGCAAAGCGGTTTTAAATCCAGGTGACTTGTGATCAGCGCTCGGCCCGCCAGCAGCTCGATCTCGTTCTGGATGTCAGGCGGCCACCAAGCCTCGCGACTAGCGTAAACCTGATAAGGCAGGCGCGCGAAACGCTCGAAACCGTCTCGCGAGTTGACTTGCTCGACTCGAATTTTGTGCAGCGGCAATGGCGCCACCTGTTCTCAGCTTATGTGGGCGGCGCTTTGATGCGAGCCCCGCACGGCCCAATGACCGGAATTGCAGCTTAGCATCCGTTAACGTCCGGTTCATTAACAAAGCAGTCCAGACTTAAAGATTAACTTCAAGTCCTCATGCCGAGACTACTCAAGCTGCCGATTGATTCAGAAAAATGCCGTCATCAAGCCAGCGTACGAGAAGGCGGTTTATCAGCTGTGGAATAGCGTTCTCGTCTATCACACCAGCACCGATTGTCTCGCAAATCGCCTCGAACTCAGATCCTTGCGCGATCAAAGCTAGCGCGA
>DATKPK010000072.1:0-4201 GCA_035524095.1 Binataceae bacterium (SeqCode) | reverse complement strand
GTAGCGCCAAGCGCGATCGCAAGGTTGATCGCCGTCGTGGTCTTCCCCACCCCGCCCTTTTGATTCGCTATCGCGACAATCCGCCCCACATCCACCACCTGCTCTTCGGTCGAAGAGCCACCCTATCCATGCGCGCTATTTCAGAACGGTTTTATGTTGATTAGAACATTGAGTCTGCAGCCGATGTTTCACGTGAAACATCCCTTACAATTTCAGATTCATCGTCTGTAGCAGGTACTCGCCGCCCATCCCTAGTACGGCGTCCCGAGCTCATGCTGCGTTTCACTATACGCGCATCATTCCGGCATTCGCAAAACCGTTATAGGCAGAAATCCACAAGCTTTACTTCGCGCTCACAGGTTCCTTCTGAATAATCGCAGCCTCCCGCAATTCTCTGCTGCTTTAATTGGCTGTGCACCTGGAAATCGAAACGGTTGCAAAGGATGTTTCACGTGAAACATCCCTTGCAATGCCACAGCGGCACGAGTCTGAGCGAGTCCAGTCGAAGAATCCCGGTATCGAAGCTTGCAGTCTCGTTTTGTTGACTGCGCGCGGGCTCCAGTCCGCGTCAGGATTCCTCACGTCTCCGGCTGATCACAATGAGATGCTTTGCGAGATTATCTCCATCTTGATTGGAACGACTCGCGATTCTCGGCGGCTCGTATTCGTAGAACATGGCAGCCTGACCGTTCTCGCCAAAAATCGTCTCAATCTCCTTTCGCTGCCGCTCGGATGCGTAGAGCATCGCGATTCCGTCAGGCTTCATTGCTGTGATCGCAACTTCGTAGAACTCCGCCGGGCGCGCAAAGGCTCGCGCCGTCACCACATCAAATTTCTGCACAAAGGCCCGTCGGTACTGACTGTCGATTTTCACATTCGATAGCCCCATCGCCCCGATTGCGATGCGCAGGAAATTCGCGCGCTTCCGGCGCGACTCGACCAGCACAAATTCGGCCTCGCTCACCGCCGCCAGGATCAGTCCCGGAAAGCCCGCCCCGCTCCCAAGGTCGAGGACGCGCTTGCCCGCGGCCAAGCTATTAGCGAACTCGTCTTTCGGGTTCCGTGCAAAAAGTACCAGCGGCATCAGACTGTCGAGGAGATGAAAGGCCAGTTCGGCCGGATCGTCGGGCGCAGCGGTTAGGTTAAATCTGGCGCCCCATCTGGCCAGCTCAACCGCAAAAATCTGGATCTGATCGAGGAAACCGGTTGCGGCCCTAAACTCCGGGTGTCCTTTCAAGAAGACTTCGACGAGCGCGCGCGCAGCCGTCCCAATTTCTTCAGCCCTGTCCAACGCTTCCTCGACTCCTATCGGTCAATTCCACAACTGTCGACCAATCCGGGTCAAGGCCTAGTAGATTTGCCAACCGCTTACCCAGGCGAATCGCAAGAAATGGCTTATCAGATCAAATTCTGCAGCCGATGTTTCACGTGAAACATCGGCTCCCGCAACTTGAGCCTATTTCAGGGCGCAACGGTGTAAAATCCAGTGGAGAGCGCGGATCGTCACGGAGATTCTGCAAGGGATGTTTCACGTGAAACATCCCTTGCAGGATTCTTTGCTGGGGAACTAAAAAGGGCGCCGATTCGCCTTTAATCAAGATCGCAGATAGACGGCAAGCAGCCCAATAGCAGCGGGCGTTATGCCAGGCATCCGCGCCGCCTGACCCAGAGATACTGGCCGCACTCTGGTAAGCCGCTCGCGAACTTCAGTCGATAAACCGGGAACGGAGGCGAAATTGAGCACCTCGGGAATCACCGCATCCTCAAGGCGCTTATACCGATCGACCACTACTGTTTGACGGCGGATATAGCCTTCGTATTTCACTTCAGTCTCGAGCTCGGCCGCTTGGTCGAGATCAAGTACCGGCTCAAGCCGAGCCATCATTAGAACATCGGGGTAAGAGAGCTCAGGCCGGCGCAACATTTCATAGGCGCGCTGATTCTCGTTGATTGGCGAGGAGCCGCATTCCGTCAGCCGGCGATTAACTTCACCATTAGCCAGGATCGTCGTGGCCTTGAGCCGCGCAAGCTCGGCTTCAACGCGATCAGTCTTGGTCCGCACCCGTCCGGCCGCCTCGGCCTTGAGTAGGCCGAGCCGCTCGCCAAGCGGCGATAAACGCCGATCAGCGTTATCTTCGCGAAGCAACAGGCGATACTCCGCGCGCGACGTGAACATTCTGTATGGCTCGCCGCCAATCCCGCGTGTGACCAAGTCATCAATCATGACTCCTATATATGCCTCGTCGCGGCGAAGGACGATTGGCGGCTCGCCACGAACGGCAAGTGCCGCATTGATTCCGGCGATCAGCCCTTGGGCACCCGCCTCTTCATAGCCGGTCGTACCGTTAATCTGCCCCGCGAAGAAGAGACCCTGCACTAGCTTCGTTTCAAGCGAAGGCTTGAGCTGAGTGGGGTCAGCGAAGTCATACTCGATCGCGTAACCGGGCCGCATAATCTCGGCCTCCTCAAGACCTTTGATTGAGCGGACCATCGCGAGCTGCACGTCGAGCGGCAGGCTGGTTGAGAGGCCATTCGGATAGACCTCGACGGTGTCGCGACCCTCTGGTTCGAGGAAGATCTGATGACGCTCCTTGTCGTGGAAGCGCATGACCTTGTCCTCGACCGACGGGCAATAGCGAGGGCCTCGGCTTTGGATGACGCCGGAGTACATCGGTGAGCGATCGATGCCGCTGCGAATGATTTCGTGAGTGGCCGCATTGGTGAAAGTCAGGTGGCAAGGGATTTGGGGTTGAGTGATCCGAGCTGTGCGGAAAGAGAAGGGCGGAGGAGGATCGTCACCTGGCTGAATCTCCAGGCCGGAATAGTCGATGGTGCGGCCGTCGAGACGCGGGCAAGTCCCGGTCTTGAGGCGGCCAATAGAAAAGCCGAGTTGGGCGAGGCTTTCGCTGAGGCCCATCGCAGCGAAGTCACCGGCGCGGCCCGCGTTAAAGTTCTTTAAGCCGATATGCACGAGGCCTTTGAGAAAAGTGCCTGTGGTAAGAATGATCGCAGGCGCCTCGAAGGTTTCGCCGATTTGAGACTCGACAGCACGTACGGCGCCGTTCTCGACAATGACGCGCTCGACGCTCGCTTGGCGGATTTGAAGGTTGGGAGTGTTTTCGAGGACGCGCTTCATCCTGAGACGGTAAGCGGCTTTATCGGCTTGAGCGCGGCGGGCGCGGACGGCCGGGCCTTTGCGAGTGTTGAGGAAGCGAAACTGGATACCTGTCTCGTCAATCGCGAGGCCCATCTCACCCCCCAAGGCGTCGATCTCGCGGACGAGATGCCCCTTGCCGATACCTCCGATGGCCGGGTTGCAGGACATCTGGCCGATATGGTCGAGATTCAGGGTGAGCATTAGGGTGCGCGCACCCATCCGGGCAGAGGCGAGGGCGGCTTCGATACCGGCATGGCCGGCACCGACAATGATTACGTCGTAGGGCATGGCGGTTATCAGGATGGCATCCTCTGATGAGTCCGCCAAGCCGTTAAGGAGTAAAGCGGACTCGAGTTATTGCAAGGGATGTTTCACGTGAAACATCCCTTGCAAGAATTTGCTAATGACGAATTCTCTCCGTGGCGAAGCTAGGCCTGATAATTCCCACGTGATGTCTCGACCAACGCCGCGGACGCGAAGATGGAATCGCGGACATGCGCGGCAAGCGCTAGGGGCAAACCATAAACAATTGCTGGGTGGTGGTCCAACTCTGCGATCGATGTTTCACGTGAAACATCCGTTGCAGCGACTTTGTTTGATTCATTAGAATATAGTTCTATTTATTCAGTTCAGTCAGTATCTTTGTTCGTCGACCGAGATGACTTGCGGCGGTTCGCAGGACGGAGCCTTGGAGTTCGTCGCCATGCGTGATTATTCGCGGCGCCGATGTCGTCTTTATTTATGAGGGGGTTCAAACAAGCGCGGGTTCGACCCTAAGTCCGACCACGAGATCTGGAGCAAAAAGATTTTCAAGAATCGAACATCGCAGCATTAACCCTCGATCCGATGAGGAGAGCCATGAATGCGCATAGTTTGCCGAAGGAAATATCACCTTTATCAACCGCTATCCTGTTCGCGATCGTAATGGCACTTCCGGCAATCGGCATGATTGCTGGTGGTTTTGATGCGGGAAGAGTTTGGCTGGGCTGCTTCGGGACGGCAATATTCGCAGGTATGATCGCCGGATACACCGCAGTGGCCTAC
>DATKPK010000071.1:0-16070 GCA_035524095.1 Binataceae bacterium (SeqCode) | reverse complement strand
CACCACACCCGATGAGGGTGCAATGATCTGCGTCAGAATCATTGCGGCCGCCGCTCTGACCGTCCTGATGCCCAGCAGACCGTGGAGGCCTCGCACCCTGCATTGCTCCAACACACCTGCCTCTTCTGCTATGGCACCAACCACCCCCTCGGCGTGCGCTTCCCAAAGCTCAGCCAGACTTAGCTCATCGTGTACTTGGAAATCTTCATCAGCTTGGAGCGTTGCCCTTACGCGCTCGAATAGCGCCGTCAGACTCAGCTTTTGCCGACGCACCTCCATCAGAGCTTCGCGAAATTCTTCGGTGAACTCCTCGCCGTCGCTCTCGATCAGCTCGGCAATGCCGCTGCTGTAATCGTCCTGGATGGGACCATGCAGGAACGGATTATCGGCATCGCCGCCCGTCGCATAATTGCGCACGTCACCTATCAGCAGATGCTCACATGGCTTGAGTAATTGACGGACGCCGGCAAAGGACAGCGTATGGCGAAGTTGTGCCGACAACGCTTGTGGTGACGCCTTGCGCGACAGCAGAACCTCTTCGAGATGATGCGGGCTTAGCCGCAGCGTCAGTACACGACCGTAGACTGCCTTCCGCAGCGCAGCTACATCAGTACTGCTGCAGCCATCCTTGCGGTAGATCTGATCAAACGCTGCCGTATCGAAATAGGCGATCATCTCATCGCCCTACGCCTTATGCCGGACCAGCTTACACTTCGGGACTCGCCGGAAGATACGTCTCGCCCATTAGGTACGCATCGACGGCACGAGCGCACTCACGGCCTTCCCAGATTGCCCAAACCACCAGTGATTGCCCGCGCCGCGCATCGCCCGAGGCGAAAACGCTCGGCTCGCTCGATTGATAATTCGTGCATGCGATATTGCCGCGCTGGTCGAGCTTCAATCCGAGTTCTGCGATGATTCCGTCAGGCTCCGGTCCGAGGAAGCCGAGCGCTAGCAACACCAGATCGCATTCGAGATCGAAATCGCTGCCCGGAATCTCTTCCATCGCCATGCGGCCGTTTTCGTTTACCCAATGCAGCCGTGTGCAATGGAGCCTCTTCACCTTCCCATGCTCACCTGCAAAACGCTTGGTATTGATACTCCAATCGCGCCGCACGCCCTCTTCATGCGAGGTCGAGGTCCGCAGGATCATCGGCCAGTCCGGCCAGGGCATATGCGGGGTGCGCTTCTCCGGCGGCATCGGCAACAACTCAAATTGTGAGACCTCGATCGCGCCCTGCCGGTTCGAAGTGCCAAGGCAGTCGGAACCAGTGTCGCCGCCCCCGAGGATCACGACGCGCTTACCCGTCGCCGTGATTTGATTTGGTACGGTATCACCGGCGTTGCGCTTGTTCTGCTGCGGCAGGAACTCCATCGCGAAATGGACACCGTCTAGTTCGCGTCCAGGCACCGGCAAATCGCGTGGCTTAGTCGAACCGATCGTTAATGCGATCGCATCAAATTGAGCGCGCAGTTCATTCGCATGAACATCGACTCCGACGCGGCAGTTGGTCACAAATTCGACCCCCTCTGCGATCATCTGCTCTACCCGCCGATTGACGTGCGACTTCTCCATTTTGAAATCAGGGATGCCGTACATCAGCAGCCCGCCCGGCCGATCCGCCCTCTCGTACAGCGTTACCGCATGTCCCGCACGCGCGAGTTGCTGCGCGCACGCAAGACCCGAAGGCCCCGATCCCACAACGGCGACGCGCTTACCGGTCTTGCGCGGATTCGGCTGTGGCTCGATCCATCCCTCTGTCCAGGCATGGTCGATGATGCTCTTTTCAATTAGCTTTATCGTGACCGGATTGTTGTTGATATTGAGAACGCAGGCTTCTTCGCATGGCGCCGGACAGACGCGGCCGGTGAACTCGGGAAAGTTATTCGTCCAATGCAGCCGGTCAATCGCCTCCCGCCAGCGGCCGCGATAAATCAGATCGTTCCAGTCGGGAATGATATTGCCTAGTGGGCAACCTTTATGACAGAAAGGGATTCCGCAGTCCATGCAGCGGGCGCCTTGAAGTTTGAGCTTATCATCGGGCAGCTTGAGCTCGTATTCGCGCCAATCCTTGACGCGCTCCTGGACCGGCCGCCGTTGCGCCGTCTCCCGTGCGATCTCCATGAAGCCCGTGATTTTACCCATCTAAACCCGCTCTCCCGCCTTAGAGATTGAAGCTCAAGGAAGCTCCCGCGCTCCCCCCAACCCGCACCCTCCGTCTTCCATCATTCCGTCTTGAACCATCTCAGTCCATTCATCAATCCTGACTAGCCACGGCAATTGACTATTCGCCTAAACCGCTGCGAGTCTCGACAGGTCGGATTTCATATTGAGCTGACGCTCGAGCACCTGTCGATACTCAGTCGGCATCACCTTGACGAACTTCCCGGCAAGCGTGTCCCACTCATCCAGGATTCGCCGCGCTACTGGACTGTCTGTGTACTGATGATGCCGCACAAGCAGCGCGTGGATATGGCTCGCCTCGGCCGCGTCGGCCAATGTATGTAACTCGACCATTCCCATGTTGCAGCGTGCTGGGAAACTTCCGTCCTCGTCGAGCACATACGCGACGCCACCACTCATGCCCGCAGCGAAATTGCGCCCGGTCTTGCCCAGCACGACCACCGTGCCACGCGTCATATATTCGCAACCGTGATCGCCGACGCCTTCGACGACCGCCGTTGCCCCGCTGTTGCGCACCGCAAAGCGTTCGCCCGCAAGCCCGCGGAAAAACGCCTCTCCACCGGTTGCACCATACAGCGCGACATTGCCGATAATCATGTTTTCTTCGGCTTTGAAGGTCGCTTCGAGCGGTGGCCGAGCGACTAGAAAACCGCCCGAAAGCCCTTTGCCGCAATAGTCATTAGCGTCACCCTCAAGATAAATCGCAACTCCCGGTGCGAGCCACGCAGCGAGACTCTGTCCCGCCGAACCCTTCAGATGCACCTGGATCGTGTACGGCGGCAACCCGTGCTCTCCGTGCTTCCGCGACACTTCCGCCGATAGCAGTGTCCCCGCAGTACGATTCAGGTTGCGAATCGGCAAGTAAATCTCGACAGGCTTCCGATGTTGAAGCGCATCGTCGGCTAGCCCAATCAGTTGTTTGTCGAGTGCGCGCTCCAGTCCATGATCCTGATTTTCCACTCGATGCAGCGGCCAGTCCGCTGGCACATCGGGTTTGTGTAGAATTGGACTCAGATCGACGTTGCGCGCCTTCCAATGCTCAATCGCCTCATTGCTGTCCAGGCATTCGACGTGACCCACCATCTCGTTCACGGTGCGGAAGCCCAAATGCGCCATATGCTCGCGCAATTCCTCCGCGATGAACATCATCATATTGACGACGTGCTCGGGCTTGCCTTCGAACTTTTTCCGCAGTTCCGGATCCTGCGTCGCGATGCCTACGGGGCAAGTATTCAGATGACAAACGCGCATCATGATACATCCCGACGCGACTAGTGCCGCGCTCGCAAAGCCGAATTCTTCAGCGCCCAGTAATGCCGCTATCGCGACATCGCGCCCCGTCTTGAGTTGCCCGTCCGTCTCGACATAAATCCGCCCGCGCAGATTGTTCATCACTAGAATCTGCTGCGTCTCAGCCAAACCTAGTTCCCAGGGCGCCCCTGCATGCTTGATCGAGGTAAGCGGTGAAGCTCCAGTCCCTCCGTCATGACCACTGATCAAAACCACGTCCGCCTTGGCTTTGGCGACTCCAGCCGCGATCGTCCCGACGCCAACTTCAGCCACCAGCTTGACACTAATCCGCGCGCGGTCGTTCGAGTTCTTGAGATCATGAATCAACTGCGCCAGATCTTCGATCGAGTAAATATCGTGATGTGGTGGCGGTGAAATCAGACCCACGCCCGGCGTCGAATATCGAATCTTCGCGATGAAATCGTCGACCTTATGGCCGGGAAGCTGGCCGCCCTCACCCGGCTTCGCGCCCTGCGCCATCTTGATCTGCAGCTCAGCTGCATTGACTAGATAGTTACTCGTAACACCGAAGCGCGCCGACGCCACTTGCTTGATCGCGCTACGGCGCCAGTCGCCATTCGCATCGGGTACGAAACGTGCAGGATCTTCTCCGCCCTCGCCAGTGTTGCTCTTGCCGCCGATCCGGTTCATCGCAATCGCAAGATTTTCGTGTGCTTCCTTGCTGATCGACCCAAACGACATCGCACCGGTTTTGAATCGTTTGACGATTTCGACGGCCGGCTCGACTTCCTCGATTGGCACCGCCGGACGATTCGGCTTGAACTTGAGCAGACTGCGAAGCGTCGCCTGGTTGCGGCTGTGCTCGTCCACCAGACGCGAATATTCCTTGAACAAACGGTAATTGCCCGAACGCACCGAGTGCTGCAACTTCGCAATCGTGTTCGGGTTATACATGTGATACTCGCCGCGTCGCCGCCACTGATACTGGCCGCCAGCGTCGAGCTCCCCGTCGAGATTGGGATCAGCGTGAAACGCAATCCGATGGCGATTGCATGATTCGCGAGCGATCACATCGAGACCGACTCCGCCAACTCGCGAAGCTGTCCAAGAGAAGTAGTTGTCTATGACTTCGCGATTTAGTCCGATCGCTTCGAAGATCTGCGCGCCGCGATAACTCTGCAGCGTCGAGATCCCCATTTTAGAAGCGACTTTTATCAGACTCTTACCCAATGCCTTGACGTAATGCTCGACCGCCTCTTCCTCGTTGATATCTGAGAGTTTTCCTTCGTCGATCATCCCCGAGATAGTCGCAAACGCCAGATATGGATTGATGGCCCCCGCGCCGTAACCCATCAGCAGGCAGTAATGCATTACTTCGCGCGGCTCGCCCGATTCGATTATCAGTCCGCACCGCGTCCGCGTACCTTCGCGAATCAAGTGATGATGCACCGCGCCCGTGGCCAGCAGACTGGGAATCGCGGCCCATTCCGCATTGACGCCACGATCCGACAGCACGATTAGCGTAAATCCTTCTTTGATCGCATCTGAGGCGTTTTTGCGAAGCTCCTCGATCGCGTCATGGAGTCCCTTCTCACCATTGGCAGCGCGGTAGAGCATCGGCAGCGTGATCGTTCTTAGGCCAGGTTGCGCGAGCCGCTTAATCCGTTCGAGATTCGCATTAGTTAGAATCGGCTGCTTGAGCCGCAGTTGCCGGCAATGCAATGGAGTCTCATCGAACAGATTTTGTTCGGAGCCAATCGTCGTCTCCGCCGACATCACCATCTCTTCGCGGATCGGATCGACCGGCGGATTCGTCACCTGCGCGAACAGTTGCTTGAAATAGTTAAAGAGCAGCGGCGACTTGTCTGACAGTACTGCGAGCGGAGTGTCGGTCCCCATCGAACCGACCGCTTCCTGCCCGTTGGCGGCCATCGGCGCGATCAGCATCTTCAACTCTTCGAGTGTATAGCCAAAGGCTTGCTGCTGCTTCAGTAGATCATAAGGCTCGAAGCCACTGATTGGTGGTGACGACGGCGGCGTCGGCAATGATTCAAGGTCAACTAGATTATCCTTGAGCCACTGGCGATACGGCTTGCGCGCCGCCATCCCTTCCTTGATTTCCTCGTCCTGAACGATTCTTCCCTCAGTCGTGTCGACGAAGAACATCCGCCCCGGTTGCAGGCGTCCTTTGAACGCAACCTGGCTTGGCGGAATGTCTAGCACTCCGGTCTCCGACGCCATCACTACCAATCCATCTTTAGTAACGGTGTAGCGTGAGGGGCGCAGGCCGTTGCGATCCAGCACGGCGCCTATCCGGCGACCATCGGTGAACGCGATCGAAGCCGGACCATCCCACGGCTCCATCATGCACGAATGGTACTGATAGAACGCCTTCTTGCTGTCGCTCATCAAGCTGTCGTTCTGCCACGCCTCAGGAATCATCATCATCACGGCGTGCGGCAGCGAGCGGCCCGTATGCACCAGCAATTCCAGACAGTTGTCGAACGTCGCTGAGTCGCTGCCATATGGCTCGACGATCGGCATAATCTTCCCGATATCGTCACCGAACACGGGCGACGCAAATTGCTTTTCGCGCGCATGCATCCAGTTGATATTGCCGCGTAGCGTATTGATTTCGCCGTTGTGTGCAAGGAAGCGATACGGATGCGCCCGGTCCCAGCTTGGAAACGTGTTGGTCGAGAACCGCTGATGGACTAGCGCCAGCGCTGTAGCCATCGCAGGATCAGTCAGGTCAGGATAAAACAGCGGAATCTGATTTGTGATAAGCTGTCCCTTGTAGACCACCGTCGCCGACGAGAGGCTGCACA
This sequence comes from Binataceae bacterium (SeqCode), assembly GCA_035524095.1. GTDB lineage: Bacteria > Desulfobacterota > Binatia > Binatales > Binataceae > DATJUF01. The sequence goes on along the minus strand of DATKPK010000071.1, from coordinate 9,806 downwards.
CGTAGAAAAGCTCTCCCTCGGCGAGGCCAATCTTCTGACCTTCATTAGTCACTCGCTTGCGGATCACATACAGCTTGCGTTCAAAGCTTGCGTCGTCTTCGATACCTTTGCCGCGCCGGATGAATATCTGCCGAATCGACGGCAATCCCAGATGAGCAATCTCGCCGCATTGCGTATCGTCAATCGGCACCGTCCGCCAGCCCAGCAGATGCTGTCCCTCTTCGTGGACGACCCGTTCGAAAATCTCCTCGCAGGCATTACGCCGTTCCAGCCCGAGCGGCAGAAAAACCGACCCAACCGCATATTCGCCGGGCGACGGCAGCCCAAAACCAAGCTTCTCAGTCTCGCGCCGGAAAAACTCATGCGGTATCTGCATCAGGATGCCGGCCCCATCACCCGTGCGCGGATCACATCCGCAGGCTCCGCGATGAATCAGGTTATCCAGCACCTCGAGCCCTTTGCGCACGATATCGTGGGATTTCTCGCCCTTGATATTGACGACGAACCCAACCCCGCATGCGTCGTGCTCGTGCTCCGGATTGTAAAGGCCCTGGCTCTTTGGAATCCCGCGGTATGGATACATAATCACGCCCTTTTCGCTTCTGGAGATGCGCTCTTAACCGATCCGTGGCGATGGCGCTTGCCATTACCACTTTCGTGCGAATGCGTATTGCGATTGCTCACTACTATCTGCGTGCGTTCCGTATGCGTCGATAGCACCACCATCGTCTCAGTCTGCGACACACCGTTGATCATGCGAACTGTCTTAATCAGCTCTTCGAGCGAAGTCGTGTTGCGCGTCTTGACCTTGAGCAATACCGTGTATTCCCCGGTCACGTGATGGCATTCGAGCACATCATCGAGTTGCTCGACCGTCTGCTCGAATTGACTGATAGTGCGCGGATCGCTGATCGATACTCCAATGAAAGCCGCTACATCCTTGCCAAGAAGGCGCGCATTAACTGAGGCGTGATAACCAGTGATGATGCCGCCATCTTCGAGTTTCTTGACGCGTTCAATCGCCGAGGGTGCTGAAAGTCCAACGTGCTCACCTAGCTTGACCAGCGCGATTCGTCCCTGCTCCTGCAGAATTTCAATAATCTGGAGGTCGATCGCGTCAGGCTCGGCTATCTCATAACTTGACTTCATAAGGAAAATCTCATGGTAAGCCAGCAAAAGTTAGCCACTTTAGGCTAGCCAGTCAAGGCTTTCTTAGGCAAATCAACAGAAAACAAGCTGTTTAATTCTTTGGCAATTATTTCTCGCCTAGGAAATAACGGCAAACGGCTGCATAAGCCTAACGAACAGCTGGTGTACGAGGGCTGTTTGCGCCCAAATTCAGGCCGCTACTTGATTGCAGCAACGGCGGCCGCACTGGCGATTTCATCGGACCGCTGCAACACAAAACCCTTGTGCCTCTTAAGGTCTGCGGCACGCACCTGCGTTCGTCCTTGTGCGAGCAGACGAGTCTCTCAGGGCTTCCCTGATCCGGAAGCGGCCCCTCAGACGTTCGGATAGGCCTCGCTGCCCATCTCGAGCGGATCGAGTCCGCTCCATTCCACTTCGGCATGCACCCGATTACCGATCGTGCGCTCGACAATTACGAAGAACGCCAGCGACAAGCCGAACACGACGACCGCATTAACAGTCACGCCAATCAGTTGCGCAAAGAATTGGCCACTGTCCCCGTATAGCAATCCGCGCACCGGACCGGCGACCCCGTTCCAGCCGTCGCCGTATGTACCATCCGCGAACAAGCCGAGCGCCAGCGCGCCCCACAAGCCGCTGAATCCATGTACGGCGATCGCGCCCACTGGATCGTCGATACGCAGATGCCGTTCCAGGGTGATGACGCCGCCCGCGACGATCAGGCCTGCGATCAATCCGATCAGCATCGCCGCTTCAGGCGTGACGAATGCGCAAGGCGCTGTAATCGCGACTAGTCCACCCAAAAGGCCATTGCAAGCCATCGCAATATCGGGTTTGCGATGCCGCTCCCATAGATAGAGTAACGCCGAGAGCGCGCCCCCGGCCGATGCCAGCATCGTGTTGACGGCAATTATCGCGATCCGCGGGTCAGATCCCGCCAGTGTGGAGCCAGCGTTAAATCCGAACCACCCGAACGCGAGAATTAATGTACCGACTATCGCGTACGGCAGGTTGTGTCCGGGTATGTGTCCGATTGCACCGTCGCGTCTGAACTTCCCGATCCTCGGTCCCAGCACGACAGTGCCTGCTAGTGCGGCAACTCCTCCGGTCATGTGCACAACTGATGAGCCGGCAAAATCCACGCAGCCGTGACCCAAGCCGAGGTTGACGCCTAGTTGCGAGAGCCAGCCTCCGCCCCATACCCAGTTGCCATAGAGCGGATAAAGAAACATCGATATGAAAAACCCATAGATGAAGAACGCGGAAAACTTCCAGCGCTCGGCCATCGCACCCGTGGGAATCGTCGCCGCCGTATCCATGAACACGACCGTAAACAGGAACATCGCAAGTCCCGCCGGATCGTGGCTCACATTCAGCAATGCGAATTTACTCAATCCGATTAGTCCATAGCCATGTCCGCCAATCGTGATCGTGAGTTCATGATGGATCGCTCGGCTCGGACCGCCCAGCGAAGGCCATTGGCTGACCCCGCCGAGCATCAATGCATAGCCAGTCAGCCAGAACCCGGTGAGGCCGATCGGGTAAATCATCAGGTTCATCGCCATGATATTCACGGCGTTTTTCGCTCGCGTGAAGCCAGTTTCGAGCAACGCGAAACCGACCTGCATGAACATCACAAGGAAACCACCGACCAAGACCCATACGAGGTTCAGGGCTTGGGTCAACGCTTGCTGATTCTGCTGGAGCGTCACCAGCTCGGTCTGCGCCGATGCGGCGGAACGCAGCAACAGGATCAACGCGAGCGCCAGGATGGGGACTAAGCCCAAGCGCAAATGCGCGTGGAGCCAACTGCGAACTGTGGCACGAGCAGGCTTCACTTCACCGCTCCAATAGACCGCCTGTGGGGCTGATTCAACGGCGCTGGATAGCGGTTGGCGATCCAAATCAGGAATGCAAAAACCGCGATCAGCGAACCGAAAAACAGTGCCGTCCATAAAATCCGCTTGATCCGCGCCTTCGCGAGGCTCGGCGGATGCAGCCGATGGGCGCGGCCGGTCAATTGCACGCGCGACGGATTCTCTATTTCGGCGTCCATCGCGGCTGCGCTCGCGTAACGGTTCTTCGGCAGACGCTCGATTGCGTGGAGCACGATCTCTTCAAGATGCGGATCGAGGTCCGGCACAAACTTAGTCGGGGGCTGCGGATCCTCGTTGGTCTTCGCCCGCATCATGTTGTAGACGTTGTCGGCCCCATAAGGCAGTTCGGTCGTCAACATCTCGTAAAGGATCGTTCCGAGTGCGTAGATATCTGTCCGCGCATCACCGCGCCGCCCACTCACCTGCTCAGGCGCCATGTAGTCCGGCGTGCCGATCGTTGACGACAAGCCTGACCAGGTCAGGCGCCGCGCCGATTCATCAAGCGCGATGCCGAAATCCATGATCTTTACCTGTCCGTTGTCGGTCACGAGGATATTTTCCGGCTTGAGGTCGCGATGGACCACGCCTTGATCATGCATGTAGATCAAAGCGCTGCAGATTTGATGAGCCAGATCGAGTGCACGCGCCGCTGGAAACGGCTGCTTGTCACGCATCATCGCTCGTAGCGACAAGCCCTCGACGTATTCCATCGCGAAATACATCCGGCTTTTTTTCTCCGGCGTTAGAACCTTGATTATGTTGGGATGGTCCAGCCGCCGTCCCACTTCCTCCTCGCGCTTGAAACGCCCGAAAAAGACTACATCGCTCTCGAACTGCATATACGGAATTTTGATCGCAACCGTCTTGCCACTAACGCTATCGATGGCCTTGAAAATTGAGGCCATGCCGCTTCGAGCAATCAGCTCGGTCAACTCATATTGGTCGAGCTTTTCGCCGACGTTGATTTCGCGCATGCGTGGTTGCCGTCCGCGCGCGAAGTTAACATCGGCACGAAGGTTTAGGCAACGCCGGTATTAACGGCGCTTTAACCTTAGGTGCCTTTACCGAAGAGGCCCAGCAGACGCTCGCGCCATGGCCGCTTTTCACTAAAATTGGGTGTTTCGCCGGTCATCAGGAAAACCGCGACCGTCAGATTGTCCGCCGTTCCCCGCTCATTGGCGGCCTCGACCAGTCGGCGGCAAGCGGCCTCGGCTTCGAGTTCACGGGTCAGATGCTCCAGTTCTTCGTCTCGAAGCACCGTATGCAGCCCGTCGCTGCAGATGATTACCCGATCGCCCTGCGACAGGGGCATCTTGATAAGGTCTATTGATGCTATAAGCTCGTGCCCGAGGCACCGGTTCAAAGCCGAGCGCTCTGGATGATTGCGAGCACGTTCCGGTGTAATCAGGCCCAACCGCACACGCTCCCCAATAACCGTATGATCCCGCGTGAGCTGCCGGATGCGCGCGTTCCGAATCAGATACATTCGGCAGTCGCCAACATGCGCCACATGCAGCGTGCCTTTACTGACGGCCGCCGCGGTCAGAGTCGTCGCCATTCGCCGCAGCTCGGGAACCGTAAGCGCCTTATTGTGAATTTCGATATTGGCTTTCTGAACCGCGCGATGCAGCCGCTTCGCCGCCCCCCACGATTCCGGACTTTCGCGATAGGCCTCGATCGTAAGCTCAACAGCCATCGCGCTCGCCACTTCCCCGCCTTCGTAGCCGCCGACTCCGTCAGCGACCACCCAGATAGCTGAGTCCGCGCTTTCGATGAAATGACCGCATGAATCTTCGTTGCCAGGACGGTCGTTGCCGACGTCACTCAGTAACGCAATATCGAACTGCGCCTGACTCTCAGGCTCCACTCCCGTCGACTCCATGCTGGGAGACGAACTCACGCCGCGCTCCGAGACGCAACGCAGTAACGATCGCTATGCGCTAGCTCGGCGCCATGACCGTATTGAGCCGTCGGTTTCTCGCTCAGCGCACCGGCTCCCAGCCAAAGCTTAATCAAAGGTTCGAAGCAGAAATTCTGGACGAGTTGTCCCAGGGGCGCTGATGCGCCCATTTTATCAAACCTGACCCACCCTGATCCGCGCGTTGCCCGCGCGCACACAACCGCCGGTCGCAGGCTTACCCCGGCACGCTCACCGATTATTCTGCGTGCACTGTCAGCCGATCCTTCAGTTCGTGCTCCGCCGCTAGCCAGTCCGCCACATCCGCACCATGAGTGCACCCGCGCGCGACGAACAACTCGTAAGCTCGCTCGCGTACTTCCTCTTCTGACGGGCTGAAACTCACAATCGGCGGCACGGCCACCGATTGTACCGGCGCCGAGTCGCCGTTGCCATTTAGTGACGTCTTCACTTTGCGGACCGTTGCCACTTTGGTTTTTCTCTGCGTAGCCATTAAAGAACCTCCACCTGCACCGTTTGCCGGCTTCCGACTTCCTGCCGGACCTCCTGCCCACTACTAGTTGGCCATCGCAGGCGTCACGATTCAAGTACCGTCTAGGTAATTTCATTACTCTCTTACGGTTCGCATCCAGAATTTCTGTCCTTGAATCGATGGCGGACCCGCTCGTCGCGGGCCCGCCATGCTCATCCCTACTACTAATTGTTACTACGCGATACGCTCAGAATGAATAGATCGCATCGGCCATGAAGGTGTCTTGTCCAGCGTAGGTATGCGTCGGCAATCCCGCATAGTTACTGGTGCTCGGGAACACCTCATTCCCAAAGAACGGCTTCTCGTTGGACTGGTCGAGACGATACTCGAGCCGCGCCAGCAAGCCGGTCACCTTCGGCACCTTATAGTTAATTGTTCCGGTGAATTCGCCAAGCGTCTGGCGCAAGCCGCTGCGTGCGCCATCGCTGTCGCGGAACCACTCACCGCGTAGGGCGAACTCAATCTGAGGGGTCCAGTCATAAACGACATAACCAGCCGCGCCGGTCCACATAACCGAGTTCGGTGTCGTAATCGTGTTATTGGGACCGGATGTGTAACCGGGAGCCGGAGTACAGAAAGGCGTACCGGAAGCCTGCGACTCGCAGAACATGTTACCCTGCTCACTATACTGCGGCACAATCGAGACCGGTCCGCCTTCTTCCGCGAACAGGTATTCGCCGATTAGTTGCAGTCCGGTAATCGGAGTGTGCCACGTCGCAATCGGGTCGATTGCCCAGCGCTGTGTATTACCGCGATCGATCTGCTCAGCGCCGTAGATCCCGTTCAAGACCAACGTAGTAGTGGAGGTCGGATTCAACGACAGCTCGCCTTCGACCGTCGGCTGATCATTATTATCGGCGACATCATCCCAGCCATTGTTGATGCCGAGAGTCAGGCTTACGTTAGAGTTGAAGGCGTAGGTTCCGCGCAAACCCGTATGGGTTAGCGGTTCACCTAACGTGAACAGCAAGCCGCGCGATTCGTTGAAGTTCTGGTTGTTGTAAACCGGAATTACTTCAGCGCCGAGCAGCGTCACGAAGCGGCCCAACTCCAGATTGATTCCCTCTCCGACTGGTACCGTATAAGTGAGATACGCTTGCGTCGGATCGAAGAATGAACTGCTGGTTGAGGTCAGGCTCAAGCTGCTATTCGAATATCGCGTCGATGCTGCGATGGAATTTGCGACCTGGCCAAAATTCAAGTCGGTGACGAAGCCTACTCCACCTGTATCTGTTCGCGCGATATGCAGATTAAACTGCTCGAGTTCAAACCCGTTGGCGTTAACATCAAACGCTCGATACTGATTGAGGCTTCCGCCTGATGAGCAGCAATTCAGTCCGCCTTTACTGCCTCCATTGGTGTTAGGCTGATTGGTGTTGTAACCGTACGAGGTATCCACCAGCCCGTGTACTTGAATACCAAGATTAGTGCTGAGGTCGGTCTTTAGATCGCTCAGATCTTTCCCGACTTGACCCACATGCTGGCCAATCGTTTGCGGCGGTGGATTCGCGGGTACTTCGACCACCTGCTGCGCCTTGATTTGGCCCAGCTCCCCCTTGAGCTGTTGAACTTCCTGTTGCAGTTCGTTCACCTCTGTTTGTAAATCTGGCGAACTACTGTCGGCTGCCCATGCAGCGACGGCACCGCACGTCAGGGTCATCCCCAACATCGCCGGAGCCATTGCCTTCAGAGCTAACCGTTTCCTGCTTTCAAACCTCATTTGCTATTGTCTCCCTCCCGGCGATACTTCCACCGCCTCCTAGGCCCCCTTGAACAAATGGCGTCGTTAGCTAAGTTAATCAGTCAGTCTCTATCTCCCGTCCTCCTCTCCCGTTCCCATTTCCATTCGCGGCGGAACGCGGATAAAGCTTGTTCGTAGTGCCAGTACGGTCTCGATGAATGATGTAGCTATCCTCGTTCAGTCGGTCTCTGAATAATCAATGGGGAGAGTCCTTGCGACTGGGGACTCTCCCCCGATAGTCAGTTCGCTACCTCATCCTCAAGCCGGCTTGGTGACAAGAACCGTTGCCTTGCCCTTTTTCTTCGAGTTACGTGTGAAGTAGATTATTCCGTAAAGCGCCCATACGACCGATAAGACCACTGCAAAGATCGGCTCCTTCCAGCTGCCGAGTCCCTCTATCGGTCCAATGATGTAGAAAGCCAAACAAGCAAAGTTCGCGAAAGCGCCGAATACGGGAACAACCACGTGTTTCACTCCGCTGAAGGTGTGATGTTCCTTGAACGCGACGATGCAAATGATGTTAGTCAATCCATAGAGCACGAAAGTCCCAAAGTTCGACAGCAGCGTTACCAGCAATAATCCATTCGGTAACGCCGACAGCGTAGCGTTCGAGCCTAGTCCAACCATGTACCAGATGTTGTGCGGCAACGACGCCATCGTCTTGTCATCTGGTGCCGATCCTCCGGTAAAGAAGGTTAGCGCCGCGAACCCGCCGATAACCGCCGTGATCGTCGCCAGTGTCCAGATCGCGCGATGGGGCGTCAGATTGTCGCCGTGCAGAAGCCCGAAATGCTCTGGCACCTCTTCGTCACGGCCCATCGCATAGGTCACCCGCGCGCCAGTATTGATGCAGCTCAGCGTCGTACCGATCAGCGCAAGGAAAACCGTCAGCGCTTCGATCAACATGAACGCCTGCCCATGGCCACCTAGCAGCGCATTGCCGATCAGCACCATCATGTCGCCGATTGGAGCAGCGGATCCCTTGGCCGCATTCAGGCTGTAGGCACTGCTCATGAAGTAGTTAGCGGCAAAATACTCAATCAGGTAGCAGAACAGTCCCTGAATCGTCAGCGACAGAATGACTGCGCGCGGAATGTCCCGCTTGGGGTTCTTCGCCTCTTCGCCCATCGAGGTGACTGACTCAAAACCCACCAGCAGCAGGATCGCGATCGTCGCCTGCAGCATCGTCCAACTGATGTTGTGCGGCGAAACTACTGAAAAAGCGCTGGGATGGGAGGGATTATCCCCGGTCAGGCTATAGTGCAGAGTCTGTGATACTACATTGCCGTTGGCATCGAATCCCAGTCCGGTCGAGCCTTCGGGATGGCCCACTCGATACGAGATAGCCAATGCCGCAAAGAACAGCAGCGCCGTGATCTGAATGGCATTGATCGCGATATTGACTGACGTGGCGCCGTTCACGCCCTTGAACGCGATCCACGCTACCGCGTAAGAGAAAACTACCGCGACCAGTGCCATAAACACAGGCCCGGGAATCGTCGCATTGAGCATCGTCGGCGAGAGCGTGCCGACAATGTAGCCAACCATGACCCCCATGGTCGCGACCATCACGGCCGGATAGATCCAGTAATAAAGGTGAGAGGCCCAGCCGATTACAAATTTCGCGATGCGCGCAAAGCGGAATGCGCTAGTGGTGTTGAGAAAAGCTTGCTCAGCGAACAGGTATGAGCTGCCCGCACCGGGATAAAGTTTAGCCAACTCCGAATAGGAAAGGGCTGTTGCGTATGCCAAGAGCAGAGCCACGACAATTCCCGCCCACATCGCCAATCCTGAGGGGAAGACATAGCCTGCCTGGATAACGAAGGTGATCCAGAGGAATGCGCCTGGAGCGATCAACGCCATCGCATTGACCGTGACTCCAGTTAGCCCAAGAGTGGCTTGCATCTTGGGTTGTTCGGGTGTAGCCGCCATTTTGCCTCCTTGAGAGCTCGTGAAGAGCTATTTACGATCGCAGGCCTGTCGCCTCAGGCCGGCGCCGTGCTCTAAGCAAGACGACGGCCATCAAAAAAGCGTTAAGAAATGACGACTTAAATTGGCTGCGCTGCTTATAAGAGAGGCAGACGCACAGAGATTGTGCGTTGCTTTTCAGCCTCCTTTTTGCCTTCCGTCACGCCGGCGGTTTTTGGCGGTTAGCTGACGCGCCCGACCGATTCACTACACTACAAAGACAGCCCATTCTCTAATGAGCTTAAATTGTCTCCAGACTCCCCTAGCCCGTTACCCGCCCACGCGCGACCCGTGCTAGATAGGGTTTGCTTGCAAACTTGAGCGAGTCTGTGAGTCGGTCGGCTCAAGAGTTTGGGGCGGTTTGTTTGCGAACCTACGCGGCGGGCACTACTGCCTAAAAATGCCGCAACAGGGAATCACGGACTGAGGAGTCCGTTATTTTACACCACCGTAGAGGCGTCACTACGAGCCTCTACGTCCTGGCTATCCATAAGGAGGGTTGGCAATGGCTACCCGGCTGAGCGCTCACGAAGTAAAGGGCGTCTTCGAAAAAATCAGTACTTGGGGCAAATGGGGCAATGAAGACGAGCTTGGAGCTCTCAATTACATCACCCCGCACAA
>DATKPK010000070.1:0-4564 GCA_035524095.1 Binataceae bacterium (SeqCode) | reverse complement strand
CGATGACCGCCAGGGATATGGAATGGTTCGAGCTGAAATACCCTGGATGGCACGGCTATTACGGAAAGTTCTGGGAGGAATACAAACGGCGGTGCGATCCGCGCAATGGTGAACTGTCGCTTTCTCTGTTCGCGAGCCTGCCGCCGCTCTGCCGAGTGTGCCAGATGCCCTGTGTATTCCCGCGACTCGATATATCAACCTGTCGGATTAAAGAGTTCGCCGGCAAGCGCCATGCGTTTTGTTCGGCTTCCTGTGAATTGTTCTTCGATCAGGAACCGCAGAGATATCTTGGATATACCTCCTTTTACGAACTCTTCGACGGCTACGATCTGGCGGATTTCATTGTCGAAAACGGATTACTCAGAGCCGACGGCAAGACTCTGATCGCGCAGCCCTGGCTCAATGAAGACCGCATGTGGACTATCGATGACATCAGAGCGGCGCGCTATGAGATTCGCGATCCGCTGAGGAACCAGTAAATGAATGCGATTGCTCAGACCCCGCGCGATTTTAACTATATAAGGCCGCGCAGGCGCCGGCTTTCCGAATATGAGGCAGTCAGCTGCTATACACAGCCCGACCCGAAAGTATTCGACCGCCAGGGCTGGTACCTGCTGACCGCCGAGGGACGGGCAGCCTGGCGGCCCGAATCGACCCGGCTGCATCATCCGCATTGGTTCGACTTCCGCGATCCTTCAGGTCTATGGCAGCGTTATTATGTGAGGTTGCAGGCCGAGCAGGAACGCTCCATCGAACGGAACGTCGAGGACGCCGGCCTCGCCGGCATCTTCGGTGAATTCGATCCGGTGTGGCTGAACGAAATCATCGGCATCCATTACCGGGTTTGGTCGTTCTTTGAATATGGACTTTTCCGCGCATTTTCACGGGCACAACGGGAAGCACTGGCCGATACCCTCGGTAACGCACTTTGTTTCGAGGCCGTCGATCGCATCAGGCATGCGCAGTCGATAGTACTCTTTCTGATGGAACTTGAAGCAAAGGTTGAAGGCTTCAAAGATCATGGTAGCAAGGATCATTGGCTGGGCGATCCGGTCTACCAACCACTGCGCCGCCTTGTTGAATTGCTGATGGTAACCGACGACTGGGCCGAGATTGCATTCGCGGTAAATCTGGTAATCGATCCCATCACGACCGAGGTTGGAATCAGCCGCTTGATTCGGCATCACGGTCCAGCTCACGGCGACCCGACTACGCCGATGATCATCCTGACCACTGAGCGCGATCGGCGCCGCAATCAGGCCTGGACCGAAGAACTGGTGCGGATGACGACGACGGCAGACCTGCCCTCGGCCGAGAACAATCGAATTGTCATGCGCGGCTGGGTTGAGCGGTGGACTTCACTGGCGATCGACGCGGCCAAAGCCTTAGCCCCGGTCTTTGAGCGCCTGCCCTACTGTTCGCGCTCGATCGACGAAGACCTTGCCGCGGCGTGCGCCGCACAAACGAAAATGCTGGGCGATCTCGGCCTTGGCCGCAGTGGTAATCGATGAATTCAATGGAGTCTCAAGGTCCCAAAGCCAAAGGCCGATCCGTCCTCGTGGTGCTCATGAAGGGGGACGAGGCCGATGCGACGATCAGCGCAATTCGCCGCGATCAGCCGGACGCGACCGTAGAAGAGCACGGCACGTTCTGGCAAATCGGCGCCCAGGATGAACTAGTCGTCGACCTCGCGCACGTTGGAGAGGAGTTGGGGCGTGAAATCGATCTTGGCCAGTGGCTAACCATAATGACAACTTATGTGGGCCGGGTAGATATCAAAGAGGGAGTGTTTCGAATCACCTCTCAGATGCTGGAACTCGACCCGTCAACTCTTTAAGTTGCAGTCGCATGGCTGTCAACTTTTTCAAGGCCCGGCTCGAGCCCAGTGGCCGGGAATTCTCTCTCATAGCGGGTGATTCCGTACTCGATTGCGCTCTGCGCCAGCGGATCGTTCTTCAGTACGGCTGCCGTAATGGCCGGTGCTCAAGTTGCAAATATTTCTTGATCGACGGCGAGGTCGATTTCGGCAAGACCTCACCTTATTGCCTAACCGACAATGAAAAGGATGAAGGGTGGGCGCTGCTGTGCCAGGCGCGGGCATTGTCAGATCTGGTGATCCGCGACCAGGACAATCCGAATCGGGACAACCTCGCTGTTATCACCCCTCAAGATCATGCCGCACGAATCGCGGCAGTGGATCAGTTGAATGCCTCGTTATGGCGCCTACAGCTCGACTTGGCTACTCCGATTAGCTTCTATCCGGGACAGTACATCGAGGTTGAAGCGCCCGGAAAGCCTGGGAATTGGCGCTGCTATTCAATAGCCAGTTCACCGGCCAGCCCTGATCGTATCGATCTCGTTATGAAGCGCGTAACCGGCGGCGCGTTTTCAGATCAGATCGACCGGCTGGCTTGCGGTTTCGAACTGGCTATCCGCGGACCCTATGGCATGAGCTACCTGCGTAAAGGCAAGCGACCGGTTCTCCTGGTGGGAACCGGCTCCGGCATCGCACCGTTGCTGTCGATACTTCGCTACTGTGCGTCCGAAGCTCGCGATCGATCGCTCCAGTTCTATTATGGGGCGCGGAGGCTAAGCGATTTGATCTTCCGGGACGAAATCCTTCAGCTTCAAGCGCAGATACCGCGTCTTTCGTTCAAACCCGCGCTTTCCGCGCCAGTCGCCAGCGCGGAATGGCCGGGCGCTGTCGGCCGGGTTACGCAAGTCTTGCAGCGAGAGATCCTGGACGCCAACCCCTACGATGCCTACATCTGTGGTCAACCCGAAATGTGCGAATCAGTGTCGGCCTTGCTCATGGCCAAGGGAATTCCGGAGAATCGCATTTTCCGCGATGACTTCTTTGCCGCCGCCTGAAAGGGCACTCCTGGCCTTCAGGCAGCGACGGTTACCCAAATAAGACGCTTCGGAGTACCCAGGTTGAACCCGTTTTGCTGTTCTGGCAGCCCGCTAAAAGATCTGACACGCATGCCTCCGGGGCGACAATCTCACCTAAAGCATATTATGTGCTATAAGGCGGCGCCTGGGCGGACGGGTGTAATGGATGTGGATTATACAAAAGGCGTATTTCGAATCCTGCCGACGCCGACGGTTATTAAGGCGCAAAGCACAGTATTCCGACTAAATAAATGAACCTCGACGAAGTTGATCTCAGAAATCCCGATCTCTACATCGCGGGCGTGCCGCATGAAATCTTCACACGGCTGCGTCATGAGGACCCGGTTCATTGGAACCCCGAGGTCGAGGGCCGCGGCTTCTGGTGCATCACGAAGTACGACGACATTGTAGCGATCTCGAAAAACCCAGCGGGGTTCTCGTCAGCGCGCATCCACGGCGGCCATCGAATGTTTGATGAGCAAGTAGTCGGCGTCGCCGGTGTCGGTGCGACTGAGACGGACGCGCCGATGATCAGCATGGATCCACCCGAACACAACCGCTTCCGCCGGATGCTTTCGCCCAGCTTTAGCCCGTCACGCCTCAAGCCACTTGAAGAACGGATCGAGGCTCGCGTTTGCGCTATCCTCGACCGCCTTGGCAATCGCAGCGAGTGCGAGTTCGTCGCCGAAGTCGCCGCGGAGTTGCCGGTACAGATGCTTGCAGAGCTGCTCGGCGTGCCGCAGGAGGATCGGCTGAAACTCTTCGATTGGTCCAACTCGCTTATCGCGGAAGATGATCCCGAACTGCGCAAGAGCCCGGAGGCGATGGCTGGCGATCTGAATCAAATGGCTGCCTATGCCGAGCGCTTGTGGGAAGAGCGCCTCGCGCGTCCCGGTAACGACCTCATCAGCATGCTGGTCCACTCGCGCGTCGACGGCGAGGCGATGAGCAAAGAGCAATACCTGGGAACGTTCATCCTGCTGGTAGTCGCTGGTAACGAAACTACCCGCAATTCACTGTCGGGTGGGGTAATGGCTCTTGCTGAATTTCCCGAGGAACGCCGCAGACTGGCCGAGAATCCGGCCCTGCTTGGGTCGGCCGCCGCCGAAATCGTCCGCTACGTCAGTCCAATCATGCACATGCGGCGCACGGCGCTCGCTGATGCGGAGTTGCGTGGCCAACACATCCGGGCCGGTGACAAAGTGATCCTCTGGTACGTTTCGGCCAATCGCGACGAAGCGATTTTCACCGATCCGTTTCGTTTCGACGCGGCCCGTTCCGAGCTGCCCCAACTGGGCTTTGGCACCGGACAGCACTATTGCCTCGGCGCGCGCCTGGCTGAGATGCAGCTGCGCATCTTTTTCCGCGAGTTCTTGCGGCGCTATCCCAACGCCGAACCCAATGGACCGATCCGGCGGATGCGCTCGAACTTCGTCGCGGGCATCAAGGAATTGCCGGTCCGTCTGTACTAATCGTCCGCCTTTTGTGAGCGGCCACTGCAATAAGCTCGGGACCGATCACTTATATAAGAGTTTCGCAGAGCGCTCACCCCCGAGGGTCCAGCCGTAAAGCGAAAGGCTGATGATTGCACGCGCGCTTGCAGCTAGCGTTTATTTGTCGTAATTTACTGTCCGTAGCCAATTTGCTACATCATATGAAGACCATTCCTCAA
>DATKPK010000069.1:0-8461 GCA_035524095.1 Binataceae bacterium (SeqCode) | reverse complement strand
TCCAGTTACTCGACAAGGTGCGGCAGCCGTTCAATGTAACTTCGCTTGGCCAGGTGGCGGTGATCGCCGGAATGGATGATGAGGAACATGTGCGGCGTACGCTGGCTGTCAATGCCGAGGGGATGGCGTACCTCGAGCGGGAGTTCGCGCGCCTACGAATCGAATATGTACCGAGCCATGCGAATTTTATCCTGACGGGCGTCGGCGACGGACGCGCAGTCTTCGACAAACTGCTGCGGCTGGGTGTGATCGTGCGTCCGATGGGCGGTTACGGCTTTCCGCGCCATGTGAGGATAAGTGTGGGATTGCCAGAAGAAAATCGGCGCTTGATTGCGGCGCTAGAAGAAACCCTTTTGCATTGATCATCAATACCTCAATTATCGGTCTTGGGTTGGATACCTGAGATGGTGGCGCTCTTTAAGCAACTGACAATCGCGGGCGTTGGACTGATCGGCGGGTCGCTGGCGCTTATCGCGCGCAAGCATGGCCTGGTCGAGCGAATCGTCGGGTTGGGGCGTACGCAGGCGAATCTCGACGTCGCATTGGAGCGGGGGATAATCGACGTGGCGACGCGCGATCCGGTCGAAGCCGCATATGGGACAGACCTGCTGATGCTGGCGACGCCAGTATTGACGTTCCCGTCGACGCTGGTGTCGATGACGCCTCATCTGCCCGCCAATTGCGTGGTGACGGATGTCGGCAGCGTCAAGGGCTGGGTGGTGCGCGAGCTTGAACCTTTGCTCGGGCCGGCAATGGCGCTGGTCGGGGTCCATCCGGTGGCAGGCAAAGAGACTACCGGTGCAATCGCGGCAGACGAGGAACTGTTTCGCGATCGCCGCGTGATCGTGACGCCGTCGGCGCGGAGTACGCCGGAAGCGGTCGATAAGGTCGAGGCGCTGTGGCGAGCGACTGGTGCTCGCGTCGAGCGGATGGCGCCCGAAGTCCATGATGGACTGTTGGCGCGCGCGAGCCATCTGCCGCAAATAGCAGCAAGTGCGCTGGCGGCGGCGCTGGCCGATGAATACGTTGACGGCAAACGAGCGGCGGAGTTTGGCGCGGGTGGTCTGCGCGACACGACGCGGATCGCGGCGTCATCGGCGGAGATGTGGCGGGATATTTGCCTGACGAATCGTGAGGCGATCATCGAAACACTGCGGCTGTTCCGTGCGTCGTTCGAGGAATTTGAGCAGGCGGTCGAACGGGGGAACGCGAATCAACTGATCGCATTGTTCGAACGCGGGCGCCGGATGCGAGAGAATCTAAAGTAGGCTGGGTCGGCGTGGCCGCGGGGGTGCTAGCTCTAAGCATGCATCCCGCTTGGGATTTTGAGGCCAGTAATCAATAGCGCAGTAGAAGATGATCGTTGAGCGATCGTTTAGATTCGATCGAGCCGCTGCAATAAGCGGTGAGCATGGTTAGCTTCTCGTAGAGCAGAGCGCCTTCCCAACCGATTTTGAGCAAATTCACCGAAGCGAAAGTCTCAGGCCGCCAGCCGATCGTGGCGATTGACGGCCCAACGGGGGCCGGCAAATCGACCGTCGCGCGGGAGCTTGCCCGAGAGCTAGGCTTCACCTATCTGAATACCGGCGCAATGTATCGTGCGGTGGCTCTGGCTGCGGGCCGTGGTGGAATCGACCCCGACGCGCCGGATGCTGCGGCTCGGCTGGAACCATTACTGGATTCAATTACGCTCCGCCTTGAACAGGACCGCGTGCTGCTCAACGGCGAGGACGTCGCAGCGCACTTAAGCGATCCCGTCGTGGGCGATCGCGCATCGCGGCTGTCGGCGATGGCGATCGTACGTGTGTATATGCGCGAATTGCAGCAGACGGCGGGCTCCAAGGGTGCTATTGTCATGGAAGGGCGCGATATCGGCACAGTTATTTTCCCCGATGCCGAGTTCAAGTTCTTCCTCAATGCGGATCTACGCACACGCGCCGAACGGCGCTATAAAGAATTGATTCAAAAAGGAGTGTCAACGACCTTAGACGAGGTTTGCGCGCAGCTTGAGGCTCGCGACCGGCGCGATCAGGAGCGAGAGCTGGCACCGCTGAAACCAGCGGATGATGCCATCGTAATCGATTCGACGAATGACAGCGTGGCCGAAGTAGTCGCGCGGCTGAAAGCCTGCGTCCTTGCTGGAGGCGACGCTTAGTAGCTCTTGAAACGCGCGAAGCAGCCTTGTATGGATTGCAGTAGCCTCGATGTCCTGAAAAAGGTCCCACAATAAATGGAGAAAGATTTGTCCGAACAGACGAACGGAGGAACGAATGATTTCGAGTCGTTGATGGAACAGAGCCTGCACGCACCGCGGTCAGGCGATGTACTTACCGGCACGGTTCTCCTGATCACTCGCGACAACGTCATAATCGATATCAATTACAAGTGCGAAGGCCAGGTGCCGCTCGCCGAGTTCCTTGATCACGATGGTAACGTCGGGATCAAGGAAGGCGACGAGGTTGACGTCTATTTCGAGGGCACCGAAACCGAAAATGGCACGGTGATGCTGTCGCACGCCAAGGCTGAGAAGTTCAAAGTCTGGCGTGAACTCGAGCGTGCGTTCCAAAACGAAACTCCGGTCGAGGGCGTAATCCTCGGCAAGGTCAAAGGCGGGCTGCAGGTTGATATCGGTGTGCCGGCCTTCCTGCCCGGGTCACACGTCGATTTGCGGCCGGCGCGTAATCTTGATCGTTACGTCGGCCAGCGCGGCCGTTTTCAAATCCTGAAGTTCAATCGGGCGCGCGGCAATGTTGTGGTTTCACGCCGAAGTGTGATCGAGCGCGAGCGTTTTTCGCTCAAAGAGCAGACGCTCAAGGTGCTCGAAGAAGGCGTGATCCTCGAAGGCACCGTCAAGAATATTACCGACTACGGCGCATTCGTTGACCTGGGCGGAATAGACGGCCTGCTCCATATCACAGACATGGCGTGGGGCCGCTTGCAGCATCCGTCGGAAGTGCTGAAGGTTGGCGACAAGGTGAAGGTCGTCGTGCTGAAGTACGACCCCTCACGCGAGCGGGTCTCACTCGGCATGAAGCAAATTATGCCCGATCCTTGGACCAAGGCCGCCGAGAGTTACCCCCCCGGGGCACGTTTCCAAGGGAAGGTCGTCAGCGTCACGGACTACGGCGCCTTTGTCGAGCTTGAAAAGGGCATCGAAGGGCTGATTCACGTTTCCGAGATGACGTGGAGCAAGCGCGCGGTCCATCCGTCGAAGCTGGTAAATGTCGGCGATACGGTGGATGTGCAGGTGCTCGGGGTCGATGAGGCAAATCGGCGGATTTCGCTGGGCCTGAAGCAGACCGAGCCGAATCCTTGGGAGGCGCTGGCGGAGATTCATCCGGTGGGCAGCACGATCAAGGGCCGGGTGAAATCGATCACCGACTTCGGCGTGTTCGTTGAAATCGAGGCGGGAATTGACGGCCTCGTACATATTTCCGATCTGTCGTGGACGCGAAAGGTGCGTCATCCGTCGGAACTGTTCAAGAAGGGCGACGAGGTTGAAGCAATGGTGCTCGGAATCGAAATCGAGCATGAGCGCGTCAGCCTTGGAATCAAACAACTCGGCACGGATCCATGGGACACCGTCGCTCAGCGCTACCCGCTCAACAGCCGAATCACTGGCAAGGTCAGTTCGGTGGCAGACTTCGGGGTATTTGTTGAACTCGAAGAGGGTATCGAGGGGCTGATTCACATTTCGCAGCTCAGCAATGAGCGGGTCGACAAGCCGTCGTCGTTATATAAGGTCGGCGACGAGGTCGAAGCGCTGGTGGTTCAGGTCGACAGCAAGGAGCGGCGGATCGGGCTTTCGGTGAAAACCCTGCGGGCGCATGAGGAGCGCGAGGAGATGCAGGCGTATCTCAAGCGCGAGCACGAAGCACAGCGTTTTTCGCTCGAAGATATTCTCAACGAGGAGCTGCGGCTGGATCGTGAAGACAGTGGCGAGAAGCGCGCCTCGCGAGGTGCCCGGCGCGATCGCTAAGCTGCGGCGTCATCGGCCTGCGGTAGCATGACCAAGCGCGGAATTATCGATGAACTGATGGCGCGCCGGGAAGGATTCACTTCACGGCAGGCAGAGACCGTGGTCAACGCGATGTTCGAGGCGATGACCGGTGTACTCGAAAAAGGCCGTCGCATCGAAATCCGCGGATTTGGCAGTTTTGGGGTGAAGGGCCGGAAGGCGCGCCAGGGCCGCAATCCCAAGACGGGCGAAGTGGTCGAGGTTGAAGCGAAGCGAATTCCGTTTTTCCGCGCAGGGAAAGAGCTCAAAGTGGAAGTCAATGGCGCGGCGGAATCCGGGCGCAAGCCCTCTTCAACCTGATCCTGCCGGCGGCTTGGAGCGGATGTGGGCGCCGTGGCGTTCAGCCTATTTGACTACTGCCGGTAAACGATCAAAGCGCTGCATCTTCTGTTTCGGACGGCTCGGAGCAAGAGGCATGCGTGAGCGGCTCGTTCTTTATGCGGGGCAGCGCGCAGTGGTGATGCTCAACCGTTATCCGTACAGCAGTGGCCATCTGATGGTAGCGCCCCGAGCGCATGCAGCTTCGCCGGAGTTGCTGGATCGCGAGGAGCGGAATACCGTCGCGGACCTGATTGCAGCCAGCGTGGCTAATTTGCGAGAAGCCTATAAGCCTTCCGGGATTAATGTAGGGGCAAATCTGGGCCGGGCTGCGGGGGCCAGTTTCGCCGACCATATGCATTGGCATCTGGTGCCGCGGTGGGAAGGCGATACGAATTTCATGACGGTGCTAGTCTCAACCCGCGTGCTCTCACAGCCGTTGGCCGAAACCTACGCGCTGCTCGAGCCGCTTTTCAAAGCGATCGATCCCGCCGCCGTCTGACGCGGCAGGCATTCGCTTCGGCGTCAGCACATGGATCAGAGTCTGCTCAAGTTAAATACTCTCGGAGAATTGAAGCGCGCTGGCTATCGGCCGAAGCCGGTGCGAATCGAGATGCGCGATAATCTGCTCGACCGGTTGCGGCGCAAGGAGCGCGTCCTGCCAGGGATCATCGGCTATGACGACACGGTGTTGCCGGAGATCGAGAACGGCGTGCTCGCGGGTCATCATATGATTTTGCTGGGTGAGCGCGGGCAGGCGAAGTCACGGCTTATCCGATCGCTCGCGCTATTGCTCGACGAGCAAACTGCGGCAATCAAAGGTTGCGAGATTAACGACGACCCGTACGCGCCGATCTGCCAGCGCTGTATCGCGCTAGTGGCTGAACAAGGTGACGCGACACCGATCGTGTGGATTGGCCGGGAGCATCGCTATGCCGAGAAGCTGGCGACGCCCGACGTTTCGGTGGCCGACCTGATTGGTGAAATCGATCCGATTAAGGTCGCCGAGGGCCGCTACCTGGCCGATACCGAGACGATTCATTACGGGCTGATTCCGCGCACCAATCGCGGCATCTTCGCGATCAATGAACTGCCGGACCTGACGGAAAAAGTGCAGGTCGGGTTGTTCAACCTGATGGAGGAGAAAGATGTCCAGATCAAGGGTTATAAAATCCGCCTGCCAGTAGACGTGGTGTTCGTCGCCAGCGCAAATCCAGAGGATTACACGTCGCGCGGGCGGATTATCACGCCGCTGAAGGACCGCTTCGATATCCAAATCAGAACGCATTATCCGAAGACACTTGAGCATGAAGTTGCGATCATGGAGCAGGAATGCAGCTATCCGCTGCGGGCGGACACGCCGGTACGGATCCCGCAATTCATGAAAGATATTCTTGCGCAGATCACGTTTGAGGCGCGGGCTTCCAACGAGATTAATCAGTCGTCGGGCGTCTCGGTGCGGGTAACGATAAACAATCTTGAATCGGCGATAGCCAACGCTGAAAAGCGGGCGGTTCGCACCGGCGAGAACGAGATTGTGCCGCGGATCTCCGACCTGCATTCGCTCTACGCCTCAACGGCTGGCAAGCTCGAACTTGAGTATGCCGGTGAAGATAAGAAGGAAGACGACCTGATCGAGCGGCTGATCAATCGGTCGGTGTTGAAGGTTTTCGATCGCGTTTTGAAGCTCGAAGACCTGAAACCAGTGGTTACTTACTTCGACGAGGGGTGGGGAGTCGAGGTGTCGGACACTGCGCCGTCGTCAGAATATATGGACGCGCTGCGCGAGGTACCGGGACTGCGCGAGGTGGTCGAGCAGCTTGGGGTGTTTGAGTCGCCGGGTTTGATGGCGACGGCCAGCGAGTTGATTTTCGAGGGCCTGCATCTCCATCAGAAGCTCAACAAGGATCGGCAGGGCGGGCGCTTCGCTTATCACGCCTGAAGGGCGTGGACGGAGCGGAGGCGGCTTCCCGAGGAATATCCCGATGCCTATAACGCGCTATACGCAATGGGACGGTACGCAGCAGCTCAAGCTCGACGCCGGCAAGGTGTTCGAGAAGCTCGCCGAATATCTATCCTTCACCGACGACGTACGCCAGGCGATGGATTGGATGATGCGCCAAGGGATGGACTTCGACGGCGTAAAGGTGACTGGGCTCGAAGAGTTCCTTGAGCAATTGCGCCAGGAGATGCGCCAGCGCTACCGCGACTTCAATCTGAAAAGCGCGCTTTCGGCGATCGAGCAGAAGCTCGACGAGATCCTGAACAAGGAACGGCAGAGACTCCAGGAGTTGCAGGGGCAAAAAGAAGGGGTCGAAGAGAAAGAGCGGCAGCTCCAGCGCATGCCGCGCAAGCTGTCTGAGGCATTGCGCAAACTGGAGAGCTATCAGTTCGAGGACGCGCAGGCGCAGGCTGACTTCGATGCGCTACTGGAGGAATACGAGAATATCCGCGACCTCGAGAATTTCCGCGACCGCTATAACCACATGTTCCACGGGCCGAAGAGCCTCGACTATGACCAGGCGCTCGACTTGATGCGCGAAATGGAGCGGATGCGCCAGCTCGAACAGGACCTGATGTCGGGGAACTTCGAGACCGTCTCGATGGAGGATCTCAAGGAACTGCTCGGGCAGCAGGCGTTGCAAGATTTCCAGAATCTGCGGCAAGTGATGATGATGCTGGAGCAATCCGGCTACATGATGCAGAAGGGCGAGAATATGCAGTTATCGCCCAAGGGCGTGCGCCGGATCGGCCAGCTTGCGCTGCGCGATATCTATCAGGGGTTGTTGCGCGACCGTTCCGGCAGCCACGTCACAGACCATCGCGGAATCACCGAGATGCGCCCGGAAGAGACGCGGCCGTATCAGTTCGGGGACCCGCTGAATCTGAATCTGGTGGCGACACTTAAACATGCGCTGACGCGAAAGGCGGGCGTACCGCTCGCGCTTGAACCAGGCGATTTCGAGATCTACGAAAACGATTACGGCAGCTCGTCGTCGACGGTATTGTGCCTAGACATGTCGTGGTCGATGAGCTGGGAAGGCCGGTTCGCCGCCGCCAAGAAAGTCGCGCTGGCGCTGGAGACTCTGATCCGCACGAAGTTCCCGCGCGATTACTTCGCCATCGTGGGATTTTACACGCGCGCGGTGGAACTCAAACTGAAGGACTTGCCGGAAGCCTCATGGAACATGGGGGACCCGTTCACGAATCTGCAGGACGGACTAAGACTCGCGTCCGATCTGCTGGGCCGTCATCCATCGCGCAATCAGCATGTCATTGTAATCACCGATGGACAGCCGACGGCGTACTTCCTGAACAAGCGGCTTTATTGTGAATGGCCGCTTTCCTTCGGCGGAATCAGCTTAAGGGCCGCGCAGGAGACCTTGAAGGAAGTCGAGCGCGTTACCCGCAAAGGGGTAACGATCAATACCTTCATGCTCGACGACTCGCCGAGCCTGCGCGCCTTCGTGGAGAAGATGACCCAAATCAATCGCGGACGCGCGCTCTATACCCGGCCGGACCATCTCGGGGAATATATGCTGGTCGATTACCTGTCGAAGAAACGAAAGAAAATCTAAGTCACGAAACAAATCGCAGCTGAATGAATAGCCGATCGGATTCGAGCAAGCCGCTTGATCTGGGCGCCGCGCGCGCCGCATCACGCTCACGGTGTTAATGGATCGGCGGGAGTTGCTGAAATCTCGGGTTGGTGGGAGAAACGCGTTCCCTCATGCGAGGCTCATCGTGTTCGTCCTGGCCGGTCTGATGGCGCTCAGCGGATGCAGCCGTAATTCACCGCGGGGAACGGCGCAGCGCTATCTCGATTACCTGCAACAGTTCAATTACGCTGCGTGCTACGGAATGCTGTCCGAGCAGGACAAGAAAGATCGCGACCTGAGCGAGTTCCTGACGGCAATCCCGATGGCCCCTGACACTAGTCCGTTGTGGTTTCGGGCGGTCCTGCACAATACTCATTACGAGGTCGGGGAGATGCAGCGGACGGATGACCGTGCGGTGGTGGCGGTGAAGGTGACCACGCCGGATCTTCCATTGTGGGAACGCAAGCTCGACGCGGCCGCAGGTCCTGACCACATCGGTGGGGAAGAGGCAGCACGTTCACTTGAC
>DATKPK010000068.1:0-5299 GCA_035524095.1 Binataceae bacterium (SeqCode) | reverse complement strand
CTATGGCTAATGCAGGAAGACCCCCCAACCATAACGCCGGCCAACCGTCCGCTCATTCTCACGAGGCTCGCGACGAGAACATCGCCGGCTTCTCGCGCGGCCGCCTCGATGCCCTCTTCGACGGCGTCCTCGCCATCGTCCTGACCCTGCTGGTCTTCGATCTGCGCGCACCCACCGCTGCGACCAACACCACGCTCGCTTACGCCATCGCCGCGATGGCTCCGCAGTTCATCTCCTTCGTTATAAGCTTCGCCGTCGTTGCCGTCTTCTGGTACGGCCATCGGATGGAATCTCACTGGCTAATCCACTCCGACCGCATCGATATCGCCTTCACGATGTTGCTATTGCTGGGACTGGCCTTCGTGCCGTTCTCCGCTTCACTGCTCGGCCGCAATATCCACCAATGGCTGGCGGTTGCCATCTACGGCACTAACCTCGCCCTCCTCGGCTTGGTCCGCTTCGTCCATTATTGCTACTCGACCGCCGGCCATCGTCTCGTCACCTTCGATCTCACGACAGCATCGATTCGTGCGGTCCGTCTGCGCCTGGCCCTCACACCGATTCTCTATCTATTCGCCGTCGCCCTCGCGCCCCTGAGCGAGACCGTTGCCATAATCATCTTCGCCCTGATGCCGCTCAACTACATCATTCCGGTCCGCCAGATCCGCGGCCTCACCTCCCTCCCCCAGCGCATACCTATCGGCGACCCGCAGTGATCGGCGCTCGAGATCTCTAGCCCTACGGCCGTGCTGGCGTGGGTGTTCTTGCGAGACTCGTAAGCTATTTCGCCGCCTCCGCTTCGCTGAGCCCAGCCATCACTACCGCCTCAGCCTCGGGATTCGGCTCGCCGTCCGCCGTCGCGATGATCTCCTTTGGTATCATCCAAAGCAGCGGCAGTATCAGCACGTACACAGCCGTCATCGCGATCACACAATACAGAATTCCATGCGCCGGGCTGCTCGCGTAAATCTTCGACCCAAGTACATCGCCGCCCCTCAGCGAAAACATCCAGACTGCCGTGACCAGCATCATTAAGGTCCCCTGTAAACCTGCAGGGCACGACCTCACCGTGAGATCATAATATGCCGCAGTGCCCAGCCCGCTCATCAAACCCATCGGCACCGCCAATGTCAGCGCGCGGTCCGCAGAATTAATGAATGCCAGCGGAATCATCGAGGGTATGCCAATTATAGTCCCCCACCACAGCAACTTCCGCAGCGGCACCTTCGTGCAGAGCCAGCCATACAGTAAAAACGCCGGGATGTTTGACGCGAGGAAAATACCCTGGTGATCTGAGTAGATAGCATCCGATGTGTGCAGGTGGTTAGTCAGATAAAATTGCACCGGCGTGTTGGAACCCGGCATGAAGTACCACAAGAAGTTTATCAGAACCGCCGGGTAGATCGCCCTATGCTTCAGCAGCCGCTTGACGTCTCCGATGAATCCCGTCCCTTTTGCTTGGACATTTTCGTACGCATGACTGAACACCGGCTGAGGCTTCCACAACCCAAACGCGCCGATCGATAACGTCAGTATCGCCGCCAACAAAAATGTTTGGCGCGGTACCAGATACTCAGAGATAAACCCCGACGCGACAATCGCGGTGACTAATGGAATGTATGAAAATACTGACCACAGCGTACTCAGCCGTCCCGACATCAGCGCCTCTTGCCCGATTAGTGCAAGTAAGCCCTGATACGCCGCCAGGATAAACCGGAACGTCAGTGTCGCGAGTATCATTCCGATCAATAAGCCCGGATACGAGAGCCGCGACAGTGCCATCCACACGAATACCGCCGTGGTCACCGGTGCGAAGATCATGAAGTGACCCCGATCGCGCCATCCAAAAGGATTCCACAGGTCTCGCGCCAGCCCGAAGATAAACCCAAGATATAGTGGTAGTCCCGTCAGCAGCCGGAACATCGCGACTTGTGGCGCCGTCGCTGCCAGATGATCCTTCAACATGTAGGACGTCGGGATATCGAGCAGTGATTCCGGCGCGAAAAGGTATACCATCAGCGTTAACGGCCCGAAATACAGAAAAATCCGGCGCGTGTCGGCCTTATACTCAGATGATGTCGATCGGCTGGTCATCAGCGGCGCTTTTCTTGACGTCGAGTTCTGGCCAGCTTCTCGCGCACGCTGCGGCCTTGCTGATATCTTCGATGCGCCTTCATCGAGCGCTCAACTATCACACCTGCCCGCGCTGGTCATCCCTCGAAATTGCGCCGACGCTGTTGTGTCATCACTAAATCGCCGATTTCGGCTACACTGCCTGATTAAATACCGCCGCCAGGAGCGTCTCGTTTGGCATCACAACCTTCCACTTGGTACGTCGATTTTTTCCGCAACGACTACCTGAACGTCTACGGCCATCTATTTACTGCGGAGCGCGCCGAAAAAGAGGCCGCCTTTGCCTCCAATGCTCTACAGCTCAAGCCCGGTGATTCTCTGCTCGACCTATGCTGCGGCCAGGGCCGCCATTGCGTTCAATTCGCCCGGCGCGGCTTTCAGGTAACTGGCCTCGACCTCAACCCGGCCTACCTAGAGCTTGCGCGGCAGGCTGCCATGGCTGACAATCTCCAGCTGGAAGTTATCGCGGGTGACATGCGCGAAATTCCGTTTCGCAGCCGCTTCGACGCAATCGTAAACATGTACTCTTCATTCGGTTACCTGGAGTCAGAAGCCGAAGACGCCAAAGTCCTGGCCTCGATTGCCAATGCGCTCAAGCCCGGCGGACGCTTGCTCCTCGATATGCTGAATCGCGAGTGGGCGGTCGCTAACTATATCCAGCACGACTGGCATGCGGGCGCTGACGGCACGCTCTACGTCGAACTCCGCGAACTGGATCTCGCCAGCAGCCGGATGCATGTCAGCTTCAGTATCGTGAGCACGGAGGGCGGCCGCCGCGACTCTATCGGTCACCATATCCGCCTCTATACACTCACGGAAACGATGCGCCTCCTTGAGCACGCCGGTATGACGCTGACCAGCGTCTACGGTGGCTTCGACGGCGAATCCTATTCGATCAATACGCGCCGCATGATTATTCTTGCACAAAAGGTCGCGCAGCCATTAAACCTTGCCACCAAAGGGGAATAGTATGGATCGTGTAGCAGTCCTCGCGAGCGGCGGCTTGGATAGTTCAGTTCTGCTAGCCGGTTTGGCTCGCACCGCGGAAGTCTACCCCATCTATATTCAATGGGGCTTCCCGTGGGAGGCGACTGAGCGAAAATCACTTGAACAGTTCTTGTCGGCGCTTGAAAGCCCCAACGCCCGGCCGCCGGTTCTAATCTCGGTGCCGATCAAACCCATCTACGGCGACCATTGGAGCCTGAACGGCGCAGAAGTCCCCGGCAAGGACGAACCCGACAGTGCCGTCTTTCTGCCCGGCCGCAACATCCTTCTCATCGGTTTGGCCGCCGTATGGTGCAGTACTCATGGCGTCTCGCGCATCGCCATCGGATCACTCGGCGGCAACCCGTTCCCCGACGCGACACCGGAGTTTTTCGAGCGCTTCGCGGACACCCTAAGCACCGGTCTCAGCCACAAAGTAATTGTCGAAGCCCCTTTTCGTGGACTTCACAAAAGCGACATCATCCGCCAGTTCAGGGAATTGCCGTTGCACTTGACTATAACTTGTATGGCTCCCGCTGCTGGCCAGCACTGCGGCCGATGCAACAAATGCGCTGAGCGCCGCAACGCCTTTCTTTCTTCTGAGGTACCTGATCACACTATCTATTCTGCTTCATAGCACTTTTGACATTTCACGAACTCCATTAGTTGGAAAAATGTGCCGCAACATTAAAACTCTCTTTAACTTTGATCCTCCCGTTACCGAAGCCGAAGTCCGCGCCGCCTCCCTTCAGTTCGTAAGAAAGATCAGCGGCTTCAACAAGCCGTCCAAAGCTAACGAACCTGCCTTCCTCGCCGCTATCGATGATATAGCCGGTATCGCGACTCGCCTCCTGGTCTCGCTTGAAACCAACGCACCCCCGAAGAATCGGGCGGAAGAGGCCGCTGAAGCCAAAGCCCGCGCCGAACATCGATTCGACCCCTGATTCTCCCAAAACCGCCGACAGCTCCGCTCTGATTCGGCCGCGGCTACCCGCCCGTAGCCTCGGATCGATCGCCAACTCAGTTATTAATTACCGGATTGACGCTTCCCAATTTGGTTTCGCATTCGCACTTCGCAAACGGATCGCCGACGCGGATTCGGCAATTATCCAATGATTTCAAAGAAAACCTCAGTGGCATAAACGATGCTCTCGTTACCTGCAAATCACCAAGGCGGAGGATGACCAAAATGTTGTACCCAACGATCTTCATTGCAGTTTCAGGGATTATCGGCGTGATCGGTTTGGCCGCAATCGATTGGTACATCTGGGGAACGCCAGAAGCACTACGCTTGCAACGCCGGAGCCTCATCAGGCCGCTGACCATTCGTGAGTTGGCAGCGAAATTCCTCGGCGGCGTTATGGCCAGCAACACCGAAGTCCTGATGGTCCCACCCACTTCAATGGCGAAGACCCCATGCGCTCAGTTGAAGGTGGTCACTGGCGACCATAGCCACGGCTTCAAGAAGGTTGCCTGATCGATTTTCGCGCTCGCCGCTCCTTTCCACTAATCATCAAATCAACGCAGAGCAGTTGCCAGTCAGATCTGATTTGCCAACTGCTCTGTTATTATAATCTCCAAGCAGAGTAGCCCGGGCAGACAGGTTGAGTAGGTCTGTCACGAGGGTCGCGCCATGAAAGCAGTGGTCGTCACTGGGGTCTCCAGCGGGATCGGACTCGCAACCGCAAAGCTCCTCGCTCAACGCGGCATTCACGTCTTTGGCAGCCTGCGGCGGACCGCTGATGCCGATCGTCCTACGTCTGCATGCGGGGCAACTTCACTCCACTGCTCTTTGACGTAACCAATGAAAAGCTGATCGGCGACGCAGCAGTCGAAGTGCGAGAACGTCTTGGCGGCGAACGTCTCCTCGGCCTCGTCAATAACGCTGGCGTCGCCGTACCTGGCCCTACCCTTCACTTGAACACTGCTGATTTTCGCCGTCAGATTGAAATCAATCTGACGGGTGCGTTCGCCGTCACAAAAAGCTTCATGCCGCTGCTCGGCACCGACCGATCGCTGGGCGGCCACCGGGGACGAATCGTCAATGTTAGCTCGGTTGGCGGCCGCCGCGGCCTGCCTTTCATGGGCGCTTATGTCGCATCAAAATATTCGCCCTCGAAGGATGGTCCGAATGTCTGCGGCGCGAGCTGATGCTCTACGGCGTCTACGTCATCCTCGTCGC
>DATKPK010000067.1:0-44545 GCA_035524095.1 Binataceae bacterium (SeqCode) | reverse complement strand
ATTTCCCAGGGCATTCTCAATTTACCTAATTCTCAAGGCGCCCGCGTAAAGAGCATCAGTGCTAGTAGCAAGTTTCGGAAGGGATTCACTCATCGTGAGGGATTCTCTTCCGAACAGATTGCTGAAGAGCTCTTAGCGCGTTCCTGGACTTCGTAGAGCAGCACGACACTGCCTTTTTGCTGTTTCTTAAGATGGGTCATCACGTATCGGAAGCAAACAAGGGGATAGATGCACTTAATATCGTTATCAACTCTTTCTGGGTCTAAGCGCTGTTTTGGTGACGACTGAATACACCCACGAATGGCGGTCTCCCGCGCCTTACGATCACCTCGAATCTCGATCGCAGAAATAATTGGCGGCGATTCCGCGAAAGCTACCGCTCGCAGAATAAAAATTTAAACTGCGGCGATCGCACTTAGCCTCGTCCGACACATATATTATTCGCTCTGCCTAAGGCTCGGCTGATTCCTTGACAATTCGGATCACGGGAGCTCTCACGGTTCGGATGCGAACCGGCCGCCATAATTCCCCTCTCGCGCCCGCCGCGCCGTAACCTCACCGCTACCCCGAAACCACGGTACCTGCAGCCAGTTGCCGGGACCGCATCGTGCGAGTTCATGCTCCCCGCATATCAGTTCGTTATCCGCCTCGATGTGACAGGTCCAATCGCCAACGTCCACCACGTGCATCACGATCATAGTCTCGTAGCCTATCGTTTCCCGCAAATCGATCGTTTGCCCGCGCGCCCCGGTAACGTTCCACTTCTGGGAAACCCGCCCGGGATACTGGCCTTTCGCCATGACCAGCGTCAGTGGACGATCACCCGTTCGACGAAAACACCAGCGCAGCCGCACCGGACTAGTCGCCCCCGAAAAGATATTCGGACAGCCGCCGAGATATTGCAGGCTCGCATCACCCGAACCCACCCAGCATCCCTCGATTGCACGCGGCACCCATATCGTTTGCCCTTCGTCACCGATAGCCGGTAAACGGTCCGCTGATGACCCCTGCGATAAATCTGCATGCGGCAAGGTCAACTCGTTCTTCACCGTGGGCGATTGTGACGCGGGAGGCACCATCGAATTCAACACCATCACGTTTCCGCTGTTGTTGGCGGTCGTTGCTTTCGGCTTGATTGGCGCGGCCTGCGAACTATTCGGTTTGGCCGGCAACATCATTTTCGCCGCCAGATCAGTCGGCGCTTGAGCCGCTGTCTGGACGCTAGGCTTGGGTGGCGGCGAGGTGATACTCCCGGCCGGGATTGCCGGTAGCAGCGCATTCGCGGCCGGTATCGCTGCTTCTGACGGCGCCGCGTTGCCTGCGGCCGTTATAAAGAATTCCGGTGGGATGCCACGAAACCAGTCGTATCCCAATCCAAGAAAAATCCCCACAGCGAACAAGGCCGCGAGCATGCCCGCGAACTTGAACAAGCGAACGCCGCGCCTCATCGCTGGCGGACTCCCAAGCGACACCCGCCGAAAGGACGGCTAAAAATGATCTTTCAACTCTCGCGTCTTCGCAAATATCGCTATCGGATCATCTCCAATCGCCGGCGCAAGCTTCTTTAGATTCAAGCGCAATTCGGCGCTATCAGTCCGCAAAAATGGATTGATCTGTTTCTCTTCCCAGATCGTCGATGGCACCGTGAAACGGCCTGCCGCTCGTTCTTTTACCGCCCACTCATGCTTCGCTTTGAGCTCGGCGTTGTTTGGTTCGAGCGTCAACGCAAACCGCAAATTTTTTTCTGTATATTCATGTCCGCAATATACTTTCGTCGAATCCGGCAGCCCTGCCAGCTTCGTCAGCGAATTGACCATTGTCTCCGCTTTCCCTTCAAAGACCCGGCCGCACCCGGCGATAAACAGAGTATCGCCCGTGAACACCGCCTCCAGCCGCGGAAAGTAGTATGCGATATGGCCATTCGTATGCGCCGGTATCCCAATCACGCGCCCCCTCAATTCCCCAATCTCAACCGTGCTTCCATCATCGACTTCATCGGTCTGCGCCGGTATACGCCCGTTCTCTCCGCGCGCGCCGTATACTCGCAAGCCCGGGATCGCCTTGACCAAATCATCGTTCCCGCCAACGTGGTCAAAATGGTAATGCGTCGGCAGTACGGCCACTAACTTCAGTCCGTTCCGCTTGACCTCATCGAGGACTTTGCCGGCCTCTGAGCAATCCACCACTCCACACTGCTTGCTCACTTCGTCGATAACTAGATATGCGTAATTATCCGATAATTGCGGAACAGGAATGATCGTCATTGGCTATTTCCCCTTGCTCACTTCGTCGGAGTTTCTTGGATTAGCTCCAGCCCTAATTCAAACTGTACCTTCGCCGCGCACGTTACAGACCGGTTATATTGTAACCCATATCGACATAAACCGTCTGTCCCGTTACGCCACTCGATAGATCGCTCAATAGCACGGCCGCCATTTTTCCAGCCTCATCCGGACGCATCGCCCGCTTGAGCGGCGACCGTTCTTCAACTTCATGAGCCATCGAATGGAAATCGCGAATCGCCGACGATGCCAGCGTTCGCGCGGGCGCCGCACTTAACGCGTTCACTCTTATGTTCTTTGGTCCCAAATCGAGCGCCAGATAGCGCACGCATGCTTCCAGCGCCGCCTTCGCCACGCCCATCACGTTGTAATTCTGAATCGCGCGCACCGCACCAAGATAACTCAGCGTTACGATCGCCCCACCGCCGCGAGCTTCCATCAACGGCTCCGCCGCCCGCGCCAGCGCCACCAGCGAATACGCACTAATCTCTATCGCTTTGGAAAAATTCGCCCGGCTGACCGTCAGAAACCGATCGCGCAAATCCTCACGCTCTGCGAATGCCACCGCATGCACCAGCATGTCGATTCCTCCGCTTTTCTCGAGCCGCGCGAATATTTCCGCGATTTGCTCCTCGCTGCCTACATCAAGTTCGCCGACCACTTCCGCGTCAATCGTCTCCGCCAGCGGACGTACGCGCTTCTCGATTATCTCCCCTTGATACGTCAGCGCGATCGCTGCTCCCTGCGCATGCAGTTCCTGCGCTATCGCCCACGCCAGGCTCCTGTCGTTCGCCACTCCTACGATTAGTGCGCGCTTGCCATCCGCGATTCCCATCCAGTCCAACTCCTTGCACCTGACGCCGTTACCCGAACCCCGTTTACGGACCACGTCAATGCCAGCCCGACCGGCGCGTCAGTACGGCAGCCGCCGGACGGCGCTCATCATATCCTAATTTGTCGCGGACATTTATCGCAGACGGGAGCAGGTGTGTGCAGAACCTCGGCTTCGCTCGCAAAGCCTTAGTCGTCAGATCTGGACTTTCATCCCGTCATAGGCTATCTCGAGCTTCACATCTCCGATCCGATCCAGCACTTCGCGCCCGATATGCGTCAGGATCAGCCGCCCGACGTCGAACCGTTCGCGATTCGCCGACAACCCCGGATAGTTCATGTGAAAATCGAGGTCTGTACTGTCGAAATAGGTGCATTCGCACAGGAAAAGGTCTGCTCCCGCACTAAAAGCGACAATCTCATCCGTCCACCCGCTATCCCCCGAAAATACGATCGTCCGGTTGTTCATCCCTAGCCTGAGCGCCAGTGATGTCTCCGGCGGCTTCATATGAGGCGTACGCATCGCCGCTAACCGAGTCGGGCCAATCTTGAGATCGGAGCCGGGCTCGACCATCACGAATTTCAGCCGACCCAGCAGTTTTTCGAGGTCCGGCTTGGTTCCCGGGAACATCGTATGGAACAGTCGCCACGTCCGCTCCTCCAGATGACGCGGACCGACGATAATCAATTTCGTCTTGCGCGGGCTTTCGTACAGGTATTCGAGCAGAAAAAAGGGCAGTCCGCCGAAATGGTCGCCATGCAGATGGCTGATCAAAATGATATCGACATCAGCCGGCTTGAACCCGATCCGTTTCATCGCACACAGCGCAGTCGGCCCCGGGTCCATCAGAATGTTCAAATCCGGCGACTGGATTATGTACCCCGACTGAAAACGCCCATGGCTCGCGAACGCATCTCCTGTCCCCAGGAACGTTAGCTCAAGGCCGCCTTCAACCGATGGCGAATTGCGCATGAACATTGTTAATATCACCCTATCGTTGGAGAACCTAGCCGGAGTAGCGTCATGAAGCATGTTAAAGTTGGTGTTGGGTTCGGATTGTTTCGCTTGGGCATGCCGGAACCCGATACCATCGTCCGCGTCGCTGAACGTGCCGAGGAATGGGGCCTCGATTCTTTCTGGCTCTCCGACCATCTCATCGCCCCTTCGCCCGAGCTCGACGTCGTTGCGACTCTCGCGCTTCTCGCCTCCCGTACTTCACGTATCCGCCTCGGTCCGAGCGTTTTCCTGCTGAACCTCCGCCATCCGCTCGTCGCTGCCAAATCCTTTGCGACGCTCGACTATTTGTCCAAGGGCCGCATCGTGATGGCCGTCGGGACCGGTGCCAACCTCGACGATTACGCCGCGGTCGGCATCCCCACCGAGGGCCGCGGCCGCCGCCTCGACGAAGGCATAATGATCCTGCGCAAGGCTTGGACCGAGCCCAAAGCCAGCTTCCATGGCAAATATTTCAACTTCGACAACGTCTCGATTGAGCCACGCCCAACTCCTCGCTCCAACAACGATCACTGCACTATCGATCTATGGGTCGGCGGCAAGTCCGACGCCGCGCTCAAGCGCACCGGACGTTTCGCCGACGGCTATTTCGCCTCGTTCCAGACACCCGACGAATTCGCCACCAATATGGCCACCGTTCGCCGGTACGCCACCGAGGCCGGGCGTATCAACCCCCATATCGAGGCTGGTTTGATTCTTCTCTGCCGCCTTGCCTCGTCCAGCGAGCGTGCGATGGCCGATATGCAGCCAGTGCTAAACTCGCTCGGCCGGGGCGCCGACGGCTTCCTCAACCGCACCGTTTACGGTTCGCCCGAGGACATCATCGCACGCCTCGACCAATACATCAGTGTCGGTCTCGACAAGTTTGTGCTATGGCCGGTCGCCGAGCCTTCCGCTTGGGCCGCCCAAAACGAGCTCATCGGCCGCGAAGTCGCCAGCTATTACATCAACGCCGCGAAAGCCGCGTAACTCTTGCTCGGGGGGGCCTACAGATGCGAGGCGCTAGTGTCCGGCTAACAATCCGAGTTTTCCTGAAACAGGGTTGGGTTCTAATTGCCGCCATCATCGCCTTCGCGATGCCGTTCTTTGCGGTCGTCGCACATGCCGCCAAATGTAGCTGCGAATGCGCCGACGAATACCGCTCCGATGTCGATCTCTGCCAAACCGTCACCAAGAACGACCCCATCGACGACGATGTTCGCTCATGCGTCGAAAACGCGCGTGATGACTACAACACCTGCGTCCGCGACTGCTCCGATCCGCTCGACCTCAGCATGCGTTAGCCCGACGCAAAGAGCCACTACTCCCGTTCGTCTTCCTGCAGCATCGCCGACGGCAATACCCGCTCGTCTAGCTCCTCCAGAAACCGCGACGGTCGCCCC
The DNA here is from genome assembly GCA_035524095.1 of Binataceae bacterium (SeqCode). GTDB lineage: Bacteria > Desulfobacterota > Binatia > Binatales > Binataceae > DATJUF01. The sequence goes on along the minus strand of DATKPK010000067.1, from coordinate 39,035 downwards.
ATCACGAAGCCTACCGCCCGGTCGAACATATGAATCGGGTACGTCAGGTATAGTTCATCCCGCGCCCGCGTACTTGCCACGTACATTAGCCGCCGCTCCTCTTCCAAATCGTCCTGGCTGACGCTCATCGGTCCGGGAAAGCGCCCATCCGCCGCCCAGATCACAAACACTGCACGCCATTCGAGTCCCTTCGCCGAATGAATCGTGCTGAGCGTCACGTACCCCTCCTCCTCATCGACGGCCAGAATATCCCCAATAGAATCCGTCGGCGGTTCTAATGCCATATCCGCTAGCATCGCTTCCAGACTTCGGTAACGCTCCGCCAGATTCTGGAAATGCTCCAAATCACGCTCACGCTTCGGATAATCGTCCGGATACGCCTCGCGCATGATCGGCAAGTAATACTCCATCACTTCAGCTAACCGCTCCGGCGGCCGCTTCTGATCGGTTCGCAGCCCACCCAGCATCGATGCGAGCCGTGCACATCCCACAGCTGCTCCCTGACCGCGCCCCGCCATCTGCGAGCTAAGCTCCGCCAGCCGCTTCTCCGGCTCCTCCACCTGCACCATCTCCTCGATTAGCCGCTCCGCCTTCCGATTCCCAATCCCTTCGATCAGTACCAATACCCGCATCCATGAGACCGCATCGGCCGGATTCGCAATCACCCGCAGATGGGCCAGCACATCCTTAATATGCGCCGTCTCGATAAACTTGAAACCGCCGCGCTTGATAAACGGGATATTCCGCCGTTGCAGTTCCAGCTCCAGGTCGAACGCATGGAAGCTCGAGCGGAATAGCACCGCGATCTCATCCAACCCCGCCCCGTCCTCGCGCAGCTCCAGAATCCGCTGCGCGACGAAACGCGACTGCATATTCTCATCCCGCGCCCGCACCAGTATCGGCCGCAACTCACCGCGCCGCTGCGTAAATAGCGCCTTGGTATATTTCTCAGTCGCGCGCGCGATTACCTCATTCGCCACGTCGAGAATCCCTTGCAGCGAACGATAATTCTCTTCCAGCTTGATTACTCGCGCATCGCCGAACAGCGCCGGAAACTCCAGGATATTGCGGAAGTCCGCGCCCCTGAATGAGTAAATCGACTGCGCGTCATCGCCCACCGCCATTACATTCCGATGGCTCATCGCGAGCAGCTTAACCAGTTCCGCCTGGATCCGATTCGTATCCTGGTACTCGTCAATCATCATGTACCGATACGTCTCCGACAGCCGACGGCGCGTTCCCGCGTCCTGCGTCAGCAACTCGGCCAGCCGGTAGAGCAGATCGTCGTAATCGAGTAGCCCGCGCTCGCGCTTGTATCCCTCATATTTCTCCGCGAGCTCCAAAATCTCCGCCTGATACTCGAGCAGGTGAGGAAAGTCGTTCTCCAGTTCGTCCGCCAGAGCGCGCGATTTGTTCCGCGCCATACTAACTGCTTCCGTGATCGTCCCTTTCTTCGGAAACCGCCGCTCCTTTGACGCGAACCCCATCCGCGTCCGGATCAGATTAATCACGTCCTCCATATCCGACCGATCGAGAATCGTGAAATTCGGCTGCAACCCGATCGCCGCCCCATGCCGCCGCAAAATCTGATTCGCAAACGAATGGAACGTGCCTCCCGCCACCTGACGGCCCGCTTCGCCGACCAGCTGTTCGACTCGCCGGAGCATCTCCTGCGCTGCCCGCCGCGTGAACGTCATCAGCAGGATCGCGCCTGGTGGCACGCCGCTCTCGATCAGCCGCGCGACCCGATAGATCAGCGTCCGCGTCTTACCCGATCCAGCTCCCGCCACCACCAGCAGCGGCCCCTCCCGATGGGTCACCGCGGCGAACTGGGCCGCATTCAGCAACTCTGCATATTTGATTTTATAGGCGCGTTCGTCCGCCTCGGCTGGCGTTCGTTTGAGGCGGATTATCTGCTCGGCCACGATGCCTGGATTCTAGCACGCCCCACCCACCACCGCTTATTCGCCGGGCGGGCTCTTGATTCCGTACTGCTGGATTTGCTCATAGAGGCTGTCGAAGCTGATCGAACTCCCCGGCGCCCCGCCATTCTGATCTGCCTGATACTCCTGCTCGGATTGCTGCGGCTCTCCTTGATCCACTTGACCCGATTGATCCGGCGGCTGCGGCCCAGTCATTGTTGCCAGCTCCGGCTTGACCACCAACCGATCATCGACGGTCGGCACGGGTGTCCCCAGATAGCCTATTGCCTTCTGCTCCGCATCGACTTTTCCCTTATCAGTCGCTACGAAGCCGTACAGCACCACGCGCCGCCCGCCGCTGGTATCCTTAATAACCTGTGCACCCACGAGCGGCAGCCGATGCTGTTTGAGATACGCCGTCAGCGCTTCACTCGTCGTCTGGTCGACATCTGCGGTCTGCGCAAAAGCTACTGACTTCGACGGCCCCCAAATCGCCGACACGATCAGTCCTGCGCCCAGACACATCCGCAGGAACGCCCATGCGCGTCGCCCGGCACGATCTCGTCTCTCCCGATCCATCCCCTCTCATCTTATTGCAGCATCTTCCTTGGCGCGACCGGCGATGACGTTGCACCAAAGACCGTTGTCTAGAACCGCCAGGCCAGATTCGCCGCCACGAAGTTCAAATAGTTCGCGGTGTAATCACCTTGCAGCGTCCCCGCAAGCGGTCCTCGATGATTGTTCAATGGCGCGTTGCCGGCATCAAGAAATTCCCAGGCTGCGCCCGCCGTGATGTTGCGACTGATCTCATATTGGATGCCGGTGCCGTAGCGCAGCTGACGATCTATCGGGAGCGTAACGCTTCGATTCGCTTCCGAGACTGGCGAGCTGTCATATGCGAAGCCAGCCGACCACAGCCATTTTTCTGCGAACCGATATTGCTCCCCAATCGCAATCTGGCAGGTATCCGAGAAATGAAGATTCGCGTCGACCGTAGTCGCTTGCTTGGGCGACGAAATTCCGACTGGAAACTCCCCGAACGCTGACCAATTCTGCCATCCGACATTTCCCATCAGGCTAAAGTTGGGCAGTACCTTATATACGGCGCTCATCATCACCTGCTGTGGCTCTTCCATCGGTATTTCGATTTGGGTCCCACCGATTCTCTTGCTGATGCCTGAGAGCGCCGGGCCAAGGTTCGTGAGGAACGGTTGGAAACCGAACTTGAAATACTCTGGCGAATCGTATGTTAGTCCAACGCGAAGCTCCGGCAGCGGTCTTGGCGTGAGCAGTATTCCGGCGTTACCACCGAATGCTTCGTCCCACGATTCCAGCGAGAAGCCGCCGTCTCCCGCCCGCGAAAGCACGTTGTTGACCTTCGATTGGAATGTCAGGCGCGCAACTGCAAAGCTGAAACCCGCCCCCACCGATACCCATTCATTTAATGCATAAGCAATTGAAGGGTTGATCTTGCTGGTGATAAGCGACTCCTGAGTCACGTAGTAACGCCCGACCCAGTTGTTGCCGTAATCCGCCGAAAGACCAAAATCCGAGTACGACCCCATTCCAAGGCGAAGCCGCTCACTCAGCTTGTAGACGTAGAAGAACGACCCTAACGGAAAAAAGACTCCCGCATTGCCGCCCCCGCTTCCTTTCGTCGTGGTTTGGGAGCCGACTCCGAAATTGGTTACCGGCAGCAATGCTCCAGCCGCAACCAACAATTGTGAGCGATCGAGCGAAGTCATCCCTGCCGGATTCGCCGCCACGGTCGAGGCGTCTGCTGCCATCGCTGCCCGTCCGGCGCTCGCAGTACCGAGATCCGGCGCGCCGGTCTCGTACAGCAACAGGCCGGATGCCGTCGCCGCGCCTCGTAGCACCAGCACGAGGATCGCCGCAATCATTATGATCTGAGGGCAGTGCGCAAAATGCCCCCGCCCCAGCCTGTTCGTCATACAGATCAAATCGGTTCCTGAGTTCTTCCCGATCCGGAATCCCATCCCAAGCCCTCAATCCCCAACGGCGCCACACCGATCTCCACCGCGGACGCTTTGTCGCGTTCATGGCCTGGTCTCTTAGACGTTAGTTAAGTCGAAGGTCGCCGGAGCTTGCGTCAAAACTCAGGTCCCGGAAGCTTGTGCAGGAACCGGTCCCGTGGTCTGAATGCCCTTGGCTGCTAATTTCTCATCAAGCCCGTTTGCCCAATAATCCATCGCGTGTTCCGCATCACCCCATTGCCAGACGCCGGCATTTTTAACCGCGGCGGTACCAAATTGCACATCTTCCCACGCCGCCAGCAGCTGGCCTGACACCGAATCAGTCAACTTTGCTGCTCCCGTGGCGGAACCGACAAAAGCATATGTCCCCGTCAGGCCGTACTTAATCGTGCTGAGTATGCGCGCCTGTGGCACTATCGTTGAAATCGTGCGCAACACCGGAACCGCCGAGCTTGCGTCGATTAGCGCCACGTCAAGTCGGGCTACTCCCGGCCCGGGTTCGTTCGTAAGCGTGAAATTTTGCCCTAACTCCTTCTGCAGAACGTTATAGAAATAGTCACAAAGTTCTTGCTGCTGATCAGCCGGTAACGTCGAATCACTGTCCGCCCAATAGGTGACGGGCGAAATCAGAATTTTATTGAACGCTGTGAAGTTGGCATTCGGATTGATATAAGCAAGCGCGGCTTTCTGTCCGGGATTGGCCGCGGCTGGCTGCAACAACGAATAGTCATTTCCCAGGAATCCATTCGGCGGCGGAGCCGCTGGTGTCTCTCCCTGCACACGCTGGATTACATTGGGTGACGCTCCCGTCGTTTGAGAACAGGCCCAAAGACCCACCGTTGCGATCAGCGCTATTGTTAATCCGGTTAACGACCGTGTCAGAGCGTTGCGACGATTCATTATCTCTCCTCCCAATTCAACATTGACTCACCTGCTAAGTTTTAAATCGCACCGTGGAGATTGTCTCACAGCGATCATCTTCTCTATCCTGCGCAGGGCGGCAAAATATCATCTGCGCTAGGCTGTGACAATTTGTTGCGGAGGTCCACTCCCCGGTTTGGCAACCGCCCGCCTCGTCCGTATAAATTCTCCATGCGTTCAATCTTTCGCCGCCTGACCTTCCCCTGCTTCTCGGCTTTCGCCCTCGTGGTCGCCCTTGGATGCGCCACGCAGGAAACCCCGATGCAACGCGCTCAACGCATCGAGCCGATGCTTTCTGCGGCGGGCTTCCATATGCAACCCACCAGCAACGCCGCTCAACAGGCCACCCTCCAGGGGATGACGCCGCTCAAGGTCCGCTTCTATCCCTACAACGGCAAGATGCACTACTGGTTTGCCGATCCCGTCTATTGCGATTGTCTCTTCGTCGGCAACGAGGCGGCCTACCAACGCTACGAGCAGATCCGCCTCCAGCAGCAGGACATTCACGCTCAGGAAGAGTCCGCGCAGATGAACGAGGAGGCCGCCCAGCAAGAGCAGATGAATTTTATGATGTGGCCCGGTGAACCCTTCCTGTACTAGTCTAGCACCCGGCCATTCACTGCTTCGCGTAACGTCGAGAAAACTCTTGCGATTTCTAATGGATCAAAAGGAGCGTTTATGGAACGGACTGAGTATCTGAATGCCGTGAACAAATTCATGTATCAGGGCGAGGTCCTCGGCGAGGCCATCCTCGGCTGCTATGTCGCCCTCGAACAAGATCCGCTTCGCCGCTATAAGTGGGGTACGATCCTTCAGCTTGAAACCGAGACTAAGGCGCGCTTGCGGCCTTTTATGACCCGGCTCGGTTTGAGTATCGCGCAGGACGACACGCGTCAGGCTATCGCCGAATTCGCTCAGACTTTTGCATCGAAGTCCTGGCCCGAACACATGCGCGAACTCGTTGGCATCACTGGAATTTATCTCGACAAGTTTCGCGTGATCGCGGATGCCGCCCCTCCGGACGAGCGCGACGTGACGCATTCTATGGTCATCCACGAAGCGGCTATCAAGAAGTTCGCCGAACTGGAACTTGCAGGCGACTCTGCGAATTCCTTGAATGACGTTATCGCGCAGCTCCAATACCCATTAGCCAAACCGGCCTGATTTTTATCACCGCGACATGCTCGCGTTGCCGTTTCCTCCAGCAACTGCTGCGCTTTGCCTCGCTGACCTGGCTAATTCGCCAATCTCACAATTAAAGGCCGTCACTGACTAATCAGTGACGGCCCTCTTCTCTATTCACGCATTTTTGCTGCGTGCAGTTCCGACCGCTACTTCGCGATATTAATCTGGCTTATCTGCTCCATCTCCTTGGCAACCACCGCTTGCGGCAACGGCGCATAGAACAGCGGCGCCGCGTATTGTTGCCCATCCGTCAACGCCCACTTCAGAAACTTCACGATCGCTTGCCCCGATGACGCATCGCTCTGATCCTTATAAACCAGCAGCCAGGTGAACGACGAAATCGGATAGGTGTCTGCTCCCGGCTCGTCGGTGATCGACACGCGGAAGTCTGCCGGCATATCAGCCGCCGCTGCCGCTGCCGCGGCAGTCACGCCCGCCAGGCTCGCATCGACCCAGTTCCCAGCCTTGTTTTGCAATTCGACGAATGGAATATGATTCGCCAACGCATAGGTCAGTTCGCAGTAGCCCAACCCACCGGGCGTCTGCTGTACCAGCCCGGTCACGCCTTCGCTGCCCTTGCCGCCTAGTCCGACCGGCCATTTCAGTGAGGTGCCCTTGCCGACCTTTGACTTGAAATCCGGGCTGACCTTGCTCAGATAGTCCGAAAAGATGAATGTCGTCCCGCTGCCGTCCGAACGATGGACTGTCACGATCGGCTCGTCCGGAAGCGTCACTCCCGGATTCAGCTTCACGATTTCGGGGTCTGACCACTTGACCACATTGCCAAGGTAGATATCCGCGATCGCCTGTCCCGTTAGCCGGATCTTCTGCTTCACGTCCGGCAGGTTGTACATTACAACGACCGCGCCCATCACCGATGGGAAATGCAGCACCGGCCCGGGCATCGCCGCAGCCTGCTTGTCCGTCAATGGCGCATCGCTCGCTCCAATCTGCACCGTCTTGTTCTTCAACATCATGATTCCGCCGCCGGAACCTATCGACTGGTAGTTGAAGCGCACGCTCGGGTCGACTTTCGTATATTCGTCAAACCATTTTGAGTAGATCGGATAACCGAACGTCGATCCGGCTCCGTTGATCAGCATCTGGCTATGCGCGATTCCGCCGGTCACCAGCGCCAGCATCATCAGTCCAACTTGCAGCAGTCTTTTCGTCATCCGCTTCCTTCCTTGGCTTGGACGCTCGGTAAAAAGCTTCTCCGAGCGGCGGTCTTATTTACCCGACTCAGATTACGGGCGATTTACGAGCCGATTGCTTAAGCTTGAAGCGTCTTCTGCAAAACTATCGGCCTCGCTAGAATTGGCCATCGTGAGCTGGGATAGAGATATTTCGCCGGTTGGATGGTACATCGCCACTTACATTCTCCGTTTCGTGGAACTTAATGAGAATTGGAACGGCGATCCTGATGAGCGGCATCTCACTTGGGAAAATACCATCCTCGTCGAAGCGGCAAATATGGACGAAGCTTATGACAAGACCCTGATGTTTGCCGCTCGCCAAACCAATCCCTATAAGGGTGGGCGCGAGGCCGTAGATGTGCAGTGGCTTTTCGAAGGAGTCAGCAAGCTTCTGCCTATCTATGAGAAGCTTGAGGACGGTTCGGAACTCTTCTGGGCTCCGCACACCAGAAAGCTCAAAAACATTCGCGCTCGAATCCGAACGAAGGCCGATTTCCCGAGCAAACGCGACGACTAATAGGCCATCCTCGCGCCGCCTTGCGTTCCCGCCGCTATCTCAATCAAACTCGCCCAATCATCAACCCGCGCCGCCCTCTTCAAATTCCATCTTCGGATCGGCGCCTGACCGCGTCCGCGACGCGCTCCATGGTACTATCATGGCCAAGGCCCTCGATGGCATCCAAGTTGTAGAGTTCAGTTCGAACAACGCCGCAGCCTATGCGGCAATGCTTCTTGCCGAACATGGCGCCGACGTCATCCGCCTCGAATCACCTTTAGACCCAACTACTCGCGGCACGCCCCATTATCACGTCCTCAATCGTTCCAAGCGCATCACTGCCCTCGACTACGCCGCTTCCGGCAATCGCTCGCACATCGATCAACTCATCCAGTCCGCCGATATCACGATCACTGGCTTCACCCCCGCCGAATTGAACGCCCGCGCCCTCGACTGCGCGACCCTCGCTCGCCTCAACCCGCGCCTTATCGCCGTCAATCTCTCGCCCTTCGGCACCTCGGGCCCCTATGCCAACCTTGACGCCACCGACGAGATGGTCGCCGCCTTCAGCGGCATCACCGCCTCCCAATGGGCCGCCAGCGGCGATCCAGTCGCCCTGACCTTCCCCGCGGTGAGCTATTCGGCCGGTATTCTCGCTGCGACTGCCGCTACCGCCGCCCTCTTCGCGCGCGCCGACGGCCCCGGACAATCCGTTGAAGTCTCGCTCCTCGCCGGCGCATTCTCCCTCCAGACCGGCGGCATCATGCGCCACGAAAAAATGTCCTCGATTTTCCAGGCCGGACCCGCCGACCCGCTCGGCCCCGTCCCTTGCTATCGGCTCTTCGAGGCCGCCGACGGCAACTTCCTCTTCATCGCTTGCGGCAACGCTACCTTCTTCAACAAATTCTGCCTTGCCCTCGACCGTCCCGACCTCGTTGCCGACCCACGTTTCGACGGTGCACCCTGGGGTATCCCTAAGGAGCACTGGCAGACCCTAAAGGACATCCTCGAACCAATTATCCGCTCCCGCCCGCGCGACGAGTGGCTCCAACTCCTCCGCGCCGCCGACGTCCCTTGTGCTCCCGTGATGACCCGTCAGGCCTTCATCGATCATCCGCAAACTCGCGCGCTCGCGATGCGCCACGAGATCGCCGACTCGGCCGTCGGCTCCACCGTTCAGCCGGGTGTCACCGTCAACTTGACCGCTACTCCCGGCGCGATAACTGGTCCCGCGCCGATTCCATCGCCTTTACTGGCAGTCACCGGATCCTCGCACCCAATCACGATCGGCCCGCGGCCATCTGCCCCGCGCGGCCCGCTCTCCGGTGTCCTCGTCCTCGATTTCTGTAGTTATATCGCCGGTTCCTACGGTCCGATGATCCTCGCGCAGATGGGCGCGGACATCATCAAAATCGAAAGCCTTGAGGGTGACGCTTTCCGCCATTTCGGCTTCGGTTTTCTCGGATGGAACGCCGGCAAGCGCGGCCTTGCCCTCGATTTCACCAAGCCCGACGGCGCCGCCATCATCCGCGAACTCGCCGCCAAAGCTGATATCATCGTCGAAAACCTCCGCCCCGGTCGGATGGCCCGTTATGGCTTCGACTACTCCGCTCTCTCTACCCTGAATTCGCGCCTCATATATATGTCCGTGACTGCCTTCGGAAATCGAGGCCCTGAACACGACCAACCCGGCTTCGACCCGCTGCTACAGGCGCGTTCCGGCGTGATGGCCGCGCAAGGCGGTCATCATCACCATCCCGTCTACCTCACTTGTGCGATTTGCGATTATGGCGCCGCGATGCTTTCCGCTCTCGGATGTGTCCTTGCCCTTCAGGCCCGCAACCGCACCGGACGCGGCCAGCTATGCGAAACCTCACTCCTCCAGTCGGCCATCGCGATGCAAGCGGGCGAGTTCATTTTCTACAATGGCCGCCCCGACCTCGAAAACGGTTTTCCCGAGCATCGCGGCAGCTCGGCGCTTAGTCGCGCCTACCGATGCGGCGACAGCCTCTGGCTCTACCTCGCCCTCGCCATCCCAGCCCAATGGCAGTCCCTGACCCATCTAATTAACGCCGCACCCTCTACGTCATTCACTGAAGCCATCGGCACCCCGTCAGACGGACCCCTCGCCGACACCCTCTCTCGCTACTTCGCGACCCTCGATCGTACGGCCGCATTGGCCGCACTAAACTCCGCCTCGATTCCCGCTGTTCCCCTCCACCGATGGGCCGATCTCTTCACCGATCCTCAGGTCCTCGCCAATGATCTCCTGCTCGACTTGCCGCATTCGCAATGGAATTCCGTCACGCAGACCGGCATTCTCACGCAATTCTCCGCTACCCCGGGCCATATCGATCGCGCCGCACCCCTTCTCGGTGAGCACACCGACGCCATTCTCTCTGAATACCTCGGCTATTCTCCCGATCGCCTTGCCTCCCTCCACCGCAACAAAGTTCTCCCGTCCGGTTGAATGACTTCCGTCATCCTTGCGCGGCCACCGCACGTGAACCCCGTCGGCCCAGCCGGAATAGTAACTTTCCCTAAGGTTCAATGCCGTTGATCATCTTGCCGCTTGCCCTCACGTCATTAACTCAAGTGATCACCAATCGAGGTCTTGATATTTGACTAATGGCCAAGGCTCGAGATCGAATCCCTCGCCGCCCAACACACCTCCACACCTCTGCCAAAACTTAACGCGACGGTGTTGCGGCATTAACGAATCGGATGGCAAATGAAAGAGTCGGTTTGAATCGATGAGCGTGAGGTTCACGCTTATTTATGGTTTCAGACAGCCGTGATCTCTGGCTCTAGCCAAATCGGCGTCGATAGCGATGCCGATACCAGGCACGCCTTTTCGGCCTTCTCGATGACTCGCAACGCGCGATCGCGATCCGTCCCCGCTGCGATCGTAAGCCGCGGCCGCAGGATAATTTCTGTGAACTTCGTCACGCCCTCCTTGCGATCCACTACTCCTTGGCCGCACACCCGCAGCGAAGTGAACTTTACTTTGGAAGCACTCGCGATGGCCCGAAACGTGAACATAAAGCACGTCTCTATTGCTGCCATCAGCAGATGTTCCGGACTCCACGCGTCGCCCGGTCCGTCAAAATCTTCCGGCGCAGCAGTGCGAAGCTCAGGTACTCCGGCAGATGAGACCACCGCGTATTCTTCTGCGTCGCCCGCAAGCTCAACAGTATAAGTATGCGGTAATGGTTTCATAAACGCCTCATTAGCTTACGTGCAATATCTAGCACAAAATCGTAGCTTCATCTGATGAAGAGTCTTACGGCCAACAAAGCAAGAAAAATTGCAAAAGCGCGCCGCAGCATTTCCTCCGACATTCTCACTGCCAGGATCGCGCCGAAATACGCGCCCGCCATCAAGCCGGCGGCAAGCAACATTGCATACACGAAATTCACGTTACCGTGCTTGTAGTATTCCATTGCGCCAAGTAAACCCACCGGAGGTAGTAATGCCGCCAGCGAAGTTCCAACCGCGGTCTGCGTCGGCATCGAAAGCACGAACACTAGGGCCGGCACGATCACAATCCCACCCGCCAACCCAAAGAATCCTCCCAGTACTCCAGCGACTATTCCAATCGTCAATACAATAATCGTTTGCATAGAATCCGGTGACTCACCCGTTGAGAGCATTCGCTCTCACTCACTTTACGAAATCTCAACTTGCGTTCGCCATGACGTTTCAATTGATCACTAGACTACCCAATCCACCCCGCCAGTATCGCGCCCAGCGTCGCCGTCCCCATCACAATCCAAAGAATAAATCCCTGAATCAGCGGACGTTTGCCGACCATCATTAACGCGCTGCGGCTCAATCCCGATCCAATTAGAAACAACGTCACGACCAGCGACCGCTGCGCTGCAACGAATATTAGATGACCCGCCGGCTTCAGTGACGGCATCCAGGTCACCAGCGCCGCCGCCGCTACAAATCCCAGGATGAACCACGGCCGCTTGGCCTTGCCCACGCCCACTTCCTCGCCGCCGCGATTCCACAATATCCCGATCAGCAGCGTCACCGGCACAATCCAGAGCGCACGCGTTAACTTGATCGTCGTCGCGATCTCCAATGCTCGTGCGCCGTACTGTAGTGCAGCGCCGACCACCGAACTGGTGTCGTGAATCGCCAGCGCACTCCAGATACCAAACTGCATCTGGCCCAGGCCCAAGCGATGTCCGATCGGCGGGAAGATAATCAGCGCGACAGCGTTCAGAAAAAACACCGTCGCCAATGCCACCGACACATCCTGGCTCCGCGCCCGGATTACCGGCGCAACCGCCGCAATCGCACTACCGCCGCATATCGCCGTACCGACCGTCACCAGCAAAGAAGTGTCGCGCTGAGTCCCCAGCAGCCGGCCAAGTATCAGCCCGATAGTCACCGTGAGCGTGATCCCAATTACCGTGTAGAAGAATCCATGGACGCCCGCATGCCCCACTTCAACGAGATTCATTCCGGCGCCAAGTCCCACCACTGAAATTTGCAGCAGCGGCGTGGTCATGCGTGCAGTAGTCAATGGATAAGGGTTGCCGATCGTTAGCGCCAAAACGATTCCGATCAATAGCGCTACGCCCGGCGAGATGAACGGCAGGATCGCCGCCAACGCGATGAATGGAAATACCACACGAAGCACGCCGTTCGTCTTGTTCGCCGAACTCCATTCGCCGCGCCACGCTGGCCGCGGCTTCTCCGCCGGTGCCGCCGCAACATTCGTTCCGTCGTTTCTCAGCATTTCCATCTTTTCACGTGGTTATCGTTACTAGGCTCGGATACGTGCGCCTAGCGCTTCGGCCTGCGCCTCCAGCCGATCGCGCAGCCTGGAACAGATCATGTCGCACAGTTCGAATACCATCGTATCTGCAATTGAGTAATAGGCACTGGTCCCCTCTTGCCTGCGCCTCAGCAATCCAGCGTCCTGCAGCACCTTCAGATGTTTGCTGACGTTAGGTTGTGTCGACCCAACGCTTTCCGCCAGCGCTGACACGCTCCGCTCTCCATCTTCAAGTTCCCGCAAAAGCCGCAGACGCAATGGCTCGCCTAGCGCTCGGAAGCGCCCCGCGACTAGTTCAAGCGCTTCCGGTGTCATAGGTTGCAGCGCCCGTCCGCTCTTCCTCGGCCTGCTTGCTTTCATCGTTAATTAGTTATATAAGAATCAATGCGTCCGATCAACTAGCGCGGATAGCCGATTGTCGAGAGGCCGAAGCTATGTTCTTCCATGAACTTAACCGGGGCAAATGCAAGACCTATATGCTCGGATGCGAGCGCACTCGCCAAGCCGTCCTTATCGACCCGTTGAGAGAAAACACGGCTCGCTATATCGCGGTCGCCGCCTATCACGGCTACCATTTCCAATACCTGATCGACACGCATACCCACGCCGACCACCGCAGCGGCACTTTCGATCTCGCCGATCTGACCGGTGCGAAAGTCGTGATGGAACGTCACGCGCCTGCTCCACACGTCGCGCTGCATGTCACCCAGGGCGATATTCTCGAAGCCGGTGATCTCAAGTTGAAAGTGCTCTTTACTCCTGGTCATACTCCCGACGGCATGAGCCTTTACGTCGATGGACGCGTATTCACCGGTGACACTCTCTTGATTGGTGGGACTGGACGCGCCGATTTCTCCGGCGGCGACGCGGGTAAGCAATACGACGGTATCAAGGAGTTGCTATTCACGTTGCCCGACTCCACGGTAGTCTTTCCCGCCCATGACTATCGCGGTAATCAGTGCTCCACCATCGCTGCGGAAAAGAGTTCCAACCCTCGCATCGCAGGCCGCTCGCGCGAGGAATACATCAATCTCATGAATAATCTGGGCCTGCCGATGCCCGACAAGATTCAAGAGGCTCTGCAAGCCAATCAGTCCGCTATTGAAGACGACTCAGTGAAATTCCCCGAGGTGGCGCAACTCAACCAGATTCACCAGATTACGGCTGCTGAGCTTCAGTCTCGTATGGCGAATACAAACCCGCCCTTGATTATCGACGTACGGGAACAAGACGAATATCACGACGAACTCGGACATATTCACTCAAGCCGCCTCATTCCTCTCAAGACCTTATCTGCGAAAGCTGCCGAACTTGAGCCTGTGAGGCATTCCGAGATTGTAGTTGTATGCCGTGCGGGTGTCCGCAGCAGTACCGCCGCTGCAATACTCACTGCACTCGGCTTTGAGCACGTAAGCAATCTCAAAGGCGGGATGCTTGAATGGAACGAAGCAGGTTTGCCGGTCGAGCGTTGATCGCATTTCGGTCATCATCAGGTAACTTGGCATGCACGATTTTACTCCAATCGCCTCCACCATCGGCGGCATCCTCATCGGTCTGAGCGCTTCTGCGATGCTGTTGTTGAGCGGCAAAGTCGCAGGTATCAGCGGCATCTTCGCCGGCGTCTTGCGCCCCATGAAAGATGATACACTTTGGAAAGTCTGCTTCCTGGCAGGGCTCTTCATGGGCGGATTGCTGCTCCGCGTCTTCGACCCGCATGCCTATGACTTCGGCATCATTCGCTCACCCGGGGTCCTTGTCCTCGCTGGCCTCCTGGTCGGCTTCGGCACGCGCTTGGCCAACGGATGTACCAGCGGTCACGGCGTATGCGGTGTCGGCCGCCTCTCCGCCCGCTCGATTGTCGCGACTGTAACCTTCGTCACAAGCGGCGCCCTTACTGTCTATTTGCTAAATCACTAGATTCAGAAACTAACGTGAAAACTTCTCTCGTCTCATTTTGCTCCGGGATTGTCTTTGCTCTCGGTTTGGGCATCTCCGGCATGACGCGGCCTGTTAAAGTCATTGATTTTCTAGATTTCTTTGGAAATTGGGATCCTAGTCTAGCTTTCGTAATGGTCGGAGCAATCGCGGTTTACTTCGTCGCCAATCGTCAACGCCTCACGATGGGTTCGCCGCTGCTCGCCGCCAAATTCGCCATACCAACTCGGTCCGATCTGGATGCGAACCTGATCATCGGTGCCACCATCTTCGGGGCCGGATGGGGTCTCGGCGGCTTCTGCCCCGGCCCCGCACTTACCTCTCTTGCTTCGGGCGCACTTCCAGTGATGATCTTCGTCGCCGCGATGGCCGCAGGAATATATCTTCACGGCTGGACATCCGAATACTTCGTCACGCCACATCCCGTGACTATCGCTCCCCAACCGGCCGCGGATTCCTGAGCAAAGCGAGCGATACCAACGTGCGGCCTTATGCTGCAGCCCGTATCGCCTTGAACAGACTCACACAGCACGGATTTTCCAGGAGATAGATTAAGCTTTGAATAGACAATTTTCCCGCGATACGATCGATTCGACCGTCCTCTCACGTCGAACCTTCATCAAGCTCGCGGGTGCGTTCGCGGCCAGCGAGGTAATTAGTGCAAGTCAGCTCTCCGCAATGGCAGCAAACAGTATCGACTTGCCCTTTGGAAATGGCGAGCGGCGTATCGTAAACTTTCCTCAGAAAAATGACGTGATTCTGTTGCGCACGCGCCCGCCGTTGCTGGAAACGCCATTTGAAGTATTCGATCAGAGCGTCTTCACCCCGAATGATCGCTTCTTCGTGCGATGGCATTTGCCAGTCATTCCGACGACTATAGACGTCAACACTTTTCGCCTCCGTGTTGACGGTCATGTGCGGAAACCCCTTGAACTTACCCTTGACCAGATTCTTAATGAGTTCACCTCCGTCGAGCTCGCAGCGGTCAACCAATGCTCAGGTAATAGTCGCGGCTTCTTCTCACCGCGGGTTCCAGGCGGCGAGTGGGGCAATGGCGCGATGGGTAACGCTATGTGGACTGGCGTTGCGTTGAAGCATCTCCTCGCGCGCGCCAACGTAATGCCGGGGGCCGTTCAAGTTCGTTTCGGTGGCCTCGATTCCGGTGAGGTGCCCGAGACTCCTGTATTTTTGAAGTCGCTTAGCCTCGATCATGCGATGGACGGCCAGGTTATGGTCGCTTACGGCATGAATGGCACTCAGCTACCCATGCTGAATGGTTTTCCGCTGCGGCTTGTCGTTCCCGGCTGGTATTCCACTTACTGGGTTAAAATGCTGAACCACATCGAAGTTCTGGATCAGCCGGATAACAACTTCTGGATGCGAACGGCATACCTCATTCCAGACACTCCGGGAGCCTCCATGATACCTGGAGAAAAAAACGTAAAGATGATCCCGATCAATCGGATGGTACCTCGCTCGTTTATTACTAATATGTCGAATGACGGAGCAATTAAGGTAGGTCATCGAACTGAGGTTCGCGGAATCGCCTTCGGTGGCGATGCTGCGCTTAAGGAGGTAGCGTTCTCCGCAGACGGCGGTACTAATTGGCAGCCGGCGAGATTAGGGAAAGATCACGGCGGCTACAGCTTTCGTCAGTGGCACATAAGTTTTACTCCCGATCGTAAGGGTCCCTCGACGATGATGGTGCGGGCGACGAACATCAATGGCGAGACTCAGCCGGCGACGCCTAACTGGAACACTGGCGGCTACATGCGCAACGTCATCGAACAGGTCACTGTCCGGGCTGATTAACGCGGGGCGTCACGAATGAGAGAACTGCCTTCACTCAGACGCAGTACTGTATTGCTGATCGTTGCAGCGATTGTCCTCTGTATTCCACCGGCCAATGCACTATCAAAACGCGCGCCAGGCCCAGTCATCAAGTTGACTTCGCAAACGATCACCCTGCCTTTTGGCGATCGTACGTTCGAAGGCGATCGATGGGCTAAAGTCGCTAATACGCGCTGTTTGCTGTGTCATTCGAAAGGAATGATTGACAAGCAGCCGCCACTATCCCCCGACGCTTGGAAGAAAGAAATTCTTAAGATGCGCTCTGCTTACGGGTGCCCTCTGCGGGATGATCAGATCGACGGTCTCGTAAACTTTATCTCTCAGGTAAATAAATAGCCGCTCTTGCTAGTTTAAGGGTCGTCCAGAAAATTTGCCGCGGCGCAATCGGACTCCAAAACGCACCGCTTTCCGCCTCCGGAAATACTTCCGAAATGCACCCCTCACATTGAGTGTGGCTCGCGCTCGACGCATCGAGCGCCTTCCCAACCGCTAACCACTTTTCCTCTTTTTGCGCTAAGCTCCGGTCACTATTCGGCGCGGACACGAGTCCTTCGCTCGGCCCGCCAATGGAGGCATCCGTCATGTCCGCATCTGCTATCTCACTCTCATCGATGTCTGGTATCCCCCACGCCGATCTGCTTCAGCTCGCGCGCGAGGCCGAAGACGCGGGCATGAACGGCGTCTACGTCCCCGAGGCCACCAACGACGCCCTTATCGACTGTTACGGGATCGCCAACGCCACCAAACGCATTACTATCGGCACCTGGATCGTCAACATCTATCTCCGCGATCCCTTGCTCTGCGCTACCGCCACAGCTACCGTGCAGGACGCCGCTGACGGCCGCTTTATCCTCGGCCTCGGCGTCAGCCATCGCCCCGCCCTTGAGGCCCGTGGCATCGACATGGGCAACGGCCGCGACCGCCTACGCCGCGATACTGAAATCATCCGCAAAACGCTGAGCGGCGAGCCAACCGCGATGTTCGGGATGCGCTTCCGGGCGCCCAAGCATCCAGTTCCCATCTACTTTGCCGCCCTCGCTCTCGAAACCGCGCGCCTCGGTGGCGAAATCTCCGACGGCCTGATGCTCTACCTCTGCACGCCCGAGCGTATGCGCAAATCGATCATGGTCGCGCGCGCCGCCGCCGAAGAACACGGCCGCCCCCTGACCGCCGTTAAGATGACCATCGGCCTTCCCGTCTTCATGCACGACGATCTCGACCGCGCTTACTCCGCTGCGCGCAAGGGTCTCGCCTTCTACGCCGCTCTACCATTCTATAATCGCCTGCTCGCCCGCAGCGGCTTCGAGCTTGAGGCCAAGGCCGCGATGGATGCCGCCTTCCGCCGCGACTCCGACGGGATGGCCGCCGCCATCACCAATACTGTCGCCGATGCCGTCGCTTTGATCGGCCCACGCGCGCGATGCCTCGAGCGGATGGCCGCCTACACCTCGGCCGGCGCCGACCTGCCCATCATCGTCCCCAACGCCGTCGACGAAGATTACCCCACCTGCGTCCGCCGACTGCTGAAAGCCTTCCGCCCCTTCAACTAATGCATCCGGAACGTCGACCTAACTGTCCGGTAACGGCTGACGCAAGAACGCCATGTCTGGGATCAAAAACAGTGAATCGCTGGAGATACCTTTTGGCGGCTGGCCGTCGTTCCACGATGCCGAAGGTCTCTTCGTCGCCTTGGATCGTGAGGGTCATGATGGATATCAAGGTCCAACGATAGAAACCAAAATCCACGTCTTTGATACTACCGGCGAAGTGGATAGTCAGGGCTTTCTGGTTTTATTGAACCACGCCCTGGTTACTTTAAGATTCTTCAACGTCGAGGATTTTCTCGCAGAAAGTTTTAATCATCAAAATGTCGTATTTGGCCTTGAGATTCATGAGATTCCTGATCGACAATTGGAACACCGAAAATTCGATGTTCAGTTTCGCTCATCCTTCGGGCTGGAAATGAAATTCGCCTGTGAGGCGGTGGAAGTCGCCCAAGTGGAACCGTATGAACTCCACGAGTAAATCCGTAGCGGCGAACGTCCGGATCAATGAAGCCCTAGGGTGCGCGTTTCTTTAGGATATACCATACTGATCAGCATTTCCTCCTCGCCGCCAGAATGCGTTTGCCCTTCTCCACGCAAGGCGCTACGGTCGCAATTCAAACGATTTTGAGTAACCCAAATTCCAAACGAGAGAGAACATGGCAGACAAACCATCGCCCGCCGAAGCTGTTCGCGCCACCGTCCCGAAGCTGATCGATTTGACCGAGAAGGTTCTTTTCGGCGATGTCTGGGAACGTCCTGAGCTATCCAAACGCGATCGTAGCCTGATCACCTGCGCCGCCCTGGTCGCGATGCAGCGTCCCGATCAGCTCAGGTTCCATCTCGCTCGTGCACTCAAGAATGGCGTCACGCAATCTGAGTTGAGCGAGTTGATTACTCATCTGGCCTTTTACTCCGGATGGCCCACCGCGATGACCGCCGCCACCATCGCCAAAGAAGTCTTCGAAAAATAGGGTTCCTCTCGAACCCTTGCGGCTGTTAGTCCGCGAGCCAGCCGCCCTCAACTCTTAGTGCGTATGCCAAGGGAGGCCCCAAACGGCGCTTAGACCCGCACCACGCATGTCACGAAATCGTGATCTGAGAACCGCCGCCCAAATACTCCCGTTTTCGCCGCTACGACCACCGCCGACCCACGCACCGGTTCGACTCCGCGCAGCGCCAGCCAATCGAGCTTCGGACGCATCCATCGCGGCACTACTCCTGAAACCGCGAACGTCGCCCTGCTCATCGCATTCGCCCCCTCGATTCCAAAACCCGCCGCCGCTAGCCGTCTGAACAATGGCTCGTAGCTGATCGGATTGCGAAACCGTCCCGGCGTCAACGCCAGCAGTATCATCGTCTTGATTGCTTCTGCAGGCGTCATCAGCGAAACAGTAGTCGTATTGAAGTCGCCCCCGATTATCGTTGGCCTCGCTTCCGGCAACCCCTTTAGATATTGGACTATCTGCTTCTCACGGCCCGCCGGCCCTGTGCGGCTATTCAGATGTGCCATGCCAACGGCGATCTCCCGCCCGTTCGGATTGATCGTGGCGACGCATCCATGTGGTAGTCCCGCCAGGCGCCGCGCCCGCCTGGGCATCCGGAAGTTCGGCAGCGCAATCGACCGCACCTCAGTCAACGGATACCCACTTAAAATCGCATTCCCAAGAAACGAAACCGGCCGTGGCATCTGATTGCGTGGCGCGAATTCCGGCACGTACAAGAAGCTCATCCTAAGCGCCTCGGCGATTTCCGCCGCGACGTCCCGGTTACGCGACCGGCTCACATTGCAGTCGATTTCCGCTAGCAGAATCAGTCCCGCGCCTTCGAGCGGCGGACGCTTCAGGCACGCGATTATCTCGTCAAGCTTGAGACCCCACTGCGCGTTGAACGCGGCCACGCGCAGCGTATTCAACCGCGGCCACGCCGTCCGATTAATGGTTACAAGAGGAAACTCCGCTGCGGCGAACGTCTTCGATTGCTGATCAGTGTCCGCGCCAACATCCTCGTGGCTCGCTCCCGCCACGAATCAGCTCAGCCCTGCAGTTCAACTTCCAGCGCGTCGAAACTCGTGACCGGCGCCGAGCAAGTCCGCTCACGGCAAACATACGCGGTCAGCCGTCCGTCAATTTGCCGCTTGCCCCTCGCCACCTCCGGCAAAACCCCCGCATCAGGTGCCTTCGGATCAACCATGAAGATCGCGCGATTCGGGATATAGCCAAGTCCGAGCCGCTCAATCCATTCATCTAATTCCGGCGACCCGCGTTCACCGACGATCACGATCTCGACCGCTCCCCGCTGATCACGATCAGCCGCCTCCAGCATATGCGCGAAGCCGAACGGCTGCTTTTCCATCATCGGCCCGAATAACCTTAGCGCTCGCCCGGCTTCCTTCGCGTACCGTTCATCATCCACGTATTCGCTCAGCCGCAGCAGCGCCATCACCGCCGCACTATTCCCCGACGGCGTCGATCCGTCGAACGCCGCCTTGGTTCGCGTAATCAGTTTCTCGTGGTCGATCGCTGTGAAGTAAAAGCCGCCATTCGTATGGTCGGCGAAGCGATCGAGAATGACGTCCACCATCTTCCGCGCATATTCCAGGTAACGTAGTTCCAACGACGCCTCGTACGTATCGATCATCGCCTCCGCCATCAACGCGTAATCTTCCAGGTAGGCGTTGAAGCGCGCGACGCCGTCTTTGAACGATCGCTTGAGCGCGCGCCCGTCCCACATCTTCTCCATTACGAACGCGATCGCGCGCTCCGCCGCTTCGAGGTAACGCCGGTCGCCAATCGCCCGATAGCCCTCGGCGAACGCACAGATCATCATCCCGTTCCACGCCGCCAGGATCTTCTCGTCGCGTCCGGGCTTCACCCGCTTTTCTCTGACGGCAAACATCTTCGCCTTGATCGTCGCGACAGCCGCCGCCAACTCATCTTCCATGCGATTGAAGTACTTCGCCGCATCCGCCAGCGTGATCGTCCGATGGGCAATGTTCTTGCCCTCGAAATTCCCCTCTTCCGTGATATCGAAATAGCGCAATGCGATCGGCGCAAGCTCTTCGCCCACAGCTTCGGTCACTTCGGAGGGCGTCCACACGAAAAACTTGCCCTCTTCGCCTTCGCTATCCGCATCCTGGCTCGCGTAGAATCCGCCTTCCGGACTCGTCATCTCGCGCAATACATAGTCGAGAATCTCGCGCGCCGTCTCGAGGAACGACGGTTCGTTCAGCGCCCGCGCCCCATCGCAATAGAGCCGCGCCAGCAATGCGTTGTCGTAGAGCATCTTCTCGAAATGCGGTACCAGCCATTGCTCATCGACACTATATCTATGGAACCCGCCGCCGATCTGATCGTAAATCCCACCCTTCGCCATCTTCGTGAGCGTGTCGCGCGTCATATCGGCGAAGTTGATATCGCCGTCGGCCTCGTACATCCGCAAGAACAGTGAGAACACGAACGTATTTGGAAACTTCGGCGCCCCGCCTATTCCGCCGTGCGCACTATCGTAATGGCGTCCCAATTCGCGCGCCGCCATCAGCGCGATATCTGCCTTCGGCTCATCCGCGGCCGGCGCGAATTCGCCCATCGACGTTAACGCCTTGCCCAGCCGCTCGACGTTACTCCGTACGTCATTCGGCTGATTGAAGTAGGCATTTGCGATCGACGCCAGCAGCCGCGGAAATCCCGGCAGCCCATGACGATCCACCGGTGGAAAATAGGTCCCGCCATAGAATGGCTGCCCATCTGGTGTCAGAAACATCGTGAGTGGCCACCCGCCTCGCCCGGTCAGCAACTGCACCGCATCCATATAAATATGGTCGAGGTCAGGCCGCTCCTCGCGATCCACTTTGATGGAAACAAAATTGGCGTTCATCATCTGCGCGATCGCCTCATTCTCGAACGACTCGCGCTCCATCACATGGCACCAATGACACGCCGAATAGCCTATCGAGAGCAGAATCGGCTTGTTCTCCCGCCGCGCCCGTTCCAGCGCCTCTTTTCCCCAGGGATACCAGTCCACCGGATTATAGGCGTGCTGGCGCAGATATGGGCTCTGCTCATTGATCAGGCGATTGGACTTGCGCCCTGCCTTGTCCGAGGAATCGCCGGAACTAGCCCCTTCACTCATATCGATAACTTTCCGCGCACTTTCATTGGTCAAAGCCTCGCCCTCTTAGGGTCCTCTACGTTCCTGCAGATTTCCGGATTATTCGCTGCGCCCTTCTGAAGACTAGCCTTGTTTTTATCATGAGCCCCCGTCCCCCGCCACGACCCGCGCCGCCCCACCTCAGCCGCGCTGCACGCCTCAGTAATGCTCCGCGGTTGCGCCACGGCCGTCCCCACTCCACGCCCTAGCTTCGCGTCTCGCCATCGCTATGCGCTCGCCTGCAGCCAAGGCAGTGACGGCGAGCTATCGCCCGCCGTCACTGCCTATCTGTTCCTTCCTTTACACCACTATGAATTCTGGGCCTCCTGCAAAACCCGCACAGGCGACGCCACCGTATGACTCCCGGGCACGCGCGACAGATACTCATCCAGCTCCCACATCAGAAACTCCAGCCTGCTCAACGATTCCAACTCCGCCAGCATTTGCCGCCGATACTCCAGACTCCACGACGCCAACCGCGCGAAACCATTTGCTCCGATCCGTTCAGTCAGTTCTTCCAATGGCCGCGCTATTTCGGCCCGCTTATGACGCTCCGCCACCGCCATCGCCGCACTCCGATTCAGGCAATCCTTGCTTTCATAGAATGCCAGCCACGACTCCAGCCGCGTCCGCAACGCTTTAAAAGTATCTTCGCGTGCCGCCTGCGACGCCTCGTCAAGCGCCGGCAATGGTGACGTAATCCGCAGATGGGCTAGTCCAGCAAACCGATTCGATATTCTCCTTAATGTACCCGCTGCTTGCACCACGAATTCATGATTAATCAGGCTCGATCGTCCTTCCATGCGTGCATCGTCGGCGACTTCAAGAATCTCGCTCAGGGTTTGCAGGCTCTCCGTATTGACCTGATCGATCTTCGCCACGGAGTCTGCCGCCTCCCCACCTTTCGCCAGTATTAGCGCGTCACCCAGAACCTTGCGCAATCGCGGCAACAGCGAGTCACCCGCGTACTCCGGCCACATCACGAAAAACACGATCGTCACCACGAACGTCCCCAGAAAGATCCCCCACATCCGCCACAGCGGTGAATAGACGTCGAGCGCGGGGCTCAAATCAGCGAATATCAGCAGGAATGTCGTTGCGATTTGCTTGCCGGCGTATGCAGTCCGACCGCTGCCAAGCGACGCATATCCCGACATGTACAAAACGATGAATATCGCGATCAGATACGACGGCAACGTGCTGAAGTTCGGCGAAACGATGATTATCGTGGCAATCGAAATCACGCCGCCCAGCAACGCCCCGATGATCCGCAGGATCATCTTGCGCAGCGCCGCTCCATAAGTCGGCAGCGCCGTGATCACAATAGTCGTCAGGATCGTCGCAAGCTCCGGCCGATGGGCCATTATCCCAATTATATATCCGATGACTGAGCACAGCCCGGTCTTCCCGCTGTACCGGGCCACGTCCGGGTCCAACGTCCACAGGCGCGCAGGGGCGGATGGAGCTACTGCCGCCGCTTCCGCGGGAGGCTCGTCGAGTGGCCGCTCGATCAGCCTTACCATCGCGTGCAGAACTTCAGTGAATTCGCCGAAATTGGCTCCTTCACGCGCGCTGATTCGAGTCACAAAAGTGGGGCGCAATTCCACGATTCGAGCGTCCAATGCGTCAAGCGTGGCCCTCGCTCGCACCGCCGCTGGCGACCTCGGGTTGTCCGGGCCAGTCCGCATGCGCTGCGCCAGAACTTCCTGCTCGAGCTCATCCATCGCGCCCGCGATCGCACTGATCGCCGCTTCAATCTCTGGCAGGAATATCCTTCGATTCTCGCGCGGTACCTCATCTCGCGATGCGATCATCAGCCGATCAATCTGGATATGCAGCCGCTCCTCACGCGAGATAGCCGCCAGCATGATCGCCCGCTGATGCATTGGCACACCCTCGGCGCGGGCGCGAACGAGTAATGCAAGCTGGGCCGGCATACCCGACGTGAATGGCGGCTCCGGCGGACGTTTCCCCGCTTGCTCATCGATATAAAATTTCGCCGCATCAACAAACCGTTTCCGATTGCTCGCAATGCTCGCTGCTATCGACTCGGGTAATATCGCCTCGGCCGGATCGGGCCATAGCCAATTGTCAAACAGCGTGATCAGGCCGAACGCAATTACGCATCCCGCAAAGAGTGAACTCGTTTGCCATCCGAATACATTTGGTACAAAGACAACACTATAAAAAGTGTTTAGTACTACAACCTGGATTATCAGCCCCAGGCCCCCGAGTTGCAGCTTGACGTTCAGATAGGTACTGATCGTGCCAAATAGAAAAAGGAATGCCAGCAGCAGCCAGGGCGCCTCGGCCAGCATCCCCGCTAGCTGTACCGATGCCGCGCACGTTGCGGCTAGAATCACTAGAGCGCTTATCGCCTGGCGCAGTGACATCATCGGCACTGGCCCGATCAGGATCCACACCAGATAAGTGCCGAGCTCGTTCTGGACGTGACAGCTCGCGACCACTGCCGCGCCGACCGTTCCGATCACGGCCATCCGCATTGTGGTCTTAAGTTTTCTGGAATCTGGCGCCAGCTCTTCGGCCAGCAGCGCGCCTAGCCGCCTGAGCGGCGACCTGCTACCAGCCAAGACCTGTCCCTCACCCATCTATGCCATGCTGATTCTGCACGGTTTCGGGCACTGTCAGGTAACGATCGGGTATCAGACCCTGAACCTCGCCGGGCGGCTGCCAAAACAGATGCATCGCAGCGCCGCCCCATAGGTTCCGCTGACCCACCTCAATATTATGCCAGCCGGCCTTCAAGTCGATTTCACCGTCGTCGTTCGCCATGCTGACGTTGCCCGGATCCTTGATCACTGGAGCGCCGTCGATCGTCAGCCAACCGTCATCATCAGCCGCGATTACAAACCGATACGATCCAGCCTTAGGCGCGTAAAGCCGGCCAGTCCATGACACTGACGACGGCGGCGGCAGCGAGCCCAGCGCAACGATACTGTCGAAATTAATGTTACTATCGATGCGGACGAAATGAGGCGCATGATTCGCCGGTTTCACGCCCTCGTAATAGCGTCCCATCAAACCGTAATAGCCCTGCGGCTTCGGCTGATACGCCAGCGCCCCGGCTATTGGCGGCATGAAAATCGCCACCAGCACCGCCGTCACCGCCACTACCGGCCAGCGCCGCCAAACGATCCATTGGGGCTCCAACTCCCGCAACATCCACCAACCCATACCCAGCCACATTCCCAGTAATGGCAATAACTGAATGGCGCCCGGTAATCCAATTAACTTTCCCAGGTTGAATGCAACCGAGTCGCCCACGATCGGCGGCCCCGCGAAGAAGGTGCTCTTATTGTATGCCAAGTCGCCACGCAGATACGCCGGCCATAGGAAATCGCGAATGGGGTTATCGTATTCGTAGGGCAAATGCGGTTCGACAGCCGTTGCCATCAGCATGAACCAAAGCGAGATCAGCGCCAGGCACGCCAATGGATAGTCAAAGCTCTCTGGCAACGCCACCATCGCCAACATCATGAAGGGAAGCGCAGGAATAATATGGCGAGGGCCAGTCGTGGTCCCGCCACCCCAATAAACTATTGAATCGCCGTAGGATCCATTACCTAAAATCAACGCTATTATCGCCGTCGCGATTACCAGGAATTCCGCCCGCCTGCCGGGCTGACGCCAGAGAAAATAGAATCCAGGAATCGTCAGGAGCAGCACCGGATTGCAAAAGAACAGTCCGCGCTGAGCGCCAAGCAGCACGTCCCAGAGAATACTCAGATGCGGGTACGTAATCCCGACGAATCCGACACTTTGTCCCTTAAAAAGATCGCTTCCCGGCAGCATGTAAGCTTCATAGCTGAGGAAAAAGGGATTGCCGAAAGCGATATAATCGTAGACCCCTGTCAGGATTGCGCTGACTCCCGCGCCCGCCGAAAATACTCCGATCTTACGCCAATCCCATAATTTCCAAATTGCATAAAGCCCCACCGGCGCGGCCACGACGAAAGTCATATAGTCACACGCCACAGCCCATCCGGCTAATAGACCCGCCATCAGCGCCGGCCCAAGTCCGTCCTCGGCGCGACTGCTCACCAATAGGTAAAATCCCGTGAAGACTGAGAAGGCCGCGATTGGTTCGCCGGTAAATTCAGTCGCAGATGGAAATAGTATTGTTCCCAGCGCCAGCGTCAGCGCCAATGCAGCCGCCCGCCCTTGACTCGCTCCCATCAGCAACGTGAAACGGTAAGTCACGACGCACAGCAGTGCTGTGATTAACCCTTGGGTCAGGAAGGTAGTGAGATAGGTAGCCAGCGCCCAGAACCATGGACCTTGACTCAGAAAGAGCCGCAATACTCCCCCGACCATCAACCACTGTATCAATCCCGTTAATGCGCCGCCCGGCGCCTTGCACGAATAGATATGACCGCCCATCGGGATGATATCGGCGGTGTTGAAACCCGCATAATAGTCAATCCATACCGATCCGCGCTCGGTTAGCGCCCTTATCAAATCGATGCGTGTCGCGGCATTATGATCGGATGCCTGGTAGAAATAGGCGAAGGTCAGCGCACACAGCAGAAACAAAATCAGCTCGACTTTCCTCCGCGGCGCCTCTAGCCGACTCGATGCCCCTTCCGGCTGGAGTTTTGTTTTGCTCTCCCCTGCTCCGGACGCACTCCGCTCCGCCACGAACATCATCTTCTGCGCCCGCAGTTGACGGGATCGCCACACGATACCCACCAACAGCAATAGCCCGCTGACAATGATCAACGTTGCGGTCTTTTCGCCACCCCCCGACGATGGCGGCCCGCTCGCCATACTCGCCGCCTCGAGATCGTACTGAGGCGTCGAGCTCGCAGCCGGCGCGCCAACCGCAGCTGCCCGAATCCCCCGGCAATCGACCTCACCGGTATTCAGGCCGGCGAATCCGCCTAATCGGCAGGCCAGGTCAACGTCAGCCCCGCCGCTTCCCGCTTTGACGTAGAAATCGACGCTTTGCCAATCGTTATCTCCATGCAACTGCTGGGAGCTAACCCAATCCTGCAGCAGGCACAGAGAACCCCCCGGCTTGTCCGCACCGACGTTCCGCGTTCGCAGTTGCGCGCTGAAATGGTACCAGCCGGGCGCGAGATGGAGATGCTGGACCCAGCGGGCGTCATTCGGCTGCTTATTGACTACTTGAAGTTGCCCACCCCCTGGTGCCGGTTGCCAAGTCAGCGTTGATGCGCCCGGATGCCATGCATCCACCCGCCAGCCCGTAGGACTGCTCCCGTTACCTTCGCTGAGATTCCCGTTGACGATTAGGCTGTCGCCCGCACTTGCCGGCGCCGCTACCGTCACGAGCGCCAAAACCACCATCAGCAAAGCGCTTGCGCACGCGGTCCGCAACGCGACTCCGCGCACCAGCCGCATCAGGAGATCTGTAATGGGCACGCCAACTTTTCTATCGTCAACCTCCGCCCCGAGCAACCTGCGGATACACAGGATTTAGCGTTCGCCTGCGATGCTTTTGATCGATTATCACCACGTCCCGCGGCGCCTTCTCATCATCTTTACCGTCGACCGAGCGTTCCTCGATACCTACCGAGCGTTTCAAAGTCCGCCCGCCAGTCGACGTTTGGATACCCCCTGCTGTTTTATGATTGCTCTCGGCGACGATGGTTCGCTCCTCTCCTTGAGTAGGGCGTTACCTCAGGCCTCGTACCCACGACGCCTCAGTTTCGGCCCGCTTATCACTGGCCCTTCCCGGCGTATCGTTTGTGAGACACTGCCAAGTTATCGTAGCACCCAAACCGTCAAACGATTTGTGGTTGACTTCGAAAAAACGCGGGATCTTGCTGCCATTTTCGTAGCGAACCCAGCGGCCGATATTTGGCACGGCGTATGCCCTCAGTGATCTCCGACCGTTCGAGAAACCAAGTACTGGGAGTTACGCAAGTGAATTTCATTCCGATGTCGATATCCTCTGCCGAGGCTAATTCACCGAACGTCGAGGACCTCTGTGTCGCGATGTTCCTTGAGGGTGCGCGCGTGCTCGGCGCCAAGCTCAACTCACCTATCTCGCTAGACGACCAGGCGAAAATCCTGCAAGCCGCCCACGCCCTCGGCGAGAAGCTGGCTTTCTTGTTGGAGTTCCAATGCGCGGCCGAGCCTGAAGCAGAGCTCCCGAACTAACGCTTTGACCCCTGCATCCATACCGCCAGACGAGGTTAGCCATGGACGGCTAGGGCTGTGGTTGACGCAGGTCGAATTACGATATCATGCCGTGGAGGAGACGCTTCCAAGCACTTCCACGGCCATGGCTACTGTCGCCGCGAATGCACCCTACCGGCTCATTTACGAGCTCGGTAATGCCTTCGCATGCCAGCTCGATCTCGATTCCCTGCTCCAGCTCGTGACTCGCAAATGCCGCGAGGTTCTCGCCGCCGAGGGAGCCGCCATCCTTTTGCTCGATCCCAAGGATGATGAGCTTTTCTTCCCCTATCTCGCCGATTTAGATCCCGAGGTGGCTCGACGGCTCGCCACCGTGCGCTTTCCCTCCCAACTGGGTATCGCCGGTGAAACTCTGCGCAGCGGCCACGCGCTCAAGGTCGATGATGTTTCTCAGGAAAAACGCTTTTATTCGCTGATTGACCGCCACACCGGCCTCACGACGCGCTCGCTGCTCGCTGCGCCTTTGATTTTCGCCGACGCCCGCCTCGGTGTAATCGAAGTCGTCAATTCTACGCGCACCGATTCCTTCAGCGACGACGACCTGATCCTCCTGGAATCGCTCGCCAACAGCATCGCCCTCGCGATCAAGAACGCCGAGCAGGTGGCTCAGCTCGTCAGCTCTGAGCAAGCCCTTCGCGCCCAGGTGGGCGCTCTTCGGCGCGACCTTGCCAAGCATGAGCTACTCGACGACATCGCGGGCACCAGTCCCGCAATGATGGACGTTCTCCGCCTCATCGCCAGCGTCAGCGCCTCACCGATTGCCGTTCTGATTGAGGGCGAGACCGGTACGGGCAAGGAGTTGGTGGCGCGCGCGCTCCACCGTATGAGCGATCGCGCTGACCGCCCATTCCTCGCTGTCAACTGTGCCGCCCTTTCCGAGCACCTGCTCGAAAGCGAGCTTTTCGGCCATCGCCGCGGCGCCTTCACCGGTGCGATCAACGACCAGCCCGGACTTTTCAAGGCCGCTTCCGGTGGCGTCATCTTCCTCGACGAAATCGGCGAGATGCCACTTGCGATGCAACCCAAACTCCTCCGTGTCCTTCAGGACGGCGAGATCATTCCGGTTGGCAGCACCCGCCCCGAGCGCGTCGACGTTCGCGTCCTTTCAGCCAGCAATCGCAATCTCAAAGCCGCCGTTGACTCTGGTGCTTTCCGCGCCGATCTCTATTACCGGCTAGCCGCCTTTCCGATTACTTTGCCACCCTTGCGCGATCGCGAGGGCGATATTCCTTTGCTTGCGGCGCGCTTTCTATCCGCCGCCTCCGACCGTCAGCACAAGTCGATTTCCGGTTTCGATCCCGCCGCATTGGCTATGCTCGAGCGTTACGAATGGCCTGGTAATGTCCGCGAGCTCCAGAATGAGATCGAACGCGCCGTCGCCCTGACCCCGCCCGGCGCTACCATCCGGTCTGAAAGCCTCTCCCCTCGCATCCGCACCGACGCCCACTCTGGGCCTGTTTCGAAGCCCGCGCCGGCTGTCGCTCCCTCACCTCCAACTGCTCCCACGCCAACATCCGGCACCGCTATACCTTCCGTTGGGTCCGGCTCCGCTCTCCCCCCTTTGCCCGGTTCACCCGCCTCATCCGCATCACCGTCTAACGAGAATGGCGACTTGCGCTTTGCCCGCGCCGATTTCGAAGCTCGCCACATTACTAAGGTTCTGAGTAATCATCAGGGTAATGTTTCGCGTGCAGCGAAAGCCCTCGGCATCTCCCGCATCTCGCTCCAACGCAAACTCAAGGAATACAACATCCGCTAACCGACCCGGGAGTCTCTTAGCGCCGCCTTTGACCGTTATGACCTGAGCGAACTTGCTATCTCAGCCAATCAGCTGCTAATTGGAATCCATGTCCCTGACCGTCGATTGTTCGCATGGTCAGTCCAATGCCCTGCGCGCGTAAATCTCGCACTTACCCACCATTGACAAGCCGTTCAGGAGCAGTTGGGTGAGAGACCTTCTATCCGATGAAGGGACAATGGCTAACGCGGCCGGCAACTCAGTCTCCGACACTCTCCGCAACCTCTGGGTGCGCGGCGGCGCGGATATTCCGCCTTCCGTTATCAGGATGCTTACCAATTGGGATCGCAGCGGTGGCCACACCGCCCAAGATCGCGATTACGGCAAGAATGTCTGGGACCGGCTGCTGATTGCTGGCATTTGGCCTCTCGAACTCCTCGCGACCGGCCTGCTGACCTTGCTCATCGTCACCATGATGTTGGGTCAGAGACTCAACTCCGATCTCGCTCACTTCAACACGGAGTCATGGTCTGACGCGATCGCTAACCTGGGGGAAATCATCCTATTTGGGCTCGCAATCGCCACTCTGATGCTGCTTGCAAGTTACTTGCGCCAGGCGCTCAAAGGTATTTGGGACAAAGCCAACCGGCAGCGGCGTATCGTCGGCGTGATCGTAGCTGCACTGGTGCTGGTCCTCGCATGGTCCATCTTCGATTTGCAACAAAGTAATCCAAACCTTGCATTGAGCGATGGAGCAAATGACTGGTGGATCGCCATCCTCTGGCGTGCTGTCGGCTACCTGGCTTTCGCGATCATGGTGTTGGCTGGCGCCGTGATCTTACTGCTGCTGCTAGCGACGCAAGGTCCCGACGGCGCCCCTCGCACTCTGCTGAGAAGTCTCGGCGGGATATTGCGCGACCTGACGGCTTTGGCGCTCCAGCGATTCACGCAAGGCGGTTTCCGCTCATATGCGTTGTCTGGCGTCTGGATATTGGCGGTGTTCGGTTTGCTCGAAGCCGCGCACTTTGCCAGTTCTTCCTTCACACCGTTTGTAACCACCGCCGTGCTCGCTTTAATATGGGCTGGGCTTGCCTGGCTGACTTGGCCCGTACTGCCGACGATAGTTGCGGTGTCGGGAATATTACTGACGATTATTCTTGTCGGGATCTCAGGGACACTGACCTCCGTATTGTTGTTGATCGGCTGGGCCGTATGCTTGTGGCGAACTATCAGCGCTAGGAGTATGCGTCACTCACCAGGTTATCTACTTTCAACGGTGCAATGGCTATTCACGATCGCTCTGGCTTCCGAACTTTTCGCTGTCTATCTAATCGCCTGATGTCCAACTCCAGACATCAACCGAGGTGATTCCAATGGGCCGACTCGATAACAAAGTTGCTATCATCACCGGCGCCGCAAGCGGGATGGGCCGTGGCACCGCCATCCGCTTCGCCGGCGAAGGCGCCAACGTCGTCATCGCCGACCTCAACGACGATGGTGGCGCTGCCGCCGTCCGCGAATGCCGTGAGAATGGCGGCAATGCCGTCTTCCAGAAAACCGACGTCTCCGCCGAAGTTGACATCGCAGCCGCCGTTGCCCGTGCTCTCAAGGAATTCGGCAAGCTCGATATTATTTACAACAACGCCGGTCTCGGGGGCGCAGCCGGTTCCATCGAGGGCACGACCGTGGAAGATTGGGACCGCTCATTTGCCGTCCTCACCCGCGGCGTCTTTCTTGGTATGAAGCACGCTGTCCCCGCGATGCGCCAGAACGGCGGCGGCTCCATCATCTCGACCGCATCAGTCGCTGGACTCGCTGGCGGTTACGCACCACACGCCTATACCGCAGCTAAAGCCGCCGTGATCAATCTCACCCGCTCGGTCGCGCTCGAAGTGGCGAAACATAAGATTCGCGTGAATTGCATCTGTCCGGGCGGCATCAACACGCCCATCTTCGGGATGCTCTCAACCGATACGAACATCATCGAGCAACTATTGGCCGCTGCTTGTCCACTCAATCGCGCCGGCCATCCTGAGGACATCGCCAACATGGCCCTCTTCCTCGCCAGCGACGAGTCCCAGTGGATTACCGGTCAGGCGATGATCGTCGACGGCGGCCTTACGGCCGGCTCGACCGCGAGGGCGGATTCGCTATATGGCGGCAACCTTTATGCCGGCCCCTCCTTTACCTACGGCAAGACTTGAATCACTTGGGCGTGTTTATAACCCACTGACTATTCGATGTTTGCCAAATCAAAGGACGACCCAAATGGAACAGGTATGTTTCGCGTTGCGTGTTCTTGTCGGCAAGACCTCAGAAGCACGTGACTTCTTTCGTGACCTGGATAGCGCCCGCAAGGCCGAATATGACCGTTCGGAGCGCCGCATCGGTATCGTCAGGGAATCATGGTTCTTGCAGCATCTTGAGAGCTACGATGTTGTTATCGGCTATATTGAAGCGCGCAACGTTCCTGACTCGCTGCAACAGTTCGCCCTCTCGCGCGACCCTTTCGATCTCTGGTTCAAGTCGCGGTTTCTCGAAATTACTGGAGTCGATTTGAACAATCCGCCCCGCGGCTCTCTTAGCGAACACTTATCTCATTACGAAGCCTGATCCAGCCGCATCGAAGGAATCTGCCATGCAATCATCGACAGTCACTATCTCCGCTGCGGGCGGTTCCTTCAATGCCTGGCTCGCCCAGCCCGATTCCGTCCCGGCCCCCGCCATCGTCGTCCTTCAGGAAATCTTCGGTGTCAACGCTCATATCCGCTCCATATGCGACCGTTATGCCGAGGAGGGCTACATCGCCATCGCCCCTGATATCTTCTGGCGCGTCCAGCCCGGCGTTGAACTCGCCTACGATGAAGCGGGTATCCGCGACGGCCGCGCTCTCGCCACGCAATGTAATATCGATTTGGCTATCGGCGATATCGCAACGACCCTCGACTACGTCCGCGCGATGCCGTCTTCCACCGGCAAAGCCGCTGTCATCGGCTTCTGCTTCGGCGGTCGCCTCGCCTTTCTCACTGCCGCCCGCGCCACCCCCGACGTAGCAATTAGCTACTATGGCGGCGGCATCGAACATCACGCCGCCGAGGCTGCCTCCATTCGCGGCCCGATCATGCTTCATTGGGGTGCTGAGGACACCGCGATTCCGGCCTCCTCGCGTGAGACCGTCCGCACCGCTCTCGCCGCTCACGATCACGCCGAATTCTATGTCTACGCTGGCGCCGCCCACGGCTTCAATTGCGACCGCCGCGCGAGCTTCCACCCTTTCGCCGCGAGCCTCGCCCACTCACGCTCGCTCGGCCTGATGCACTCCGTCATCGGCCCGCGCTTCGACCTGAGCGACCTCTGGGAACGCCACACCGCCTGCGAATTCATCGATCACGACGCCGCTGCCACGATGCGCACGATGGTCCCTCAGCCCTACGTCAATCACATCCCGACCATGACCGGCGGTTACGGCCACGACGCCCTGCGCGCCTTCTACGCTAACCACTTCATCCCGCGGCTTCCCCCCGATACTAAGATTATCCCACTCACCCGCACCATCGGCCCTGACCGTCTCGTCGACGAATTCATTCTCAGCTTTACTCACGACCGCGAAATAGACTTCATGCTACCTGGCATTCCACCAACCGGCCGTTATGTCGAAGTTCCTCACGTTGCTATTGTTCAATTTCGCGGTAACAAAGTCGCCCACGAACACATCCATTGGGATCATGCTTCCTTGCTCAAGCAACTAGGTTTACTCACTTCCGACTCACTACCGATCGCCGGTTTCGACGGCGCCCGCAAATTCCTCGACCCCTCTCTCCCCTCCAACACCCTCATCACCAAATCTCGCTGATCCATCTGACTCGCCCTCACCGCCGTCGCTCTTAATGCGATGACGCTCCGGAAGATGGTGCCGATTACGTCGTCGCATTGATTTGCCACTAGTCTCATCACCAGTCGAAAGCGTCTCAGTTGATAGGTCAGTCTGAAGGACCACGCGTGCCGTCACTGCTCACGAGGTTTTGCAGATGCATTTCCAGTGCTCCAGAAGCTTCGGCATCATCATTGTCGATAAATGCCGCCAGCGTGCGGGGCTCCTCGAAACCTGGGAACGAATAGACGGCTGCCGTGCTTCCTGGTCCTTGACCGGTATGGCCTACCACAAGACCTAACTGATTTTTCGGGTCCATCATGACGCCCAGACCATAGCTCGGTGCCACGAACGGACGCCCCGGAAATGGTCCTCCCGCCGATACGGGATTGAGCATTTCAGTCTTCAGGTATGCCGGGAGAAGGGCGCCAAACAATAGACCATGCAGAAACGAAGCGGCGGCGGATGGCGACCCGACCACCAAGCCATGATAGACCCAGCCGGGGTCATACCGTCGCTCATTGCCCCAAACGGTGCGCTCCAAATCCCCGATACTCGCGGCAACGAAAGCGCCCTCGATACCTAGCGGATCGAACAGGAGCCCGCGGATGCTCTCGTCCAATCCCAGACCTGTGGTACGTTCAATTATCTGCCTGACAATGAGATATCCAATATTCGAGTACGACCACGAGCATCCAGGCTCGAATAGGAGTTTGTCCAATTTCATACGCTCGAGAAGCTTATCGCGGGACCATGGTTTCTCACCGGCAGCTACAGCGGCCTGATAATCGGCCATGCCCCCATAGTCAGGAAGTCCAGAGGTATGTTGCAGCAGATTTCGCAGGCTATACTGCATTCCTTTTATCGGCTCATCGAGATCAAGGCGCCGGCGAGCGGCTAACGCAAGCACCGCCCCGGCAAGGACGGTCTTTGTAAAGCTCCACCACGGCACGAGCAGCAGTTGACCAGACGCCTGCCCCGCCTCACCAGTGATGATCCGTTTGCTCGGCATCCCTGCTTCTACATCCCGGCACTCCGCCGACCGGCCTTTATGTCGAAGTTCCTCATGTTGCTATTGTCCAGTTTTTTCGGCGGCAAGATCGCCCCCAACACATTCATTGGGATCAGGTTCTCTGCTCAAGCAACTGCATCTATCACTTCCGACTCGGTACCTATCGCCGGCCTCGACGGCACCCGCAGATTCCTCGACACCCCCACCTTCAACGGAAAAGCTCATTTCGTCAGTGAGCCTTGAAGGCATCTACTTTTTATGAACATAGTGGCTTGTCTAATTGCAACTCAGTGCCCTTTTCGACCCGTTGAAAGGTGATAACCCTTCACAGAGAGCGGCTCAGGGCTGCGGTTTGTGAAGCCTATACAAAGGCTGCCCTCGCCCCTCAAAGTGAGCATCGCTTCCCTGTCGGACGCACGTTTGCGGAAAGCCTCGACTATCCCGCGACGCAGCTCCAAACGATACCATCAATTTCAATTGAAGCCTTCTCAGGAGTGTCTAACGTCTCGATATTCGCAAATTTTCCGCCAAGCTCTCGAGTCCTTGACCTCGGATGCGGAGCAGGCTTCGATTCACTGATCGCCGGACGGCGTGTCGGAGCGGACGGTCTTGTCGTCGGCGTCGACTTTAGTCAACCGATGCTGCTGCGGGCTCGTAGTGCCGCACTCCAAGCGAACGCCGCAAATGTACATTTCTGTCGCGCTGCTGGCGAGAGCCTTCCTATAAAATCGGGCGCGGTTGACGTTGCGATCGTCAACGGATTCTTCAACCTAAATCCGGCGAGGACACAGATTTTTACCGAACTTGCACGCGTCGTTCGATTGGGCGGATTCGTCTATGCTGCCGAGTTGATCCTCATTGGGCCACTGCCACCTGAGGTTCAGGCCAGTGAAGACAATTGGTTCGCCTGAATCGCCGGGGCAAAGGAAGGCGGCGCCTTTCTTGCTGAGTTCCAGACCGCTGGATTTAGTGAAGCGGTTCTGCTTAAAGCCACCCGCAATGCTCGAACCAAAAGCCCTAATATACTTGCGGCTGAAATCCGCGCGCGAAGGTAAACTCCATTTTCCTTGGATATCACCCTCAAGCTTAAACCAGATCTCCCGATCCTATCGTGAATCTCTCCCGACCCGCTCCCGCACGAACCTACCGATTCCCTCGATCGCCTCCCGCCCTTCAGCCATCACCGCCGCAAAGCTATGCCACACGTGAATCATCTCCGGCCACACCTCCAGCCTGGTCTCCACCCCCGCCGCCGACGCCCTCTCCGCCAGCCCCTTTGCATCATCAAGTAGTACTTCCGCCGATCCAACCTGAATCATCATCGGCGGCAGCCCCCGCAACTCTGCATATAATGGCGACGCGAGCGGCGTCCGCGCATCATTCTTCCCCAAGTATAGTTTCGCCCATTCTGACAACATCGCGCGGCTGACGATTGGATCTTCTGCCGCCTTGCTCTCCATCGATTCCCCCATGACCGCCAGATCCACCCACGGCGAGATACACACCAGCGCCGCTGGTAACGCCACTCCCTCGTCGCGCATCTTTATCGTCGCCGCGATCGCGAGACCCGCGCCGGCCGAATCTCCCGCGATCACGATCCGATGCGCTTCGATTCCTTCTTCCAATAGCCACCGATAGGCCGCCGACGCATCCTCGACCGCCGCCGGGAAAGGATTTGCCGGCGCTAGCCGATAATTGATTCCTATTGCCCGCATCGACGCCGCGATCGCGATCCGCGTCATCAACTCGCGATGGCTCTCTACCGACCCCATCCCGTAACATCCGCCGTGCAGATACAACACGACGCCCCCACCACTCGGTGCCGCTCCGCTCACCCACTCCGCGCTGATACCGCCTGCCACGACCGCCTCACGATTCACCCCGCCGGGTAACCGATTCCCCTCCGCAAGCTCTTCATATTCGGCACGCAATTCCGCCAGCCGCCCGAGTTCCACTACTGTCGGACGCCGCGTCCGCCGCGCCATTCGGCTCAGCTCAATTGCTAATTCTAATCCACGGTTACCCATCCGATTCCCCGACTCCCCCGCGCCGTCCGACCCTTCGCTCTCGTCGACGCCGCACCGCCCCTGCCTTGCCCTCTCTCAATCGCCTTGTAAAGCTTTCTCCAATGACCCCTCCGCACGACGCCGACCCCTCGACCGCCACCACCCATCCCGGTCTCCACGACATCGCGATGCCCTCCGAGGAACAAGCTTGGCGCCTCGAAGAAATGGTCATCCTCGCCCTGACCTCGATTCTTTTCTTCGCCCGTCTCGGCGCACGCGCTCTATGGGCCTCCGAATTCCGCTGGGCCGAAATCGCCCGCGAGATGCTTCTCACTCACAACTACTTCTGGCCGACCATCAATGGCCGCGTCTATTTCGATAAACCCCTCGGCTCCTACTGGTTGGTGATCGGCGCGACCTGGATCACCGGCGCGATGAACGAAGCCGCCGCCCGTCTTCCGTCCGCTTTCGCCGGCCTATTTGCTGCCGCCCTGCTGATTTTCCTCGCACGCCGCCTCTACGATCTCCGCGCGGGTGTGATGGCCGGATTCATCCTCGCCACTTCCTTCAGCTTCGTCTTCTTCTCCCGCACCGCCTCCGCCGACGTCGAGACCATCACGGGCGAACTCGCTGCCCTCCTCCTTTTCATCATTAATCAGCGTCGTCCCACCGGATGGTGGATCATCACCCTATGGCTCATCATGGCCGTCACCTCCTTGATGAAAGGCCTGCTCGGCTTCGTCCTCCCTCTCACTATCCTCGGTACTTATTGCTGCCTCGCCGAGGGCTGGGCCGAACTTGGACGCAACCTTCTCCATGGCAGCCTCGCCAACCGCCTCCGATGGCTGATTGATCACAATCGCTGGTTCTTCAACTGGAAGACGCCGATCGCCCTCGCGCTCGCCTTGACGATCTACTACCTGCCTTTCGCCATCTCGCAACGGCTGACCGGCTCCGACAAGGGCCTCTACATGGTCTACCGCGAAAACGTCGAACGCTATTTCGACCCCTTCGATCATCGCGGCCCGATCTACGTCTACACCTACGTCATCTTCGCCCTGATGGCCCCCTGGTCAGCGCTCCTGCCCGCCGCCCTCTTCCACGCCCACCAGCGCTTTCATTTCACCGATCCCGCCCGCGCCCATCGCACCCGCTTCGCCCTGGTCTTTTTCTGGGCGACCTTTATTTTCTTCACTCTTTCGGGCTCCCGCCGCAGCTACTACATATTGCCGATCCTGCCCGCCGCCGCGATTCTCATCGCCCGGATGCTCGATCGTCCGATTTCCGAACTCAGCCCCTGGACCCGCCGTCTGCTCTACATCGGCTATGGCGTAATTGTCCTCGCCGTCGTCCTATCGACCCTGGCCTTCTTCCCTCCTCACCTCACGCTGCCACGTCCCTATTCGTTGCTCCCCTCCGCGCCCAACCGTGTCCTCTTCGGCATCTTCTGGCTCGGCTCGATTGCCGCGATAATTTACGCGACGCGCGATTTCGTCGCCGAACGAATTTTCGGTTCCATCGCCGTCATCGCCTATCTCTTTATGTTCTACTTATTCGTTATGGCGTTTCCGGCCGACGATCTCTATCGCGGCGAAAAGCCCTTTGCGGAACAGGTCCGGCAACTTATCGATGACCACGCTGCGGAATTGGTCTTTTACAAAAACGTCGGCCCGGATTTTTATCTCGATCTGCCCAAGCCCGTTCCCGAGTATGATCGCTTGCGCGATCTCGATAATGCGATGAAAACCGGCTCAGTGCATTGGATTATCGTTCGCCGCCGCGAACTCAGCGAACTTGATTTCCCCACCACCACACTCGCCGCGGAACCAACCTATCCCTGGGATCCTCGCGAACACGACCTCAACGCGATGCTCCTCGTCGAACCTACGAACACTGCGCATTAGCTATTCCCACCTGCTACTTTTCGCAGCTGCTCTAATGAGACAGCTTTCGCAGAGGTACGCAGTTAGGACTCGCAAGCGCCTCCCATTTTTACCGCATTTTGTACACTTTCCATTATTTGCCTTAACAGGTTGAACCTTAGTGGTCATTTTCCATAGCCTTTCCTTTCTTTCAGCTTCGCCGGCGCCACCGATCCCGCGATAGCCTACAGCCGCATCGGCATCACCACGTATGTGAACTGACTATCCGCCGCCGAGGTGATCACTCCCGGACTCACCTCGTCGCTAACCCCCAGCACCGCGTCTGACCCGTCAGGCATAACCGCCAGCACCTGTTGC
>DATKPK010000066.1:0-3276 GCA_035524095.1 Binataceae bacterium (SeqCode) | reverse complement strand
GCAGGCCATGGTCACTGCGTTTTTCTTCATCATGCCCGCCATCACCTTTTCCGGCTTCGGATTTCCCATCGCCACCATGCCGCAGTGGCTCCAATACGTCACCTACCTCAGCCCGCTCCGCTACTTCCTCGTTGTGTTGCGCGGAACCTACCTTAAGGGCGTCGGCATGGACATCCTTTGGCCGCAGTTGGCTGCCATGGCCGCTCTCGGCACCTGCCTGCTCACGATTGCCGTTTTGCGCTTCCAGAAAGCGCTGGACTAGCTTTCCGAAAAGCTTTCAACGTGGAATTCCGCCGGACAGCCGGCCACGCATGCGGATCACCAGAACCTGCAAGTCCGAATCCCAACTGGGATCAATCGGAACGTTGCGGGAGGCGCGAGCGAGTGTAATATGGTCTTGCTCTTAATCCGTGACATTAGGAACCGAACGTGATTGGCAAATCAGCTATAAACGCTTGCCTTTTGCTCGGCGCAGCAATCCCCACAGCAGGGTGTGGCCGCCAAATAAACATAGTCAAATGCTGGTCAAATGACCCGGACGCCAGAATCACCGGTTGCACGGCGCTTATCCAGACAGGCGGGTATGCGGCCAATAGCCTGGCAGCCATCTACAACAACCGCGGCAACGCATACGACCGCAAGAGAGACTACGATCACGCGATTCAGGATTTCAATCAAGCGATCCGCCTGAACCAGAATTTCGCAGCCGCCTACCTGGGCCGCGGAGTCACATACTACGACAAAGGAGATTACGACCACGCGATTCAGGATTTCGACGGACTGATTTCGCTTAATCCAAGTAACGCGCCAACCAATCAGTCCCACGGCCTCACCCCAAACAAAGCAACGGCCTACTATTACCTCGGCAACGCTTACCAGAGCCGCGGGCTCGCTTACGACAACAAGGACGACTACGACCGCGCAATCAAGGATTACAACGACGCGATTCAGGGTTACGACAACGCTATCCGTCTCAACTCGAATTATGCATTCGCCTATTACGGCCGTGGTCTCGCTTATGACCGCCGAGGAGTCGAGAACGACAACCGTGAGGATTACAGTAACGCAATCCGGGACTACAACGAGGCAGTCGGCCTGGGCCCGAAGAATGAAGGCGCCTACAAATCCCGCGGCCTCGCCTACAACCACGAGGGCCAATATGACCGGGCGATTCAGGACCTCAGCGACGCGATTCGCCTGAACCCAAAGGACTCAGTCGCCTACCTCAGCCGTGGAACGGCATATATCCACGAGGGCGATTATGACCATGCGATCCAGGATTTCGACGAAACGATCCGCCTGAACCCGAAAGATGTATTTGCTCATCAGGCGCGTGGCGAGAGTTACTTTCTCCAGTCGGACATGGCTGCGGCCATCTCTGACTTCGAAAACGCGATCTCCAGCGCGCCGTCTCCTCGCGTGGAGGTTTTTTGGGTGCTGACGCTCCACGTAGCGATGAAGCGGCAGGGGCGCGACGACTCGCGTCAACTTGACCAGGTAGCGGTGGTCGCAGACCTGTCGAAATGGCCTGGGCCTATCCTGAAGCTCGATATGGGGAAAACGACAGCCGGTGAGGTGATAACAGCTGCCTCTAGCCCCGGCGACGTCAGGCGAATTTGGCACGTCTGCCAGGCAAACTACTTCACTGGTGAGGATGCACTCTTCCACAACCAGCGGGCCGCGGCGCTCGTTCGCCTGAAGGCGGCGCGCGACGGATGCCCAAAGTTCGATATAGATTATGTTTTGGCGCAAGCGGAATTAAAGCGGCTTGGCGTGCCATCCAATCCGGCTCAATGAGGCGTGCTTTCAAGGGCTTTGAAGCGATCCTGCTGCAGCCCGCGATGGCGCACAGCCATCGATCCACTCAGTGAGTGCAATCCAGTGCTGATAGGGGCCGATTGTGTGCGGCGGTTGCGTCACTGGGCTTTGCGGAAGTCATGTTTCGCCCGGTCCGTCGGCCCCTATGCGGTTGCTTGTTCTGAATCGCCGTCAGATAGCCTTGCCGCGTTTTGCAAACACCCATTGACTGCCCGCCCCACCTCATTGATGTACCTTGATCTATGGTTCTCTCGGCGCAGCCGGCCAGGGGTCTGCTCAGTGGCGCATTTGCGCATCCGATAATGGGAGAGCCGGGCATTGCGCCGGAAAAGGAGACCTCGACGCTTGCTGATGGAATTTCACATCTCGCGAAAAGCGCGCGATCGATACAAGTTCGCGGAATCCCTCTTCTCCTACAACGGCAACGTCATCCTCGCCAATATGCCGGCCTGCCGCGAGTTTGCCCAGCGCATGAACCAGGTGCGCGACGTCGAAAAGCACCCCGAGCAGGCCGTCCACGCAGGGCAGCTTTATGCCATGGGACTCATCGACGAGGCCAGCCACGTGCTCATGGCTCGCTACCGCGAGCAGTTCGATCCGCAGGTCATGACCTCGGCCCTCGATTGGTTTGGCGCGCAGGTGGGCGCGGACAACCTCGATGCCTTGCTCCTCGCCTTTGTCGAGCACTTCCCTGGTCGCACCGTCATGCGCGGCGAGCAGACCCCGAAACAATGGCTTTCAGGCTCAACCGGCACAACCACCCACCGCGCGGCGGCTCTGGAAGAGTTGCTTCTCCTCTGGACAGCCAACCGCAACGAAGCTTTCAAGCCCTTTGAGGAGCTCTTCGACGACCGGCCGCTTGCCGAAAAGACCGTATACCGCAAAGTGACGGCGCAGTTGCCCGAGTACTTCGCCTCACGCCCTCTGATTCCTTTAGCGGGCGCAAAGGCAGTGAGTCTGCTCGATCTGTTGCGCGCTCCAGCTCTGCGTTCTCCTCGGTCGCTCAGCGACCAGCTCGAAATCATCCGCGATCTTTGGAAGCCGCTGCTCGGCGACGCTCTCGAGCGTTTCCTGCTGCTCGCCGGGGAGATCCTCCGCGAAGAATCGCTTGCCATCTGGGCGCAATTCAATCCTCCCGGAACGCGCCAGGGGCCGCAGCAATGGCCGTCCGTCGTCAGCCATTCCGATGTGCCCGTTTTTGGTGACCCGGCACACGAATACGAACACTTTTCACCCGATATGGCCTGGATGCCGGGCGCTGTTCTCATCGCCAAAAGCACTTACGTGTGGCTCGCGCAGTTGAGCCGTCAATATGGCCGTCACATCGGGCGTCTCAACGAGATTCCCGACGAGGAACTCGCTACGCTCGCCCATCGCGGCATCAATTCGCTCTGGCTCATTGGCATCTGGGAACGCAGCCGTGCCTCACAAACCATCAAGCAACTATGCGGCAATCGC
>DATKPK010000065.1:0-13812 GCA_035524095.1 Binataceae bacterium (SeqCode) | reverse complement strand
GCGCCTTGATGCGCCGGTTGGCCGAAATTACCCTCTAGCGCGGGTGGAAGCGGATCGAATGGCTGGTGCTCGATTGGAATACTCCCGCCCAGGGCTTCTACGCCGATCACGGTTCCGCGCACATGAAGCCCTGGCAGGTATGGGGCATCGATGGTACGGCGCTGGAGCGTCTCGCTCATAAGCGCGCCTGATCCTCTCTCAGAGCTTGACGGCTCTGCCGTGCAACGAAAATGCGAAGAGCCGCCGGACGTGATAGTCCGGCGGCTCTTGCGGTTATCGGTTAGCGCTCAAGCGCTAAGCATTATTGATCAACCGGCACCAGTTCCACGCGCCGGTTCTGCGCGCGGCCTTCAGCCGTCTTGTTGCTCGCGACAAAGTTCGTCTTGCCGAATCCTTGCGGGATTAGCTGGCTCGACGGAATGCCCTTGTCTTCGAGATATGCGGCCACCGACTCGGCCCGGCGCTCTGACAGCTTCTGGTTGTATTTCATGCTGCCGATCGCGTCGCAGTAACCGTTGACGTAGATCTTGACGCTCGGATTTGCCTTGAGCGTCTCAACCGCTTCGTCAAGCACCGGCTTGTCGACCGTGCGGATGTACGACTTGTTAAAGTTGAAGTGCACTCCGCGCAGGATGATCTTCGTCGGCGCTGCCGGAGGTGGCGGCGGCGGAGGCGGCGGAGGTGGCGGCGGCGGAGGTGGCGGCGGTGGCGGCGGCGGCGCCATCGCACAACCGATTATTCCACCCAGCAGAGCACCCACCCCAACACCGATAGGTACACCGATTGCGTAGTTGTCGGACGAACCGTTGGCTGCGTTGGCGACCAAAGCCCCAACACCACCACCCACCAAAGCACCGGTGCCCGCCCCTATCAGACAGTATTTTTCTGAGTCGGGAGTCCACAGGCCGCAGCCCGCGACCATCGAGACCAACCCGAGCCACATCAGGCCCATCAACAATTTT
Organism: Binataceae bacterium (SeqCode); assembly: GCA_035524095.1. Taxonomy (GTDB): domain Bacteria; phylum Desulfobacterota; class Binatia; order Binatales; family Binataceae; genus DATJUF01. The sequence goes on along the minus strand of DATKPK010000065.1, from coordinate 12,850 downwards.
CTTCGCAAGATCAGGCTCCTCCTTTTGACCCCAACAGCGAGTTTCCCCGTTTCATCTGAGAGCAAACGTCCGCATCTTAGCGGCAACACATCGCTAATGTCGAGCTAATCACGCGGTTTCATTAAATCTTTATTGCAGAAACCCGCGTCAGCGCCTGTGGATAAATCGGATTGGTGCAGCCGTTGCTGGTGAGGGCCTGCGGGCGCATATCCTCGAGTGTTCGGCCTTAGAGGAACCTAAGTCCGCGAGCCAAGCGCTAAGAGAATCTTTGATGCGTCTTGTACTGACGCTGCGTGAATCTGGCCCTACGCATCGCTTTAGGAGCCGCTACTTCTCAATCCTCGCAACGCGCCGCTTGCCGACTTCCAGTACGTGATGCTCCCCCGGACTGAACTGGAAGTTGATATCGTTCACCGTTTGACCGTCTACCCGCACGGCACCCTGGCTGAGCAGCCGCCGCGCTTCACTGGTCGAGGGCGCAAAGCTAAGCTGCTTCATCAGCTCGCAAATCCACATCGGCTCGGCAATCCGATAGGTCGGCGCGTCAGCCGGAACCTCGCGCCGCTGGAACTTGCTCTCGAAATAGTTGATCGCCTTCTCGCGTCCAGCCGCGCCGTGATATTCCTCGACGATTGTCCCAGCTAACTTCTTCTTGGCTTCCATCGGATGAACCTTGCCGGATTTGAACGCCGGTAATTCATCGCGCGGAAGTTCCGTCAACAAGTCGTAGTAGCGCGCCATCAACGCGTCAGGAATCGACATCAATTTGCCGAACATATCCTCAGGCGTGTCAGTCAGGCCCACGTAGTTGCCATAAGACTTGGACATCTTGCGTACGCCGTCGAGCCCTTCGAGCAGCGGCATCGTCATCACGACTTGCGGCGCCTGCCCATAAGCGCGCTGCAATTCGCGCCCGACCAGCAGGTTGAACTTCTGATCGGTGCCGCCCAATTCGACGTCCGCCTGCAACGCTACCGAGTCGTAGCCCTGAATCAATGGATAGAGCAACTCATGCAGGAACAGCGGCTCCTGCTGCTCGAGTCGCTTCTCGAAATCGTCCCGCTCGAGCATCCGCGCTACGCTCAGCTTGGCGGCAATTCCAATCAATGCGCGCGTGTCGAGTTGATTCATCCATTCGCTGTTGAAGCGTATCTCGGTCTTGCCGGGATCGAGGATCTTGAAAACCTGCTCCTGATACGTGCGCGCATTGGCCTCGATCTGCTCACGCGATAGCGGTTTCCGCGTCTCCGATCGTCCGGTCGGATCACCGATCATCGCCGTGAAATCGCCCACCAAGAAGATCACCGTATGCCCACGGCGCTGAAAGTCGCGCAGCTTTTTCAGCGTGATTGAATGGCCCAGATGAAGGTCCGGCGCCGTCGGGTCCATCCCGAGTTTGATCCGCAGCGGTTGGCCCTCGCGCAGCTTGGCCGTTAGTTCCAGCGCCGAGATCACCTCGACGGCGTTGTGCCCAAGTTCGCTGGCGTATTGCGCTGCTTCGGTTTCGCTGAGCGGCACCCTTCTTCACTCCTTCGCCGACTTCTCCGCTTCGGCTTTGTCTCAGCCTAGCGGAATATTTCTCGCCGGAATACGCGCGTGAGGGTTAGATATTGCCGCGAGCGGGGCCGCGCAAGACCGATAAGAAGATAAATGAGGTCAGGCGCTCAGCGTTCAACTTTGACGCCCACGGTCAGTCGTGCTTCGATGCTATATCTTGTCGAGGACCATCACCAGGAGCACTGCAGGCAGATAGATCAGCGACGCCATCATCACGCTGCGTGCCGCCGCCGCGTCAGCCTTGGCGCGCACCAACTTGATCCCTTGGTACAGCATGAACGCGCCCAACAGAATCGCCGCCGCTAAGTAGAATGTTCCCGCGAAGCCCAACAGTGTCGGGAGCATTCCTACCAGCACCAGGACGATCGTCGCGCCAATCATCAGGCTGTCGGCGGGATTACGTCCGGCGCGCTCGCGTGGCAGCAGATGGATTCCAGCGCTCGCGTAATCTTCTTGATATAGCCGTGCGATCGACAACGAATGAGGTAGTTGCCAGAGGAACATGATCGCGAACAGTACTATCGGTTCGATCCCGATACTTTGTCTTGCTGCCGCCCATCCGATCACTGGTGGTAACGCTCCCGGCACTGCACCGACGATTTGGCAGATCCAGGTATAGCGCTTCATTGGCGTGTACGCGCCGAGATAAAGCACCGTGATCGCCGCCGTGACCCCGCATGCGAGCGGATTTACTGCAAACCACAACATCAGCAGTCCGACGATTGTCATTACTGCGCCAAACGTCAGTGCCTCCGTTGGATGTAAGCGCCCCGACGGCAGCGGACGCGCCCGCGTCCGTTTCATCTTCGCGTCGTACGCACGCTCGACATACTGGTTCAGCGCCAGTGTGCCGCCGGCCGTTAGCGCTGTGCCGATCAGCGTCTTGAACACCAGCAGGTAGTCAAAACCGGCGCCACTCGCCATATAGAATCCGGCCAGCGTGGTGATTAACACCATCGTCAGCACGCGCGGCTTGGTCAATTCGATATAAGCGGCAAGACGTCCCGAGATAGGCCCCAGCGCTATCGCGACGGCTTCAGGCGTTGCGCCCGACTTGGTGGCAGCTTCGGAATTCAAGCGGTTACCTTGCGTCCCATCGCATCCGGAAATGGCGTCCGCACTCTAGCCGCTTCATTCGCCGATGCCAACCCGCCAATCGCACGCGAGCGAATCGCCAGCGTTAGACTCGTCGCCAGCACCGCCGCCCCCACTGCGACGTGCGCCGTCGTCGGCAGTACCGCGCGCCCGCTCCAAATCGTCAGCGCCCCCAGGGAAATCTGCGTAATCAGCAACAGCAACAGCAGCACCGCCGGATGCCATAGCCGTGGCTCCCCCCGATGAAACCGCAACACCCGAATCACGGTCCACAGGATGAAGAAAGTCACAACCAGCGCGCCGCATCGGTGGGCGAAATTCACGGACACCCCCAGCCCCAGGAACGGCGGGATCAGGCGGCCAAAGGCCAGCGGAAAGTCCGGTATCGCCAGCCCCGCGCCCAGATGACGCATTACTGCGCCAATCAGAATCTGCACGTAGATTATGCCGGTGCTCACCGCCGCCAGGCTCGCTAGCCGCGGATGGCGATAATCCGTCCGCACGTTCGGTCCCACACCGAACTCCGGATTAGTGAAAATCGCTAGCGCCACCATCAAACAGAAGAACGCCTGCGCGGTCGCTGCATGAGCCACCGCGATCGGCAATGGCAGCAGCAACAGCACCGTGATTCCGCCGAGCACCGCCTGCAACACCACCAATCCCACCGCAGCGAAGGCCGTCTTCCTGACCCATGATCGCGCCTCTGCACGCCACGTCCACAGCGCCAGGATCAGCGTCAGTATCACGACCGTAGCCGCCGCCACGCGATGGCCGTACTCGAAGCGCACGCCCCCGACCAGCTTCGGGATCAGATGGCCATACGCCAGCGGCCAATCCGGCACTGCCAACGCCGAGCCGGTCGAGGTCACCAGTCCGCCAATAAAGATCAGAATAAAAGTCGCGCCCGCGCACAGCATCGCAAAGCGATGCAATTTTCGTGAACGATCCACCTTACTATCGTTTGAGGTCATTTGTGTGATTGCGTCAACCGTTGCGACGCAAATCTATCGGAGGCTTTCGCGTATTAGTAATCCGAACTTAACTCACGCGTCGATTCAAGCAGAACTTAACCTGAATCGCAAACGCGCCACTCTGCCAATCATTCATCGAACGATCCTTATTCACACGTTCATTGGTCACGGTAGCTGCCGATTGGCGTCGCGAGTATATTGCCGCACTAGCGCAGCCGAAGGCGGAAAAATTGCCGAGCCCGAGAGCTGCACATTCTCTATCTAAAAGCTGAGCTATAGCCAAGCGCACGAAATTTCATACGAATTTCCGGACGATGACCACCCAATTAACCGTCAGCACTGCTGCCACGCTCGCCCAGCTTTTCGAGTCGCAGGCGCGCAAATATGGTGCGCGGACGCTGCTCAAGGCTAAGCAGCGCAAGCAGTGGCGCGATCATTCATGGGAGGCTCTCGCTAACGAAGTCGCCCGCCTTCGCGCCGGTTTGATCAATCTCGGCCTCAACCCGGGCGACCGCGTCGCGATTATGGCCGAGAATGGCCCTCATTGGGTGGTGTTCGATCAGGCCGTGATGGGTCTGGGCGGCATCGTCGTTCCACTCTATACCACCAGCGGCACCGAGGAGACGACGCAGATCCTCAATGATTCCGGCGCACGCCTCGTTGGCGTCTATGGCGACGCGCTCGTCCGCAGACTCCTCGCACTCAAGCCCAACTTGCCCGCCCTCGAAAGCTTCGTGACCATGCATCCCGACACTGCCAACGGCGCCACCGTTTCGTCGGGCGTTCAGCTAACCCCGCAAAACGCGTTGATCGAACACGGCGAAGCCCCCGCTATCGAGGGCAGCCGCGAGGACCTCGCCACCCTCATCTATACTTCGGGCACGACCGGCCCACCCAAGGGCGCGATGCTCTCCCATGGCAATCTGCTTTCCAATTGCGAGTCCAACATGGAAGCCCTCGCCCTCGGCGAGAACGATATGACTCTCTCGTTCCTGCCGGTCGCCCACGCCTTCGAGCGCACCGCCGGTCATTACACCGTGATGGCGGCTGGAGCGATGATTGCCTACGCCGAAGGGCTCACTCAGATTGCCCAGAACCTGCTCGAAATCGAACCGACGATCGTTCTGACGGTCCCGCGTCTGCTCGAAATGATCCACAGCCGCATTATGCGCAACGTCGAGACGGCGTCGGCCTTCCGCCGCCGCCTTTTCAGCCTCGCGGTCGCGACCGGCAGCGCTGCCGCTACCTATCGCCTCCAAGGCCAACCCATCCCAGCCTATCTCGCCGCTCCGATGGCGCTCTTTCGCCGCCTCGTCTTCGCTCGCATTCGCGGGATTTTCGGCAGCCGCCTGCGCTATCTGATTTCCGGCGGAGCACCGTTACCCGTCGCGATTAACCAACTGCTCGCCGCTGCCGAAGTCCCAATCGTCGAGGGCTACGGTCTGACCGAGGCATCGCCCGTCGTCGCCGTGAATCTGCATGGCCAGACCAAAATCGGCACTGTCGGCCGTCCGTTGAAAAACATCACGGCCCGCACCGCCGACGACGGCGAGCTTCTGCTTCACGGGCCTAACATCATGAAGGGCTATTTCAATCGTGACGCCGAAACCCGCGAGGTGATCGATAGCGGCGGCTGGCTCCATACCGGCGATATTGTACAAATCGACGACGACGGTTACATCCGCATCACCGACCGCAAGAAAGAGATCATCGTCCTGTCCGGCGGCAAGAATATCTCCCCCGCCAATCTCGAGACCGCCCTGATGGCCGACCGCTACGTTGCACAGGCCTGTGTCATCGGCGACCGCCGCAAACATTTAGCCGCCCTGATCCTACCCGATTTCGAGCAACTCGCGGACGAGCTCGCGCGCCTGGGCCTCACTGGCAAGCCGCACGAAAAGATCGCCCATGAAAGCATCGCCAAGGATAGCCGGATCCGCGACTTCTTCCAGCAACGCCTACGCGAGTTCAACCGCAGCCACTCCGACGTCGAGGCGATCTCCGCTTTTCGTCTGATTCCTGAACCGTTCACTCAGGAGAACGGCGAGCTGACTCCTACCCTCAAAATCCGCCGCCGCATCATCCAGCAGCACTACCAGTCCCTCATCGAATCGATGTACGAATGACTACTCGCCTCGGCCTAACAATGCGCGGACGTCCTCTTGGGCTGCAATTCACTCCGATAAGCGGCGATGACCCTCACTCGGAACATTGCTAAACTCGGCGAAACTGGTATCGATACGCTCACGGCTGGCCGCCCACCATGGTCTAACTAGCGGCGGATTTGGTCCGCCAGGCCGTTAGGAATCATCGTCCGAATTGCGAACCGCCAATCTGCATAGCTTCTTTCGCCGCGTGATAACGCCGCCTCCTGCTGGATCGCTGATGCGCCTTGTCGCCGTCGCTATCGCTTGCACTGGCCTCCTAGGCTGCAACAAGGGCGACGACTCCGCCGCCCACCCTGCTTTCCCTCCCGTCGCCGTTCTGGTCGCCAAGGCCGTCCAGAAGAGCGTGCCGGATCAGTTGCAGGCGATTGGCACGGTCGAGGCCTTAGCGACCGTGGGAATCAAGTCGCGCGTCGAGGGTCCGCTGGTCGCGATTCACTTTAAGGAAGGCGACTACGTCGAGCGCGGGCAATTGCTCTTCACGATTGATCCTCGCACCTTTCAGTCGTCTCTGAATCAGGCGGAAGCCAACCTTGCACGCGACCAGGCCACCGCCCATCAGGCCAGCGTCGACGAGCAACGCTACCGCACTCTATGGGATCAGGGCGTCGGCTCGCGCCAGCAATACGACCAGAGTTATGCGACCGCCGCCAGTTCCGCCGCTACGGTTGCGGCCGATCGCGCCATGATTCAAGGTGCCCAGCTTAATCTCGAATTTACCCAGATCAGGGCGCCCGTCGCCGGCCGCACCGGCAGCCTGCAATCCCATCTAGGTGATTTGATCAAAGAGGACGCCGACAATCCGATTGTCACTATCGCCCAGATTGAGCCAATCTATGTCGCCTTCTCAATTCCCGAAAAGGACCTCGCAGACGTCCGCCGCAACATGGAAATCCATAAGCTGGCGGTCACTGCCATGCTCTCCGGCGATCAAGCTCCATCCGAGACCGGTGTCCTTGCCTTCGTCGATAACACCGTCGATCAGACCACCGGTACGATCGCCCTCAAAGGCCTCTTCCCCAATCTCAATCGTCGGCTATGGCCCGGCGAGTTCGTCAATGTCATCCTCACCCTCGACGAGATTCCTGGCGCGATTCTGGTGCCGTCTCAGGCGATTCAAACCGGTCAGGATGGCCAGTTCGTCTTCGTCGTGGGCTCGGACATGAAAGTGACGCCCCACCCGGTCGTGCTGGGCCCAGCCATAGGCAGTCAAACCGTAATCGAGCGCGGCATCGACGCCGGCCAGACCGTTGTGACCGACGGCCAACTTCGCCTGATGCCGGGTGCAACCGTGCATATCAAAGATTCGCTGGAAGGCGGGGCCACCTCATGAACGTCGCCGCGATCTTCATTCGGCGGCCGGTGATGACGACGCTAATCTCGCTTGCGATCGTCATCTTCGGACTCTTCGCCTATCGCCTCCTGCCTGTCAGCGACCTCCCGAACGTCGATTTCCCGACGATTCTGGTCAGTGCCAGTCTCCCGGGCGCCAATCCCGAGACGATGGCCTCATCAATCGCGACTCCGCTCGAAAAGCAGTTCTCAACTATCGCCGGGCTGGTCCAGATGACCTCTGCCAGCACTCAGGGCACAACCAACATCACCCTACAGTTCGACTTGAGCCGCAACCTCGACGCCGCCGCGCAGGATGTCCAATCGAAAATCGCCGCGGCGCAGGGCCAGTTGCCGCTCGGAATGCCCAGTCCGCCCTCTTATCAAAAGGTCAACCCTTCCGCTCAGGCCGTTCTCTATCTCGGCCTCAGTTCGCCCTTGCTGCCGCTCTCACAGGTTGACGAATACGCCGAAACCTACCTCGCGGAACGCATTTCGATGATCTCCGGCGTCGCCCAGGTGCAGGTCTACGGCTCGCAGAAATATGCCGTGCGGGTTCAGGTCGATCCGATGGCGCTGGCGTCGCGCGGCATCGGCATCAACGAAGTTGCTGACGCTATCCAGAACGCCAACGTCGATCTGCCGACCGGCACTCTCTATGGCCCCAACAAAGCTTTTACCGTCAAGGCGAACGGCCAGCTCACCGACGCCGCTGCCTACGAACCTCTGATCATTGCCGATCGCAATGGCGCACCCGTTCGCCTGCGCGATGTCGGCCGTGCACTCGATAGCGTCCAGGACAACAAGGTCGCCGGCTGGGTGCGCGGTACTCGCGCCGTCGTGCTGGCCGTACAGCGCCAACCCGGCACCAATACGGTCGAAGTCGTCAATGCCGTCCGCAAGATTCTGCCGGTCTTCCGCGCCGAACTTCCCGCCTCGGTCGATTTGACCATCCTCTACGACAGCTCCCAGAGTATCCGTGCTTCGGTCAACGACGTGCAATTCACCTTGATGCTCACGATCTTCCTGGTCGTGATGGTCATCTTCCTTTTCTTGCGCAACCTTTCCGCGACCATCATCCCAAGCCTCGCCTTGCCGATGTCCATCATCGGCACCTTTGGCGTGATGTACCTGCTCGGTTACAGCCTCGACAATCTCTCGCTGATGGCGATCACACTCTCGGTCGGCTTCGTCGTCGATGACGCCATCGTGATGCTCGAGAATGTCGTGCGCCACATGGAGATGGGCAAGAGCGTCCTCGAAGCCGCCTTTGATGGTTCCAGCGAAATCGCTTTCACCATCCTCTCGATGACCATATCGCTTGCCGCAGTCTTTATTCCGGTGCTGTTCATGGGCGGAATTCTCGGCCGCCTGCTGCACGAATTTGCCGTCACTATTGGCGTCGCGATTCTGGTTTCGGGCTTCGTCTCGCTGACTCTCACGCCGATGCTCTGCAGCCGCTTCCTGCGGCCGCCGGGAACCGAGCGTCATGGCCACCTCTACCAAGTCACCGAACGATGGTTCGACGCCGCGCTTGAGGCCTATCGCCGCAGCCTCTCATGGATGATGCGCCATCGCCGCCTCGCAATGGTCACCTTGCTCCTGCTTATCATTGGTACTTTCTGGGGTTTCCGCGTCGCCCCCAAGGGCTTCCTGCCAACCGAGGATGCTGGCCAAGTGCTGATTTTCACCCAAGCGGCCCAGGGCATCTCCTATGACGCAATGGTTGCACACCAGCAGGTGCTCAGCCGTATGCTCCAGGCCGACCCGAACGTTCGGACATTCTTTTCCAGTGTCGGCGCTTCGGGCCCTAGCGGGACGCTCGATTCAGGCATTCTGTTCACGTCACTGGTACCGCGCTCGCAACGCAAATACAGCGTTGATCAAATCATCGCTCAATGGCGCGCGAAGTTCTCCTCGATCCCCGGCCTGATGGTCTTCATGCAGAATCCGCCGCCGATCACTCTCAGCGCGCGCTTCACCAAGGGCACTTACCAGATGACCTTGCAGGGCCCCAGCACCGACGATCTCTACAAATACGCGACGATTCTCTTCGGCAAGATGCGCGCGCTGCCCGACTTGCGCGACGTGAGCACCGACCTCGAAATCAGCAATCCGCAGGTCTTCGTCAACATCAACCGCGACAAGGCCCACGAGCTCGGCCTGACCGCCCAGGCGATCGAAAACGCGCTAGCCGACGCCTATGGTTCACTGCAAATCTCAACCATCTACGCCCCCAACAATGAGTATTGGGTCGAGCTCGAACTCGAACCCCAATATCAGTCTGATCCTGCGGCTCTTAATCTGCTTTACGTTCGCTCCTCCACTGGCCAGCTCGTGCCGCTCAACACCGTAGCGCAACTGACAGAGAACTTGGGCCCGCTTTCGGTCAACCACTCAGGCCAGCTCCCCTCGGTCACGATCTCCTTCGACGTTGCCCCCGGCGTGGCGCTCGGCAAGGCCCTCGCTGAAGTCAAAACCCTCACTAACGACGTCGTTCCCGCCAGCATCACCGCCGGTTATTCCGGCGAGGCAGAGGCCTTCGAGTCCTCGCTCGGCAACCTCGGGATGCTGCTCCTGATGGCCATCCTCGTCATCTATCTCGTGCTCGGAATCCTGTACGAAAGCTTCATCCACCCGCTCACGATCCTCTCCGGCCTGCCTGCAGCTGGCTTCGGCGCCATCATCACCCTGATGTTCTTCCATCTCGAACTCGACCTTCTTGCATTTGTCGGCATCATCATGCTGGTTGGCTTGGTTAAGAAAAACGCCATCATGATGATCGACTTTGCCCTCGATGCTCAGCGCACCGAGGGCAAAAATGCCGCCGACGCGATCTTCGAGGGCTGCATGGTCCGTTTCCGTCCGATCATGATGACGACAATGGCTGCCTTCATGGGCACTCTGCCGATTGCCGTCGGTTTCGGTGCCGGCGCTGACGCTCGCCGCACGCTCGGCGTTGCGGTCGTCGGTGGACTCCTCTTTTCGCAATTCCTGACGCTCTACATTACGCCGGTTTTTTATACGTATATGGATTCCTTCCAGGAATGGCTGAAGAGCCGGACCTACCGCCGTCGCGGGCCCGCGAAGGCCCATCCGCCAGTTCCACCAGACGCCCGCGAGGTCAGCGAGAACACCGCGCAACGGAGGGCCGAAGATCGTCCGCGCACCCGCGCCGCCTCCTGATCTGGGCGATTATTCAGCTGTTTAGCGCCAGCGAAACCCGCCACCCAGCGCACACCCTGTAAAGCCGTATCGTGCTTATACAGCGCGAGACATGTTCTCTGTGTGACCCTCTTCTGATCCGCTCTTTAGGTATGCTAAAAGTCCTCGACTATTCGAAAGGAGTTGCGATGAGAACGTTGAAACTGGCCACTTTAGCCCTTGCATTGAGCATGGTCCTGGGCGCCGCAGGAATCACCCAGGCGCAAACCTCTTCGGCCCATCAAAACAAGGTCTGGGGCCTGGTTCGTACTCAAGACCACAGCACGATGAACGTCTGGGACAAGCACGTTACGATCGTCGTCCGGCCCGTCGTGAACGATGCACCCGGAGCACCCGTTGCAAAAGCCACTTTGCATCACGGTCATTACGCCGCCGACATGGGTAACGCTCCGGCCGGCAAATACACCGTCCAGATCAATCCGGGCTCGACTGGCTATGGTGCCGGTCAGACGCTGATCGACTATCCGGGTCCGGGCGGCGACGTTCATCAGAGCTTCACTCTGGTCCTCGGGGGCCCTCCTATCCCGGCCAAGAACTAGACCAGCCTCCGCTATTTATAACCTTCACAGGCGCGCTGACGGGAGCATTTTGCTTCCGCCAGCGCTCGGTGTTCCTCTCTGGCGGCGGTAGCCTGTAACGTTTCACATTTTCCCGCGCTTGCCAGCGGCACGCATTTCATCGAGCCGCAATCCGGCGAACTTCCGTCCGCCTCAAGTCCGGGCTAAGATCATGGATACGCCATCAGTTTGAGCGGATTGAAAAAAACGCGTCACGATGGCGTCAGTGAGGCCGCTTGTCAGAAGAAGAAGCGAAAGATTTTAAGATTCAGGTCACCGGCTCGAAGCCCCGCGTAGTCGTCGATTTCGAATTATTGAAGCGCTACGGTGGTCTCAACTTCCGTGACTTGGGTGGTCATCCCGCACGCAGCCGCCGCGTCCGCCACAAGCAGATCTATCGTTCGGCTCACCTCGCCACGATTCCTGAGCAAAGCCCCATTCCATCGCTGAAGCTGCGTACCATCGTCACCCTTCAGAGCCGGCTCGAACTCATCTATCTCGGTAAGCCTCATCCCGACCTCCTCGAAGCCGCCGATCGTTGGGAGCACATTCCAATCGGCGACCGCTGGTTCAAGCCCGAGGGTTTCCAGAAGATCGCGACCAAGCCCGGCCACGAGCATCTGGTGATCCTGACCGAGTTTCCCAGCGACTGGCAGGCCTTTTTCAAATTGCTGGCCGAGGCCGAGTCTTATCCGCTGTTATTTCATTGCTCCGCCGGACGCGACCGCACCGGCGTTGGCGCCGCGATGTTGCTCGAATTGCTCGGTGTGACACGCGACCTGATCATTCAGGACTTCCTCGCGAGCAACACCACTTTCCCGAAAATTCCATTGAATCCTGAACAGCTCACGCCAATCTTTGAGCTGATCGACCAAAGCGGCGGCATCGAAAGTTTCATGCTGGACGTCCTCGGCCTCGACCGCGACGACCTCGAGAAGATCCGCCTCAACCTCCTCGATAACGCCCAAGACTAGCGTGTGATCGCTCATGCCACTCAACGTGGTAAACCATCCAGTGGACATATGCGAGCTGTCGGAAGAGATTCGTAAATTTAAGCTATCGTCTGAGGAATCTGAATATCTCCAGGAGCTGGTGGCGCAGAATCACGCGATCGCCAGCTTGCTGACATTCCCGGCCGGAGCAGACGGTCGCAAAACAACCCTCGTCATGAGCGATACAAACATCGAAAAGTTTGCGCGATTTCCTAACCATCCAACTGGCTGCGGTTGGGTTCAACAGCGACTATTCTCCGAATGAACAGGGCCGGGTGTTGGAGAATTGATTGACAAATTTTTCGTCAGTTAGGCGGAGCCTTCGTTAGAGCAGCGACACTGCGATCACGCCGGCAGGTAGCCGTCCCTCAGTAGCGACTTCGCAATTATCATCCGCTGCACCTCGCTGGTGCCTTCTCCAATCTCCGCGAGCTTGGCATCACGCATGTAGCGTTCAACGGGAAATTCCGTGACGTAACCGTAGCCTCCATGAATCTGCACGGCTTTGGTCGTCGTCCACATCGCGGTTTCCGACGAGAACAGCTTCGCCATCGAGGCTTCGCGCGCAAACGGCTTGTTCTGATCCCTTAGCTGCGCGGCGCGGCAGGTCAGCAGCCACGACGCCTCGATTCGAGTCGCCATGTCCGCGATCATCCATTGGATCGCCTGGAAATCTGCGATCGCCTGCCCGAACTGGCGGCGCTCCTTGGCGTACGTGGCCGCATCTTCCATCGCTCCGCGGGCAATTCCCGCAGCGAACCCTGCAATCCCGATTCGCCCGCCTTCGAGCACCTTGAGCGTCTGCCGATAGCCCGTACCGGGCTCGCCAATCAGATTGGTGGCCGGCACCGAGACATTGTCGAACACTACTTCTGCGGTGTCCGACGAATGCAGTCCCAGTTTTTCGATCTTCCGCCCATTACTCAGTCCCGGCGTCCCACGATCAACGATAAACG
>DATKPK010000064.1:0-10878 GCA_035524095.1 Binataceae bacterium (SeqCode) | reverse complement strand
AACCGAAAACCGATAAGGCGCGCGCTTGGATTTGCCGCAGTTCAAGCACTGCCAATGGAAAGGCCGGTTAGGGCCGCACTCATAGACTTTGGTGTTATCGCAACGAGGGCATCGCGGACCATCCGGCCACCGGCGCATCGTCAGATAGGTGCGGCAAGCAGCCTCATCAGGAAAGGTCGCCATCAATTGTTGGAACGTCATCATGCATAAGAATTTAGTCCAAACCGGATTGTTAGTCAAGAACCGTAACATCCCCGTCTTAGTTGACATAATGTTTCTTATGCGAAGTTGGGTCGATGAAGAGACTCCCGGCAAAAGACCGCGCGGGAGGTCAGACGTTTGAAAATATATGAGACGTCGTCAAACTGAACGATGGGCGGAGCGGGGGTGGACGCGCCATCGGGGTCGAAAATATTTGCAGGCAAACGACTGACGGAGTATCCCCAGGCAGGCATTGGAGATGCTGGCGCGGCGCGCAAAGCATCTCTATCATGAGTAACCGCATGCACCCGACATTCCGCCGACCCGGAACCTCGCGCCTCTCAATCATCGCCGCTGCCGCAGTCCTCGCCGCGTGCGTAGCCTTAGGTATCGGCGCACGAGGCGTCACCCGTGCCGCCGACTCGGCGAGCAACGGCGACGCGATGCTCAAGTCCCTGTTGCAGAAGCGGCTGCTGCTGCCCGACATCAAGAGTATCAACCTCGGACCACCCTCCCCTGGCCCTTTCCCCGGCGTCGCCTCGCGCACGGTGACGATCACGTCGCCGGAGGGGCAAAAGGCCGAGATTGAGGTTTTCGCCGACGCCTCGGGAACGCACGGGATAATCGCGCAACGTTACGCGGTGTTCGATAGTGAGCATCCGTGGGAAAAAGTCGACGTGAAGAGCCTCGACCTGAAGGATCGCCCGTCGATGGGCCCGGCGGACGCACCGATTACGATTGTCGAGTTCGCGGATTTCCAGTGCCCGTACTGCGCCCATGCGTTCGGCGAAATCGAGTCGATGGTCAATAATACCTACAAAGGCCAAGTGCGGTTGGTGTGGAAAAACTTCCCGCTCCAGATGCATGCGTGGGCTGAGCAGGCCGCGGTCGCCGCTGACTGTGCGCGGCAGCAGAATCCGGACGCGTTCTGGTCCTTCGCGCATAATCTCTATCGCGACCAGAGCGAAATTACACCGCAGAACTTGCGCCAGCATATCGATGACTACACCAAGGCGGCCGGGCTCGACCCCAAGGTGATGGATGCCTGCATTCTCGGCAAGGCGGCTGAGGCGTACGTTCAGCAGGACTTGAAGGACGGCAATTCGGTCCACGTCAACTCGACGCCGACCTTTATCGTCAACGGGGTTCCGGTGGTGGGATTACCGAGCAGTCAGGTGTTCGATTTCGTGGTGAAGTCGCAATTGCAGGAAGCGCGAAAATAGGTTCGCGAGGCTATCTCGATCTCAAGACAGAAAGGCCCAATCCTGCGTGGAAGCGGGCAATCTCCGATAGCTAATTTGCGCTGGCGGCGTTCGCCGGCGCGCTGGAATGGGATTCGATTGCAACGCCGAGTGTGGCGAGCGCTTCGACAACGTAGTTGCGCATCGGAGAATATGGATTGTTGGCGAGGAACTGCTGATAGGCCTCGATGCCGCCCTTGGTATCACCCTGCTTGATCAAAGTACGGGCAACGCCAACCTGGGCGCGGGCCTTCGAGGGACCGTCGATATCGGCGGCTTGCGCGTAGGCATCGTGGGCGCCTTTGAAGTCGCCGAGATTTTCGTCTGCGGCGCCTAATTCCATCAAAGCCATATTGCGATAAAGCGGCTGGTCACTGCCGGCGAGGTAATCCGCCAACGCAGCGCGTGCGGCCTTGTCGTTGTTGTCGGCCATCAAGGCGCTGGCGAGATAGAGCCGCGCCAGCTGACCGAGGCTTTGCCGGGGGTTATCGGTGGCGAGACTACTGAAGCCCTGCTCCGCCGTTTTGTAGTCGCGATGATTCAGGGCAGTCAGAGCATCATAGAAGCGGTCTGAAGCAAGCCGACGCTGATGGTCCTGATAAAAGGAGACGGCATAGAAAACCACGACGAAGGCAATTAGGGCCAAGGCACCAATAATCACGCGGACCAGATTATTGACGATAAAGTCGCCAAGCTGGTCGAGGAAGGTTATGAATTCGTCGGGTTGCTTGAGCTCTTTACGATCGAGCTTGTAATGCGGAGTCGGCATCTAATGACGCTGGCACGCCTCGATAGCTTTGGTGAGTTCTGATGGATGGATGAGCAGGGGTTGACCCTACATTTTGTACTTGAAATCGTCGGGCGACATTTTCTCGAGGATTTCCGACCATTTGTCGCGCGAAACGCCCGCTAGATTCTGATCAGGCGTCGAAGCACCCTCCCCGTTCGCCGATTCGTGCAATTCGCTCGACGCTTCGAGAACTGCCTTGGCCACGTAGATAGGGGATTTGGTTCGAAGCGCCAGCGCGATCGCGTCTGACGGACGCGAGTCGATTTGCAGAGGTCCGCCCTCTCGAGTCTTGAGTTCGATCCGCGCGAAATAGGTATTTTCGCGAAGTTCGGTAATCTCGACTGCTTCGACAGTGGCACCCAATTCACCGACCATATTGCGCATCAGGTCGTGAGTCATCGGGCGCTGGGGCTTGATACCCTCCATCTCGGTAGCCATCGAGGCGGCTTCGAGTGGACCAATCCATATCGGGAGATTGAGCTTATTGTCGGGGTCTTTGAGCACCACGATGGGCATTTTCGTGGTTGGATCCAGCGTCAGGCCGCCCACCATCATCAGAATGAAATCTTCCTTCGGAACGGCCATATACGATCTCTTGAACACTACCCCCGAGCGGCGTGAGCGCTCGACATGCGGTGCGCACGCCACCGCATTTTTTGATGCAATTGCCTTGGCAATTACTCTTCTAAATATCTTGGCCCAAACGGCTGCGACCGTCAACCTGACTCGTTGCGCCAGCCCGATGCTGGCCTGGTTTAGCGCGGCACGAGCTGATCTATGACGCGATAGAGCTGGTTGAGGTTGCGGCACTCCTCCACCAGGTCGCAATGAGGCGCGTACCGATCCATCTCGCTGTCGCCGAATCCCCACGTGTTACGGCTCTCCGGGTTGAGCCAGATTATGCGCTTGGCGCGCTGGCGAATCTCGCGCAGGCACCAGTCATGCGGCAAGTTGTAGTTATTGCGCGCGTCACCAAGCACGATGACAGTGGTACGCTTGTTAACAGCGCCGATATGGTCGCCAACGAAATTGCGGAATGAGCGGCCGAAATCCGAATGTGCATAGACGTTGATGATATCGCCTTTGAGGGCTACGTCGAGAGCTTCCTTGACATCGTTGGTGCGGAAACTCTCGGTAACCTCGCCGACGTCGGCGACGAACACGAAGCTGCGCACACGCGAATAGAGATCTTGCAGCGAGTAGACAAATTGAAGCATGAAGCGCGACGCATTGCGGACCGAGTCCGAGACGTCGCAAAGGATGAGAATCTGCGGCTTTTCGCGCTTGCGCTTCTCGAAGCGGAGCTTGAACGGTACGCCGCCATTGACGAGATTTGCGCGGAGCGTGCGCTTGATATCGAAGCGGCCTTTTTTCATCCGCTTGCGCCGCACTGTGATGATGTTCTTGAGGCGCTGCGCCAGGCGTGAAACGGCCTCGCGCATCTTCTCCATCTCCTCGTCGCTGAGGTAGTAGAAGCTCTTGTCGCCGAGCTGATTCATCCGGGTTTCTTCGCGCGCTTTCAGGTCTCGCTTTTCGCGCTCCTGACGGACGTACTTGCGGATGATGTCGTCGAGCATCTTGAGCCGCCGGTCGAGATACTCTTCCATCTTCGCCCGCAACGCCGAACCCATCTCGAGTTTTTCGAGTTGTTCGCGCAATTCCTTGATTTCAGCTTCGATTTTGTCGAGGCCAAGGGCGCGGGCTAGCGCGCGGGCGAAATAGTTTTCCTCAATCGTGCGCTGAATTCCCTGCATGCGCACGGCGCGCGCCGCCTCGCGCATCATCTTTTCGAGCTGGCCGTCATTGTTCTGCAGGAGTTGCTTGGCCAGTTCGGAGAGTTCCTGGCCATGCTTTTTCATCATCTCCTCGACTTCATCGAGGAATTCCTGGAACTCCTTATCGCCCATCGAGAGGGCGTCTTGCACCGCTTTGCTGGCGCCCTTGATGATCTCGCCGAGGCCCGAAAAATAGACGTCGAACAGCTCCTCGAAGACCGGCAGTTCGGTGGCGCGCTTGATCATCGTCGCGCGTAATGCCGAACGGAAGGCGTCGCGTTCGCCGAGTCCGGTCACGTCGCTGGCGGAAACCGCATCAAGGGTTTCGGCCAGCGATACGCGCACGCCGTTCTGGCGCAGAAGGTTGGCAAATTCGACCAGCTTATCTTCCATGCTTGATTCGCTCCGCCATGCCGCCCGTCACGATGGTGCGGCTCGCGTTGATTCAGTTCAACAGGTCCTTGTCGCTGCTGCCACTGCCGCTGGTACCGCCCGGAGCAGCTTCGGTAGCGGGGCCACGACGCTGACGGACCCGCCGCATGTACTCCTTCAATTCTTCCTGAGCTTTGCGCACGTCGCCCTCGTACTTGACGATCGTATCGAGCGTCTCGTCGACCAGTGCATTGTCGAGGCTTTGGACATTGAGCAGCGTCAGTGCCTTGACCCAATCTAAAGTCTCACTGATGCCCGGAGTCTTTTTCAGGTCCAGCTTGCGCAGTGATTGTACCACGGCGACGACTTCCTCGCTGAGCTTATCAGCTGCCTCGGGAATCTTGAGCCGGATAATCGCTAATTCCTGATCCTTTTGCGGGAAGTCGATATAAAGATGCAAACAGCGCCGCTTCAATGCGTCGGACATCTCGCGTGCGTTATTCGAAGTCAAAATCACGACGGGAATCTGCTTGGCCTTGATTGTGCCGATTTCCGGGATAGTCACTTGGAAGTCTGAGAGAATTTCGAGCAGGAAAGCCTCGAACTCGGCGTCAGCTTTGTCGATTTCGTCGATTAGCAACACGCTCGGCTCGTCTGCGCTAATCGCTTTTAGTAGCGGCCGCGGGAGCACGAAGCGCTCGGAGAAAAACACTTCATCTTCGCTCGCAATCTTATCAACGGCCTGAGCGAGACCCTGGGTACCTACCAGAACTTCGCTGATCTTGTCCTTGAGGATCTGCGTATAGAGTAGCTGCTTGGCATACTCCCATTCGTAGAGTGCCTTGCCCTCGTCCAGACCCTCGTAGCATTGCAAGCGAATCAGATTGCGGCTGAGCGAACTCGCGAGCACCTTAGCCAGATCGGTCTTGCCAACACCGGCCGGCCCTTCGACCAGCACCGGCTTACCCATTGCCGCGGCGAGGTAAACGACCGTCGCGATCCTGCGGCTGGCGATGTAATTGTTCTTCGCAAAACGGTCGATTACGTCTTCAATCGATGAAAACATTCATCCTCCTGACGGCTGCGGCTGGACACTCCGTACCGCGCACAAGTCATGTTTCATTATCATGATGTTGCGCAAGTAGGAAACGCGATTTGGCTCAAATGTGCAACTCCTCCCAAACCAGCTCGCTGCGGGCAAAACGCTCACGGGTGAGAGCTCGTGCGTCAAATTGATGGTAATCGCCCTCGGCGATCAGTTCGGCGAGCGCCTGTCCAGCGCCATAGGATTGCATCACGCCGCGCCCGCTAAACGAATGAGCCTCGAATATTCGCGGGGCGGCGCGCCCAATGATCGCGCTGCGATCGGGGCTTACCTCATAAAGACCAGCCCATCCCGTTACATGCCGCATCCGCTCGCAAGCCGTCATCCGCGCGTACATTCGCGGCCAGATTTCGTTAATGAAAAAGGGCTCGCCGTCGTACTCAAAATGATGGCCCGGCGGCGTATCGGGTGGCGAATATCCCGCCAGAATATGCGTCCCTTCGTTATGGAAGTAGACCCCCGAAGTATCGACGATCATCCCGGAGTCGGCGAAATTGGTGACACGGTTGTCGATCAAGCAGATCTGGCGGCGAATCGCGTGGCTGAAATTCTCCAGACCGAAGAGCTTGAGAGCGTTATCTGACCAGGCGCCGGTGGTAATTGCGACGGCATCGGCGAGTAGCTCAAAGGTATGGCCCGGCGCCGCTTCGCCGGGGCCGTCTTCGCTCAGCAGCCGCGCGAGGGCCGCTTCCGACAACGCGACATCGCCCTGCCAGCATTGGAGATGGACACCGTCGGCGGCAGGCTGCGCTGAGTGGACGTAAACCCGGTCAAGATACTCTGCCCCGTGCATCCGCGAGTTCGCGCGGTAGTGTTCTTTTAACAGATTGGGATTAATCAAGCCGTCCTCGGGCGAGAAAGTCGCACCCGCAATGCCTTCGAGCTGATCGATCTCCGGCACCCTCTGATGCACTTCGGCGGCGGTCAGCGTTTCAATCCGATGGCCAAGACCGCGCTGCAAATCCAGATGCTCGCAGGCTTGCGGCCAGGTGGCATCGTCGTATAGCCACAGGTAGCCCTTCTGCCGGAAGCCAATCTCATTGCCAATCTCTTCGTAGTAGCTAATCGACTGGCGGCACAACCTTATATTCACGGCCTGCCACCAAGTCGCGCGTACGCCACCGGCGTTTTTTTCACTGGAACTCAGCCGCCCGCTCATATCGATGTCGGCCACCGCGACGTGTAGTCCACGATCGGCGAGGCCCATTGCGGCGGAACTACCGATTATCCCACCGCCGATCAAAACCACGTCGTAACGTTTCATCCTCGCGAGATTCCCCTGCTCGATGGCGCCGCTTCAATCATCCTATTTTGCGGCTCTTGTGCTAAGCGCCTGAAATTTGTCAGTAATCAGTCTATGTGCACGCTCGCCATCTACTATCGTACGTTGACCGACTACCCAGTGGTGGTGGCGGCCAATCGCGACGAATATCTTGCACGCGCCGCGATGCCGCCGGTCACGCTTAACGACCATCCGCATGTGGTTGGCGGCAAGGATTTGCGCGCTGGCGGCACCTGGCTGGGGATCAACGAGTATGGCATGGTCGCCGGCCTTTTGAACCGGCGTACGGCTGATTATGGCCCCGCCGATCCGAACTTGCGATCGCGTGGGCTGTTGACGCTTGAGGCGCTGATGCAGCCGAGTGCGAAGGCAGCCGCCGATTATGTCGAGCGCCAGCGCGGCGGGGACTATAATGCTTTCAACCTTTTGATCGCCTCGCCGGAAGCGGCCTTCGTGGCTTACAATCGCGGTGGCGAGGTTGAGGTCGTACAGCTCACCGACGGGTTTCATCTGCTCACCAATATCGACGTCGACGATTTCGAGTGTCCGCGTATAAGCCGGGCCTATGGCGGCTTCGCGAAGCTTGGTCAAAAGGAAGCATTCACGCGCGAACCGCTCGCGCATCGCGACGACCTGCACCATCTTCTTGCTGACCATTCGACCCAGCTCGATCCGCGCTCGGGCCGTCCGAACTCACTATGCATGCATCTGGGCGACTACGGCACCCGCTCATCGAGTATGATTTTCATGCGGCGGGATGGGCGAGTCGAACATTTTTTCGCAAGTGGACCGCCGTGTACCACTTCATTCTCGCCAGCTCTCACCCCTTCAATCGAGAAAGGCAGCCGTAACGTCGCATAGAATTGGCGTGCGACTCGCTCGCCTCGCGAGCGGCATTCGACGCGCGACGGAACGATAACTGCATCATACCGTTGGGATGGCTGCTGAAGCAGCCGTTACCAAGTGGCTTGGGAGATACGCTGAAGCATGCTTCCAAACCGCTAATCAACGGAACGGTGCAATTTATGATCAAAGCTATAAAGCCATTAATCGCTGGGACTGCATTGGCGGCTTTCTGCCTTTTGACCCCGGGCCTAAGCCGCGCGCAGAACCCTAACTACTGTTACAACCACCCGGGCGATGATTCGCATTACTGTTTCTGTTACCACCATCCCGACAAGTGTGATGGCGCGTACCGCGCGCGGTATCCTGACTGGAATCGTCCTCCCGATTGGCGGCAGCATCCTGAGCAGTACCGGCACGATCATCCCGACTGGTACAACCACGCCGGGTGATCATCCGCACGATGAGTAAGGCGGTAGAGCTTGCTCACCGAGCAAAATCCAAAATAACAAACCAGATCGAGTCAATCAGTGCAGGCGGAAACGCCTACCGCCGGGTATTGCTAGTGAGGCGGCAGTCACAACGACCGCGTAAATGACCTTAAAAATGAGATTCATCTGCACATACGCAACTGATCAAACGAACGGTGTAATCTATGTATAGAGCTATCAAGCCATTAATCGCAGGAGCGGCGCTGGTTGCCTTGTTTGTGCTGACGCCGGGTCTGAGCCACGCCCAGAGCACGACTTACTGTTACGATCATCCGTTTGATAACTCGCATTTCTGCTTTTGTTATCACCATCCGAAAGAATGTAACGGTGCATATCGCTCGCGCTATTCGGACTGGAATCAGCCGCCCGATTGGCGGATGCATCGCGATTTGTATCAGCATGTTCATCCTGAATGGTATAGGGGCGATTGGGACCATCATGCGGAGCAGGGACACTGGCCTGACCACTACGCAGTTAACAAAGGCTTTCATCCCGATCATCCCGTTCCGGGTCATACCATTCATCCCGATCGCGGGCATCCTGAGATGCGCGCGGATGGTGGGCATCCAAATCACGATCACGACGGCCATCCTGATCAGCGCAATTAGCGCCGTCTGAACAAATCATGAAACCGCCGTCTCGGCGCTGACAAATGGCGGCGAGGCGGCGGTTCCTTTCATTCGGAAATGCGTGACCTAGTGTGAGGCGCGAGGAGGCCTGGGTTTGCGTGCGTAAAGTGTGGGATCGGCGACCCCCGCCGCGAGAAATCCCTCGACCCGTTCCGCGCATTTAGTACACGCGCCGCAATGGATGTTGCCGTTCGGACGCGCGCACGAGACGGTTAGCTCAAGCGGCATACCAGCGCCACGACGTACAACGTCAGCCTTGCTGCGGCCAGCGAACGGCGCACTGATCTTGAGCTTGATACCGACGCCCAGCTCGACCGCCTTCGCGAACGCGCGAAAGAATTCCGGACGTGCGTCGGGAAATGGATTGCTCTCCAGCGGCGCCATCGCGATTTCGCCGATCCGCTCGCGAGCGCAGAAAATCGCCGCCTTGGTCAACAAGCTGAGGTTCCGGCCCAAAATATAGTTGGATGATACTGCGGCGTTGTAGCCGGGCACGCCGCGTCCCGTCACACTCCAATGGTCGCCTGCCAGATCGGTCATCGGCAGCTTGATGACTTTCACCGGTTCCAGATTCGAGGATTTGAGCGCGCGAACGAAACGCCTCAGCGTTGGCAATTCGTGCCTCTCCCAAGCCAACCCAGCCTGAATATAGAGCGGATAGACGTGGCGTCCCTTGCGCGCGATCTCGCCGAGCATTACTGAGCTGTCGAGGCCGCCGCTGGCGAGAATTGCGATACGATCGGGTATCGGCTCGATGCGATAGCCATCCGGCACGGCGTCCTTAGAGGCGCTTATATGGTTTGGCCGGCCCAACGATTCGGTCAGTTGATCAGGCGGCCGCCGTCGAGCATGAGGGTTGAACCGGTGGCGAAATCGGTGCCCTCGCAGAGGAATAAAACCGCGCGCGCAACATCTTCGGGCGTGCCGAGCGTCTTGGTTAGAGTACCTTTTCTCAGCGTCTCGATTTCGGCGGCGTCGTAGTCCGGGGGCGGCATCACCGGGCCGAGCGCAACGCAATTGACCTGAACTTGAGGGGCAAGGGCTTTAGCTAGCGCCCGCGTCAATCCGATTAACCCACTCTTAGAGACGATATAAGGGAGATGATTGTTATAGGGTCGAATCGCAGCCCAGTCGCCGATATTCACGATCTTGCCGGCGCCGTTCTGGCGCATCGACGCACCGGCGAACTTCGACAAGAAAAATGGGGCTTTGAGATTGGTGTCGAGATTGATGTCCCAATCGCGCTCGGTCAGTTCTTCGAGCGGCTTCGCATAAAACACCGAAGCGCAATTAACCAGTATGTCGATGCGGTCCAAAGCGGCAATCACAGCGGTGGTCATCTGCTCGATCTCGGCAACCTTCTCAAGGTCGGCCATGAAGGCCCCTGCCCTGCCCCCGTTCGATTGGATTGACTTCACTACCTCCTGAGCCTCGGCGGCTGAACTGCGGTAATGAATCGCGAGTGTCGCGCCGTGTTCCGCGAGTAATAGAGCAATCGCACGACCGACGCGACGGCCAGCGCCTGTGACCAGCGCCACCTTGCCTTCTAGTTTCATCGAATGAGCTAAACGTTCGGTCAGGCCGACGCAGCAATCTCACGGAGTAGCGCGAGATTGTCGGAATGGCCGGTCTTGGATGCGGTGATATGGCCGAGAATCGGCCGGCCCAGCAGATAGAGGTCGCCGATCATATCGAGCACCTTGTGACGGGCGAACTCATCGGGAAAACGTAAGGTGGTGTTTACGACCTTCTCGTCGTCAACCAGGATCAGGTTGTCGAGGCGTCCGCCGCTCGCGAGTCCCATCTCGGACAATTTCCGAAATTCGCGGACGAAACCAAAGGTCCGCGCGGGCGCCACCATCTCTATGTAGGCCTCGGGTGAGGTTAACTCGAAATGGAAGCGCTGCACGCCGATCGGTGCCGGATAGTCGAGCTTATAGTCGATAATCAGATGGGCGGCGGGTTCGATGCGGATGAATTCGTCACCCTCGCCGATCTGGATCGGCTGCTTTATTTTGATCGGCGCGACCGCCGCGGCCTGCTCTTGTAATCCGGCTTGCCGAAGATGCCGGCAGAATTCCAGGGCTGAACCGTCGAGAGCTGGAACTTCGTCGTCAGTCTTGACGATCAGGTTGGTCACGCCAAGCCC
>DATKPK010000063.1:0-12115 GCA_035524095.1 Binataceae bacterium (SeqCode) | reverse complement strand
TATTCGCCTTCCTGAACGTTACGCACTTCGGCGGAACCGATGGACATCCAGACCGCAACGACCCCGGCTAGTGCAATCAGGGCGCGAAAAAACACAGCAAATGAATCGAGGACGATCATGCGATGGAAGAGCCATGCACCGCTCGAATGAGGTTCGAGGCCGATCAAGAGCAATGCACCGGCGGCAAAGATAAGAGCGATGTCACCGAGGCGGGATTTTTCAGTGATTACCAAGTCGATAAGAATAATCGCGAGCGTCCCAGACACAAGCAAAAGCTCCGGGAGGAAATAGCGAAGACTAGCCAGGTTACCGAGGTCCATTGTCAGGGCTAGTGCAGGGCTATGACAGAACTGCTGACGGCGGCAGCAATCACGGTCTGATTGAGGTGCGTGAGGGAAGTATTGATCAGGCTGAGAATCGCGTGCGGATAGACGCCGAGTACGAGCACGATCGCGGCTAGAGGCACCAACGTGAAGATTTCGCGCGCGCTCAAATCGGGCAGCACCGCATACTTGTCATTGAGCGGACCCAGGTAGATGCGCTGGAAACACCAGAGCATGTAGCCAGCGGTCAGAATGGCTGTCGCAGCGCCAGCAACTGTCATCAAGGGGTGGGTCTGCCAAGCACCGAGCAGGACTAATACTTCGGAGATGAAAGCAGAGAGACCGGGCAGACCGAGGGCGGCAAAGAACGCAAAGCCCGTAATGCCCGCGTAAATCGGCATGCGTTGGGCGAGACCGCCGAAGCCGTCGATGTCGCGATGATGGGCGCGGTCGTAGATGACGCCGACGAGAATAAAGAGCATCGCGGTGATGGTGCCGTGATTGAACATCTGGAGGACAGCGCCGTTGATGCCGGCGACGGTGAAGGAGGCCATCCCGAGCATCACATAACCCATGTGACTAATCGAGGAATAGGCGACGAGTTTTTTGAAGTCAGACTGGCCCATCGCGCACATTGCGCCGTAAACGATATTGAGCGTACCGACGCCACCGAGAAGAATCCACGCGAGTTCATGGCTGGCGGCGGGCAAGATTGCATAATTGATGCGAAGGATGCCGTAAGTGCCCATCTTCAGGAGGACGCCAGCGAGAATCACACTGATAGCGGTGGGGGCCTCAACGTGGGCGTCGGGCAACCAGGTATGGAATGGAAATGCAGGAATCTTGATTGCGAAACCGATAAACAACGCGATCCAGACGATGCGCTGGAAAGTTATCGAATAGCTACTCGCGTTGGCGGCGAGGTCGGTCATGTCGAAGGTGTGAGCCTCGCCATAGTAGTACAGGCCGAGCATCGCAAGCAGGATCAGGACGGAGCCGAAAAGAGTATAGAGAAAGAATTTAATCGCCGCGTATTCACGGCGAGGTCCGCCCCAGATGCCGATGAGGAAATACATCGGCAGGAGCATCACCTCCCAGAAGATGTAGAAGAGAAAAAAGTCGAGAGAGACGAAGACACCCATCATGCCGGTATCGAGGAGCATCAGGAGAGCGTAATAGCCTTTCTCGCCGTGCTTGATACTAAAACTGGCGAAGACGGAGATGAAACAGATCAGCGCGGTCAGGAGCACCATCGAGATGCTGATGCCGTCGACGCCGAGGAAATAATAAATGTGATAGGCGTTGATCCAGGAATAGCGCTCGACGAATTGCATCGAGGTGAGGGTGGTATTGAAGTGAGTATAGAGCCATAGAGCGACGATTAGTTGCGGTACCGCGGAGGCAGCGGCGATCCATTTATAGGCGGCGGCGAGTTGTGATGGACAAATGAGGATGAGGGCCATCCCAATCAGCGGCACGAAGGTAATAATGGTCAGCGGATGAGCTATCAGCATATAGCAACGTCAGGTTTGAGGTCGCGAAGCCCTAAACTTTCACCATCGCGCGAATCAGAAGAATAAGCGTCACAGCAGCAAGGATGCCGTAGAGATAGCCATTGATAGAACCGGTCTGGAGGCGGCGAAGACGTCCGCCGAGGCCGAGCGTGGCTTCGGCGGCAAGATTGACTAGGCCATCGACGACATAGTTATCGAACTGGCGCGAAAGCCATGAAATAGCCACGACGAGGGATGCTGCCAAGTTGACGATTGCGTCGATGACGTAGAGATCGAACCAGGCGGCGGCGCGGGTCAGCGCGAGATAGGGCTGAACAATGACAGCATCGTATACTTCATCAAAGTAATACTTGTTGAACGACAGGCGATAGAAGAGACTATTAGCGAATTCGCTCATGCGCTCCGGACTGAGAATCGCGCGCCGATAAGTGATATCGGCGAGGAACCATCCGGCGATGACGATCAGAAGGGAGAGGCCGCCAAACATGGCCTCGATGTGATGGTCGTGGAGACCCCCTTCACTCAGGCGCAAGGTCGCGGGTGATGAGAATACAGGGTCGAGGAAATGCTCGAACGGTCTGAATGGTGCGATGAATTCGGGAATCATTGTGACGCCGCCGACGACCGAGAGAAAGCCGAGAACAAGCAGGACAACGGTCATCGAGGGAGGAGATTCGTGGAGATGATACGCCTGCTCGTCGGTACCGCGAAAGTCGCCGAAGAAGGTCATGTAGACCTGGCGAAACATATAGAAGACGGTGAGGCCTGCGGCGATCCAGAGTAGCGCCCAGATAGCGGGATGGCCGTTTGACCATGCGCGCCAAATGATTTCGTCCTTGGACATGAAGCCAGCGAAGGGCGGAACCCCGGAAATAGCGAGGGTCGCGGCTAGGAATGTGATGAACGTGATTGGCAGCTTGTGGCGCAGGCCGCCCATCGCGCGCATGTCCTGCTCGCCACCCATCGCATGGATGACCGAACCCGCGCCGAGGAAGAGGCAGGCCTTAAAGAAGGCGTGAGTCATAAGGTGAAAGACACCGGCCGCATAAGCGCCGACGCCGACAGCCGCAAACATGTAGCCAAGCTGGCTGATGGTCGAGTAGGCGAGGACTTTTTTGATGTCGGTTTGGGTGATGCCGATGGTTGCGGCGAAGAGTGCAGTGACGGCGCCGACGGTGGCGACGAGGGTGAGCGTCGCGGGGGCCAGCGAAAAGAGGAAGTTGAGACGGGCGACCATGTAGACGCCCGCGGTGACCATCGTGGCGGCGTGGATAAGCGCGCTGACGGGAGTTGGACCAGCCATCGCATCGGGGAGCCAGACGTGGAGCGGGATCTGTGCGGATTTGCCCGTCGCGCCGAGAAACAACAATAGCGTGACGAAGGTGATGAGTGTCATGCCGAGGTAGCCTGAGCGGCCAATCAGAGCAGGCGTGTAATGGGCAATCTCGCGGATGACTAGAGTCGGATGGCCAACGGCGGAGAGTCCGGCAAATAGGGTATAGAGCGCGATGACGAACGCCCAATCGCCAACGCGATTAACGATGAAGGCCTTATTGCCGGCGTCGGTGTTGGCGCGTTCCTGATACCAAAAGCCAATGAGCGCGAAGGAACAGAGGCCAACGCCTTCCCATCCGACGAACATCAGCCAGAGGTTGTCGCCGAGCACGAGGACGAGCATCGCGAAGGTAAAGAGATTCAACCAGGCGAAGAAGCGCCAGTAAGACGCGTCGTCGTGCATATAGCCTGTGGAATAGATGTGAATCAGACCGCCGACGCCGGTGATGATCAACACCATGATCATCGAAAGCGGATCCAGCCAGAAGGCAATATCGAGATTGAGGCCGCCGACGTCGAACCAGCGCCAGAGATCGTCAGGCATGAAACGGCTGGCGGGCGGGAGCGTGAGCATCGTGGCGAAGGCACGGAGCGCGAGGATGAAGGCAAGGATGACGACACCGCAGCCAATCAGGCTAATCGTATGTTTGCCGAAGGTTTTCTGGAGAGTCGCGCCGAGAAGGAAATTAATCGCAGCGCCAGCCAGCGGTAGCAAAATTATCCAGTGTGGCAGAGTGCAGGTTACGGGATGATCCATACTTACGAGCCGATACACCAGACGCGGCCTTGCGGGCCGGCCCCAGCGCCATAAGCGAAGGGGCGGTCAGGATATAAGCAGAAAAATCGCGCGGCGCAAAGACGAGAGGCCCCACGAATCGCGAGCGGCGGCGAGAGTCAACCGCTCATAGTTTCGGCGGCGTCAACATCGATGGTGCGGAGATTCTGGTAAATCGCGAGGATGATAGCGAGTCCGACGACAGCTTCAGCGGCGGCGAGCATGATGACGAAAATCGCAAAGACTTGGCCGTCGTAGCGCGCGCTGCCACCACCATAGAAGGAAAAGGCGATGTAGTTGATGTTGGCACCGTTGAGCATCAATTCGATACCCATCAAGATGCCGATAGCGTTGCGGCGTGAGAGCGCGCAATAAGCGCCAAGCAGAAAAACGATCAGGCCAAGGCCGAGAAAATCGTTGAGCGAGAGTCCGTGAGGCATCGATCACCCTGCCCTGCGCTGGCCGCTATTCGCGGGTCTCCTGGCGCGAGATGACGACTGCACCGATCAAGGCAGCTAGCAAGACGAGTGAGGCAAGCTCGAACGGCAGTACGTAGGTGTCGAGAAAAGCGTTGCCGATGCCGTAGGTCGTGGGGGCAACCGTGAGAGCGGTTTTGGCCGCATACCAGGGCGTTTTGAGGGTCGCGTAGAGCATCACGGCGCCGACAATCAAGGTGGTCGCAAGGGCGGGAATCGTGCCGACGGCGCGATTGGAGACGTGAACGTCACCGATGCCTTGGGTGAGCATCACGGCAAAGATCGTGAGGACGAGGATACCGCCGATATAGACGAAAATCTGGACCATCGCGACGAAATCGGCAGCAAGCAGAATGTAGATGCCAACTACGCCCGCAAAAGCGCCGAGCAGAGCAAAGGCTGAATAGACGATGTTGCGCGAGAAGGCTGTGATCAATGCGGAGCCTACGGTGAGGAAAGCCATCAACCAGAAGACGATTTGGGCGATCATGAAGATTATGCCTTCTCGTTACCGAAGCCGGATTTGCCGTCTGGCGGCGAGGTATCTGCAGGAGCCTTAGAGGAAGCAGCCTGTGTCGCTGCGTTCGGAGAAGCGGTGTCGGCCACGAGGGGGGCTTCGGTCGCTGTGGATGCAACAGCGGCCGGTTGCGGCGGGGCGGATTTTGACTCAACGGGCTTTGCAACGGTGGGTGCGGTAGAACTCGAAACTGCCGTTGCCGCATCGACTGTCGCGGGCCTGGGAGCCGCGGTCGCGGGCTTGCTTACCGCAGGTGCGGCCTTGCCCGGCGGTGGCTTGTCGCTGCCGGGTTGGGCCCATTCGTCGACGTATTTCATGCCACGATCAAGCAAGCTTGCGACATCGGCGTCTGGTTCAGGACCCTTTTTGGCCTTGTAAGCGACAACGGGCTCAGTGATGAAGCGGCGAATCAGGCTTTCGAGCGAGAAATCAGCGCCCTCAAACTCAGTCGTGTGATGAATGGAGCCGGTGGGGCAGACCTCGCTGCAGAGGCCGCAATACATGCACTTGGCGATATCGATATCGAACTGCGAGATGATGATCTCGCGGGTCTGCGCATTTTTTTCGATAGCAATGGCGATGCAGTCGATCGGGCAGGCGCGGTCGCAGGCGAGGCAGCCGGTACAGATCTCCATATCGACGTCGAGGATGCCACGATAGCGAAAGGGCAGCGTGTCCTGGACGCGCTCGGGGATGCGGTCCGGGTACTGAATCGTGTAGGGGCGACGAATCAGGTGCGACGCGCTGACAGCCATCCCATCGAAGATCGAAGTGACCGCTTCCTTCAGGTGGCGGAAGTAGGTGGCGGCGGCTCCCATAATGGTGCGAAAAGCGGCTCCTTAAATCGTCGGATGGAGGTACAGTTGCATCCGCGACTGACGCGTGTAGTGAACGACGCGGCTAACAAACAATAGAGCGGCAGCGGCACCAAGCGCCAGCATAATCCATGAGGCGAGCGGATTGCCGTAGGGCCAGAACGCGACCCATACCGCCGTGCCGATCATGTCGATGAAGGAGATGGGCACCAGATACTTCCAGCAAAGCGACATCATCTGGTCGATGCGGACGCGAGGTAGCGTGCCGCGCACCCACATCGACACGAGAACGAGAAACAGCACTTTGACGTTGAACGTGATGAACTGAAGGACGTTCATCGCGATGGGGTTCGAGCTGAGGTGCGGGAATTGCCAGCCACCCATGTAGAGCGTCGCGATGATGGCGGAGGAGACGAACATGTTGCCCCATTCGGCCATGAAGAAGAACAGATAGCGCATGCTCGAATATTCGGTCGCGAAGCCAGCCACGAGCTCGGATTCGGCCTCGGGCAGATCGAACGGCGTGCGATTGTTCTCGGCAAGGCCGGAGATGAAGAGAATGAGCGCAGCAATGAAACAGAAGGGATTAGCAAACATGAACCAGCGATCGGGCGACCATCCTTGCGCGAGGATGATGCCCTGCATCGAGAGCGTGCCGGTAATCAGGACGACGGGGAAGATCGAAAGGCCAGCGGGAATTTCGTAACTAATAATCTGCGCCGCCGAACGTATACCACCAATCAGTGACCATTTGTTGTTGGAGGCCCAACCGGCCATGAGGACGCCAACGACAGTCAGCGCGGTGACGGCGGTCATGTAAAGGATACCGACGTTGAGGTCGGCGAGAATGAGAGCGGACGAGAACGGCATGACGGCCCAAGGCAGGATGAAGGCAAGTACGACGAGGTAAGGAGCTAATTTGAAGAGGCGGCGGTCGGCCTCGGTGGGAACCAGGTCTTCCTTGCAAACGTGCTTGATGCCGTCGGCGAGCCACTGGAGAAAACCGTTGGGGCCGACGCGGTTGGGGCCGATGCGCGACTGGATACGCGCCCATACCCGGCGCTCTACCCAGGTCACAACCGAGGCAAAGGGGACGGCGATCGCAAAGAGGACGATGGCGCAGAAGATCGTGATGCCGATTGCGTAGATCAGCATCACCGGCGGATGCGAGCCGAAGTCGCCGCGGGCCATTAAGCTGTTGAGCCAGGCTTGCATGAGACGACTCTGGTCAGCGATCGATTTCCGGAGCAATGACGTCGAGGCTGGCGATCAGGACGACGAGGTCGGCGATCATCAGGCCACGGCTGAGTTTCTGAATCATACCCATCGCAGCGAAGGAGCCGGTGCGGACGTGGACGCGCCAAGGGTTGGCGGTGCCGTCACTAACGACGTACCAACCTTGATCGCCACGAGCGCTCTCGACGCGAACCTGACATTCGCCAACGGGCGGTTTGAAATTGCGTACGACCTTGGCGAGAACCGGGCCGTCGGGAATCTGTGCAAGGGCCTGACGGAGGATCTTGGAGGACTCGGTCATCTCGCGGATGCGCATCATGTAGCGATCCATCGAGTCGCCAACGGTGCCCCATTCGCCGGAGCCGGTTGGAATATTGAAATCGAACTCGGGATAGACCGAATAGGGCATGTCGCGGCGCACGTCCCATTTGACGCCGGAAGCGCGGAGATTGGGGCCGACGAGATTATAGTTAACGGCCTCTTCGGCGCTGATCGGTGCGACGTTGGCGAGACGCTGGACGCAAATCTTATTGTAGGAAAAGAGGGCGTTGAATTCGGTGATGATCGGGTCGAGATGATCGAGGTAGGCGACGGCCTTTTCGCGCCATCCGGGCGGCAGGTCCCAAGCGACACCGCCGATTCGCATGTAGTTGAAAGTGAGGCGCGCGCCGCAGAGCTCTTCGATCAGATCGTTGATCATCTCGCGTTCGCGCAAGGCGTGGAGGAAGGGCGTCATAGCGCCGATATCCATGCCCATCAGGCCGACCGTCAGCAGATGGGAGGCTAGGCGGTTAAATTCGGCGGCAATCACGCGGCAATACTCGCCACGGCGCGGCACTTCGATATTGGCGAGCCGCTCACAGGCCATGCCCCAGCCTTGATTGGTGAACATCGCGCAGACGTAATCGACGCGGTCGGTGTAGGGCATAAAGCCGTGATAGCCGACCTTTTCGGCGATTTTTTCAATTGAACGGTGGAGATAACCAACGTCAGGAATCGCTTCGCGCATCACCTCACCGTCGGCGCGAATCACGAAGCGAAGCACTCCGTGGGTCGAGGGATGCTGCGGACCCATATTGAGGGTCATCTCTTCGGTTCTAAGGGTGCTCATTTCTTCTTGTCGAGGCGGAGGATCGGGCTTTCGCGGACTGTCGAGATCCCATGATATTCGGCCGGCTCGACAAAATCCTTGCGAAGCGGGAAGCCGGGCCAATCCTCGGGCATCAGGATGCGGCGCATGTCGCTATGGCCGTCGAAGGTGACACCGAGCAAATCGAAGATTTCACGTTCCATCCAATTGGCGGACTTCCAAATATGCTCGACGGTTGGGACGGCGGGACTTTCGCGCGGGAGACGGACTTTAAGAACGGCCTCGTGACGCAGGCGGTAAGAGAACAGGTGATAGACGACTTCAACGCAGTCTTTGCGGTCGACGCCGGTCTGATTGCTGAGACAATCCATGGCCACATCGGGATCGTCGCGCAAGTAGCGGCAAATATCAAGTAAAGCTTCAGGTTTGATTACGGCGAACAGTCCGGGCGGTTTGAGCGCGACTTCGAGCATGTTGTCGCCGAAGCGTTGCTGAAGACGCTCGAAGATCGTGACCGTTTCCATCTAGGCCTGGGCTGGAAGCTCGACGGCGCGTTCGCGGGCGAGCCAGCGTTCAGCCATGATCTTTTCCTGGAGCTTGAGCAGGCCTTCGGTCAGGGCTTCGGGACGTGGCGGGCATCCGGGAACGTAGACATCGACGGGGAGAATTTTATCGAC
Organism: Binataceae bacterium (SeqCode); assembly: GCA_035524095.1. Taxonomy (GTDB): domain Bacteria; phylum Desulfobacterota; class Binatia; order Binatales; family Binataceae; genus DATJUF01. The sequence continues at coordinate 3,357 of DATKPK010000063.1, read as the reverse complement.
CCCGTCGCAAACGGAATAGGCAAGTTGGAACAGGCCGCCGCAGTTCGAGCAGCTACCCATCGAGATGACGTACTTGGGGTCAGGCATCTGGTCGTAGAGCAGGCGGGTGCGCAGAGCCATTTTGAGGGTGAGCGTGCCGGCGATGATCATCAGATCGGACTGGCGGGCTGAAGCACGCGGAGTCGCGCCGAAGCGTTCGATGTCGGAACGCGGGCCGCCAGTATGCATCAATTCGATGGCACAACAGGCAAGGCCGAAGAGCATGTACCAGATGCTCGATTTGCGCATCCAGTTGATCATTTCGTCGGTTTTGGTGGTGAGGACGTAATCCGGCAGAGTATTGAGCAAAGGCATATAACGATCCTCGCTGAGAGCCTAGTCGGGAACTTGCTTAAGCCATTCAAGATCCCGTTTGACCCATACGTAGACCAGTCCGACAAACAGAATGAGCAGGAAAATCAGAATTTCGCTGAGCGCGTAGAGCCGCTGGCCGCGGCGCACCCAATCGAGGTAGACGGTGGCGATCGGGTAGACGAAGGCAACTTCGACCTCGAAAATCACGAAAACGAGGGCGATCAAATAAAAGCGTACGTTGAAGTTGATCCAAGCGTTGCCGGTGGGAGGTTCGCCACATTCGTAAGGCATCAGCTTGCGGGCGAAGGGATTATGCGGGGCGAGCAGCTTCTGCAGGCCGATCATCGCGGCCATAAACAAGAGGCCGATGATAATCAACGCGAGCGGTATAGCGAAGCCGAAGTACATTCAGATGCCCGTTTCCGTGTAGTTTGGCACGGATGAATTGTCAACCGGAGATGGAACGAGGCCACACACCGTCAATTGCCGCGCGGCGCCGCCCGGTAGATTCAGCTCTGGGGCTTGCGATGCAGTGTCTTATCGATCAAGAGATGGCGCACCTTCTGGAGCATATCCCAATCGAGCCAGATTCCGTGGTGTTTAAGGCAAACCATCGCGCCAACGCCAATTTCGGCCTCCGGGTCGAGCAGTTCGCCGCATTGGGGACATTTCATGTCCGGATGGCGATGGCGCATTTTTTCGATTAGTTCCTCATCGTGCTGATGAGCCCATTGATCTTCGCGAGCCTTTTCAAGGTCGTGAATCTTATCGCCAAACCTGTCCCTACTGTCTTCGCTCATCCTGACCTCACAAAAGCCTTCGTTAGATCATGTCCTTGATCAATTTACCGGAGCGCGCGGATTCGACTGTTGTGTCAAATTTAGGACCGAGATCGACGCCCATCTGCTGCGCGCGTTTTTTGGCCCAGAGGCCAACGTTGCGTGAGTCACGATAGAAGGAATCGTCGCGCGCCTGACTGGTATCGAAGTTGGCAAGACGCGACCGTTCACTTTCAACGACGGCAAAGGCCGACATTACCCGATGCGTCTCGGCGGAGCCGCAAGCATCGCAGGAAGGCAGGACCTCACGCTCGGAGCCCAGAATCACCTTGGAACTCAGGTGCCCGCAGGCGGCGCATTCATACTCATAGATGGGCATTGCGGTTGCGAAGCTGTGGTCGGTCACTCCATGTTTAGCATAGGATAATGGTGGGCGGGCGGCAATTCGGCCCCAAAAATCCTCAGACCAGAAGAGCGGCGTTAAAATCAGGACGGTGGACGCAACTGATAGAGCGTGGGTGGGCCGCCTCCGCCGACCACGTTTGCCTTAAGGATGGGAATGAGACGTTCGCGGACGGCAGGGGCAAGAATGAATAGCTGATTGGGGCGGACGACGAAGTAGATCGTCGCGAGCGGCGGCGGGCCGTTGTGGGCAAAAGCCCGTGGCAGCGGCGGCACATCCCTGCCGTAATAATAGGCAAACTCGGGGTCTTGCCAGGGGAGATAGACAGGCTCGGCACCGATGCGTTCGTGGACCTCATGAGCGAAGAATTGGAGGCTCCGCGTGGCGGCCTCGCGCGGCTTCAGCAAGCCGGTCCAGATAAGCGTCAGGGCCAGCGCGATGATGGCGAGGCCAATGCCGGTCTGAGAATCCCTGTGGCGCCGGAGGCCGAGGATGCAGAAGACAGCGCCGATAATGATTGTGCCGAGCAGGCTGAGGAATGGTAAATCGAACTGTGACACGCCATGGATAAAGATCGCGGCGAATGACGCATCGGCGGATTGCAGGTTCAAGGCACCGAGGCCGAGGTTCTGACTGGTGCAAATCAGGACGACGATCGTAAGCGTACCGAGGCCGGCCGCGAGAGCGATAATCCCGGCGGTGGTGTCGCGTAACCCGCGGGCCAATTTCACTGACGGGCCGATAAAGGCGGGGCTGAAGAGACTGGCGATAATGATAGCGAGAGGTGGAATCGCGGGAAGGATATAGTCGTCGCGCTTGGCGCTGGCGAGAGAAAAAATTAACAAGACGGCGAGGACCATCGCGGATTGATAAGCGATGGCACGACGCAGCCGCTCCTCAAGGCGGGGCAAGGCGGCAATCACGGCGGGCAGCAGGAGGCATAGCGGGAGGGTGCCGCCGAGCAGACGAAGGGCGATGTAATAAAAGGGACGCGACGCCTCGCCAGTGCCACCCATCGTGGCAGGCATGAAATGGCCGAAGTTCTCCTGCGCGAAGACGCCGAGCAGGTCGCTGCTGCGGCCCGCAATGAAAGCCGGGACATACCATAGCGCAGCGATGGCGACGGCGAGCGCCAGAATCGTCCAGGGCCATCGGGCGGTCAGCATCCGCAATGGATTTGTGCGCATTAGGAGCAAGTAGATCACGGCGGCGACTGCGGGGAGAGCGAGAGCAATCGGGCCCTTGGTGAGAATACCGAGGCCGAGGACGATGCCGATGACGGCTGCACGGCGCATCGACATGCGGCCTTCGAGCAGCGGCTGGAGCAGGTAGTAGCCGGTGAGCATCAGGGTGGTCATCAGCATGTCGGTGAGGGCGAGCGTTGCGCGGGAGGCGAAGCCATACATGCCGAGTAGGAAGAGGAAGGCGAGCCAACCAGTAAAGCCGTCGAAAGCGGCGGAGGCCCAGAGCATCACCTCGGCAGCGAGGGCCGCGCCTGCAATCAGCGAGGGGAAGCGAGCCAGAGTTTCGTTGACGCGGCCGCCGGTGGCCTCGACAGCGAGCGCAGAGAGCCAATAGAAGAGCGGCGGCTTACGCTCTACATAACCGTAGTAGTCATAGGGTAGTAGCCAGTGGCCATGTTGGACGATATCAACGACCCATTGGGCAGATTGAGGCTCCTGATCCTTGGCGAAAGGCGCGTTGAGCCCGAGGCTCAAGATGGCAAGGGCGATTACAAAGGCGAGCACTGCGCGCCGAAGCGGCTTCAGCATACAAAACCTAAAGTCTTACGTTAGATTCTACTAAAGCCGGCGGGCAGAG